>CAYUXT010000026.1:3083-48098 GCA_964448955.1 uncultured Taibaiella sp. | reverse complement strand
ATGGCGGCAATAAAACTTTTGATAAACTATAAAAAAACATTTAGGACAGTATTGAGGATAAATTAACTTTTAATAAAAAAATAATATCTTTGCCAACATATTTTTAATCTAAAACAAAAATTTAAAGAAATGAAGAAATTTATTTTAGTTGCTTCTGTAGCAATTTTCGGAGTATTAGTAATGACATCTTGCAAAAAAGAATATACTTGCGACTGCACGTTTGATCCAGGTGTTACCCTTGGTAGCGATATGAAAGCATTTTCACTTGGTAAAACTACAAAGAAAAAAGCTAAAGAAACTTGTGAAACAGCAGAAAAAACATGGGCTTTGGTAGGTGCAAAATGTACTGTAAAATAATTAGTTTATATTTACTTATTATTAAAAAGCAGGTTGCCTTTAAATGGCAGCCTGCTTTTATTTTTTATACTATTTTACACTCATTAGCAATATTAACATACTATCTCTTCTTTAATTTTTTAAATATTTTAGAACGAAAAAGTTTATTTTAGTTGCTTCTGTTACTGCATTGTTAGCCATTGCATTTTCCTCCTGCAAAAAAAATTACATTTGCGTTTGCACATTTGATAGTGGTGTTATATAAACTCCTGAAATGAAATCTTATACTATTTCTCGCTCAACAGAAAAGAAAGCAAAAAACAAATGTGAAAGTTCTGCCAATGCGTGGTCTGCTGTAGGAGCAAGATGCGTATTAAAATAATGCTATTAAATCATCAATACAATACATATCAGGATACCTATAGGGTATCCTTTTTTTAAGTTTATATTTTATATTTTTCAGCAATAATTTTAAGGACTTGTATAATTACCATTTATTAATTACATTTGTCCGATAATCTATTTAGCAATATATACAACATAACAAAAATCGTCTTAGCAATATAAGCAGCTTTAGCTATCTTACATACAACTACCTCTTATACTAAAGCATAAACGTGCAACTATTCTTATCCCGATGGTAAGTAGTGTATGATAACTATGCGGCAATAAGTGATATAGCAGAAGAAGTGCTAACAAAGTATGTGCTGTATGGCAAGACAGATATGATTATAATATAGATATATAGATTGTAAAATCAATTAATAATCCTCCAATTAAAAACGACTAAAATTGGAAGATTTTAAGTTTAAATGCGTAAAAATTTAGTTTAAATAAAAATAGTAATTACAAAATATTTATGAAAAAAATATTATTTTTTGTTTTAGTAGCTATGATTGCATTATTTGCTTCGTGCAAGAAAAACTATACTTGTTCTTGTGTTTTCAAAGAAGATGGTATCGCTTTTGGCGTTGAAAATCATCATATAGAAGAGGAAACCAAAAAAGATGCAAGGGAAATATGCGATGAAAAAAGCTATAAAGTAGTAATAGTAGGTGTAGTTAAGACCTACGAATGTGCATTAAAAGATTAATCTATTTAATCTGCCCATAAAGGCTTGTTCCTTTTTCAAAAAAGCGATTAATATTATTCTCTACCGTTTCATTTACCGTTAATTCCGGTGCGTGAAACGGTTTTTTACGTGCATCTATAACCATACTTTTACACCCCCAGTGCTTAAATATGGTTTGGCTATCAATCCCATAAATATCGTGCGAAGGATTGCTACGGGTAAATGTTACCCAAAGAAAATTTTTGATATTCTGGGCAGTAAAGGAACTATCATCACATACTACTATCATAGGCAAAGAATTAATTTCTTCATTGGAACAATTTTCCTTTAGCGCATTTGCTAAATTATCAATTTCTTGTTCCGAGTTTTGGTAAGATGTAAATGCACGTAGCTCTATTGCTATAATTCCGGGTATTATTAAGTTTGCATTTTTAATAGCATCTATATTATTAATAGCATTGGGAATGGTTGTAGCAAGTTCTCGTATTTTATCTCCATAAGCCGCTATAATCACTTTACTTCCAGTATTTAATCCATCTCCCGAATAATCTAATGTATCTATGGTGGTTTTGGTTTGGAAATGAACATCTCTATCTAAATGTACTCTTTCTAAAATGTATTTTAAGAAATGCTCTTCATCTCTTGTGTCTAATTTTATAGTATTATCCGGTGCAGTAATAAATAAATATTTAGCCAAACTTAGTTGTCCAAATCCTAAAATACTATTAGCTTGTGTAAGCAATTCAGCAGGTCTTTTTTCGGTTAAATAAGGAGTGTATCTTTCACTTCCGATAGCAAAGAGCAAGGGATGTACCCCTGCTGCATCTACAGCGTGAACTGCTTGTACGCCTTTTATTTCTTCTTGAATGGCAGTGCCTGTAAGTTCGTGTATTAAGTTTCCAAATGCAGTATCTTCTTGTGGCGGACGACCTACAACAGTAAAATTCCAAATTGCATTTTTACGGGCATACACCTTATGTACGCGCATTACCGGAAAAGGATGAATTAAGCTGTAATAACCAAGATGATCGCCAAATGGTCCTTCTGGTTTATTATCGTTAGGATACACTTCTCCTGTAATTACAAAATCTGCATCGTTGCTAATACAATAACCTTCGTGGTAGCTGTATCGAAATCTTTTTCCGGCTAAGAGCCCTGCAAAGGTTAATTCGCTTAACCCTTCGGGGAGTGGCATTACCGCTGCTAATGTATGCGCCGGATGCCCTCCGATAAATATACTCACTTTTAGTGGTTGTCCTTTTTTGTTTGCTTTAGTTTGATGTACCCCTATTCCTCTATGTATTTGGTAATGCAGCCCTACTTCATTGTCTTGTACATAATCATTTCCCGATAATTGAATTCTATACATACCCAAATTGGCATTCATTATACCTGGCTTGTCTAAATCTTCTGTATATACTTGAGGTAAGGTTATAAATGCTCCACCGTCTTTTTCCCAATGATGTACCTGCGGTATATCGCTGATTTTAATTTCGTTAAAATGAGATGCAGGAAATTTTGCTTTACGGGGCAATGCTTTTGTAGCTGTCAATAATGAATCGAAATGTAGCCACGGTTTTTTAATAGCTGCAATGGGGTTATTCCTAAGTGCTATTAATTGTTCCGTTTGTTGCCACGTTTTTCTAAAAATAAATTTGCTACGCTCCATAGTGCCAAACAGATTAGATACCGCCGGATATTTCGACCCTTTTATGTTTTCGAAATATAAAGCCGGACCACCTTTTTGGTGTACACGAAGATGCAGTGCCGCCATTTCTAAATATGGGTCTATTTCTTCTTTAATTCTAATAAGATGACCGTTTCTTTCGAGGTCTTCGATACAATGCGCTAAGCTGTGGTACATATCTGCGAAGTTAAATCAACTATCTTTTTTTGTGGTAGATATTTTCTAAATTAATGTTTATCAATATTTTGTACCTTTACCCTCTCAACAATACAAGAGTAAAAATGCCTGAAGTATTACCTTGCCCTCAATGCAAATCTGAATTTACTTACCCAATGGACGCATTAATGATTTGTCCGGATTGCAGTTACGAGTGGAATCCCGAAGAAGTACAAGAAGAAGGATTAATAGTTAAAGATGCTAATGGAAACCGCCTACAAGATGGCGACACAGTAGTAACTATCAAAAATCTTCCTGTAAAAGGTGCTACACAACCCATTAAAGCAGGCACGAAAGTTAAAAATATCAGATTAACCGATGGCGACCATAATATTGATTGTAAAATAGATGGTTTTGGAGCAATGGCTCTTAAATCAGAATTTGTAAAGAAAGCTTAGCTTTTTCTTACAATCCATTTACCCACTTCTTTTAGGGTTACCTTCTTACCGTACATTAATATACCCGTTCTGTATATTTTGGCTGCAAGCCAAGTTGTACCTAGAAATCCAAAAATGATACATAATACCGATGCCAATAGCTCGTACCAAGTAGGTGCGTCGAAAGGTATGCGTGCCATCATTACTATGGGCGATGTAAGCGGAAATATACTACCAAAGATAGCCAAACCACTATTAGGGTCGTTTAAAGTAGTTATCATTATAAAGAACCCTAAAATTATAGGCATAGTTATAGGCATTGTAAGACTGTTAGAATCTTGGTTCTCTTCATCAACCAAACTACCCACAGCGGCAAAAAGCGATGCATACAAAAAGTAACCACCAAGGAAATAAAACAAAAACCAAAGTACAATTTTTGTCCAGTTGGCGGTAAGTATTGCTTTAGTCATTACCTCGCCTTTAGCACCTAAGTCTATATTGTTTTGTGCCATTACTACCGAAATTTGGTCCATCATTTCCGGATTGTTCATTACATCTTTTACACCAATTATGCTCAAAATTACAATCGAAGATATACCGATAAATAATAACCAAATGATGAATTGTGTAAGCCCCACTAATGCCACACCTATAATTTTTCCGAGCATTAAATTAAATGGTTTTACCGAGCTTACTATTATTTCTGCAATACGATTTGTTTTTTCTTCCATTACACTTTTCATTACGCTCATACCATATATTAGCATTAAGATATATAGTATCATACCACTTGCATAGGCTATACCGGAAGCTACTTCATTGCTCGATTCTTTTTCTTCTAATCCTACTTTGGGGACTAATGTTATTGTCTTTTGCGAAAGTTTTTCTAATATTTCGGGCGATATTCCGGCTCTGTTAATTCGTTCTGTTTCGGCTGCATTGTTGAGTTGGCTTTCTATATAAGATTGCGTAGTCATACCTAACTGCTCATCACTGTATAAATCGAAATGGGTACTGTTATCAATATCGAAATCCTGTAAAAACAGTATGCCATTATATCCTAAGTCTTTTTGATTTTTCTTTGCAGAATCTAAAGGAATGTTTACAAAATCGAAAGTTAGTTTTTTGGTAGCTTTAATTTTTCCATCAAAAAAATTACTTTGGTCTATTACTGCTATCTTTTTTTCGGAACCCGATTTAGCAGCAATAACGCCCATTAAGCCAAATACTACTACAAATAATATCGGAACTAATAACGTAGTTACTATAAAAGAGCGTTTTTTTACTCTCGTTACATATTCTCTTGTTATAATTAATCCTATGTTCATTTTATTGTTGTAATTTTTTATCTAATCAGAAAGGACAAAAGTAAGTATAATAAAGTCAAAAGTAAAAACACAAAATGCAAAATAGCATATTTGATGCTTAGCGGATAAATAACTTACATTGTATTTTGAATTTTTATTTTTGCATTTTGAATTTATAATTTACCTTCGCAGCCGAAAATATTTTTAATCACAATTTAAATCGAAGTAACAATGTACGTTTATTGCGCATCTACAGTGGATACTGCACCGAAGGAATTTCGTGCTGTCCTGCTTCGTGACTTTCTCTTTTCTTAAAGATTATTATTCAATTCTTTATACGAAAGTCCGAAGCCTTTAAGTTTCGGGCTTCTTTTTTTACAAAAAAGATTCCCGGTTAATCATTAAATATTCTTTTTTCATTAGAAAACAGTTATTGCTGTTTTGTGATGAGCTAAAAGATTATGGGACCATTGTCCTTTTACATTTTAATCAATAATTTTCAAAAAAAATGGGAAATAAGATAAAAGGGAAAGACCTAATAAAAATAGGTTATCCAAATAATAATAGTATAAATATAGCTATGGGGCAAATTAGTCGCTACGCTAAAAAAGAAAAAAGAGAACGATTGTTACAAGATGCCACTTCGGTATTAAGATGCCCTGAGAACTATATAGGCAACCCAATTTGGGGCAAAATAGCAGAAGCATTAATACAACCGGTAAAACTAAAAATGCACGAATTAAGAACAACAAGAGTTCCTTTTGAAATTTTTGGTGAAAACGAAATAGAAGATGCTGCCAAATACCAAATGTTTGAAGCACTGAAATTGCCGGTAGCAGTTAAGGGTGCATTAATGCCCGATGCGCATAGCGGTTATGGCTTGCCCATTGGTGGTGTATTAGCCACTCAAAACGCAGTAATTCCTTACGGTGTAGGAGTAGATATTGGTTGCAGAATGCATTTAAGTGTTTTTGCATTACCATCAAGCTATATCGACGGAAATAGATATGCATTAAAAAAGATACTTTCGGAACACTCGAAATTTGGAATGAACGAAACGCATCACATTAAAGGGGAACACGCAATATTTGAAAGAGCTGAATTTAGAGAAATTCCATTGTTGAAATCCTTATTCAAAAAAGCATATAGTCAAATCGGCACTTCGGGAAGCGGTAATCATTTTGTAGAATTTGGTATAGTAGAAATAGATGCAAAAGACAATCCAATGCAATTACATAAAGGCTCTTATTTAGGCTTACTCACACATAGTGGTTCTCGTGCATTAGGGGCAAACATTGCAAAACATTATACTTACTTAGCGAGCAAACAATGTCCGTTACCAAAACAAGTACAACACTTAGCTTGGTTAGATTTGAATACACACGACGGACAAGAATACTGGACAGCAATGAACCTTGCAGGCGATTACGCTCAGGCTTGCCACGAAGATATTCATAGAAGAATGTGTAAATTGCTTGGTACGCAAATATTAGCAAGTGTATCGCATCATCACAATTTCGCTTGGAAAGAAATTATAGACAATACCGAATGTATAGTACATAGAAAAGGTGCTACACCTGCTGCTAAAGGGCAAATGGGAATTATTCCCGGTTCATTAATCACTCCGGCTTATATAGTCGAAGGCTTAGGTAACGAATTAAGCTTACAATCTGCATCGCACGGAGCCGGAAGATTGCTATCAAGAGCTAAATGCAAATCGAAATTCACTAAAAGTGAAATAGAAAAACTGCTCAAAGCTAATGATATTACTATGATAGGCGGGGGTATAGATGAAGCACCTCAAGCATATAAGGATATTAATACCGTTATGGCTAATCAAACAGAATTGGTAAAAACAATCGCAAAGTTCATTCCTAAAATAGCACGAATGGACAAGTAATTAACAATAGACCATTACCTTTTTATATAATAATGGTTGCAAAAAAACAATAAAATGGAAACAAATAAATACTTATTAAAAGCAATAGATGCATATCCTTATAATTTGGAAGAATCTTTAGAATGCTTGGAATACGCCTTGTCGTATAATGCAGAAGACGTAACCGCATTATGTCTAATGGGAAGATTATATTCGGAGCAATTTCAAGATTATGACACTGCTATTCAATATTTTCAGGAGGCATTATCCATTAATATAAATGCGCTAAATGTTCACCAACATTACATTAATGTACTCTTATGGAACGATGATTATGAACAAGCTCAAAAGTTTATAGATTTTGCCTTTAGCGTTAAAGGAGTGGATAAAGCTTCGTTGCATTTAAAACAAGCATATCTGCATGAATATCAATTCAAATACAAAGAAGCCTTAAAAGCTATAACAAAAGCGAAAACATTTACAATGAATAATTCGTTTATGACTACATTAGATGAAGAGGAAAAACGCATCGAAAACAAAATTGCTAAATTAAAAAATGGTAAAAATGGCAACAAAAAAAAGCAGGAATAATTCCTGCTTTTTTACTTTAAAGAAGTATCAATTATCGTTCTAAGATATAAACGATGTTTTCTTTTTTACCGATAAAATAAGTAAAGGATAATTGGAAAGATGGTGCTTGTGCTATCCTATTAACCAAAGGTGATTTAACAATTGAATTATCCACCATCATTTGTGTAATTCTAAAATCGACTCCTACTTTTTTACTTGCATTAAAACCTATTCCTGCTACATAGCCTAATCCAAATCGAGGTACAAAATCTATATCATCGTTGATGTTAAGATAAGTGCTTTGCGGCTCTACGGTTGAAACATAAGTATCGTTAAAATTATACGTTTTAGAAACTTGATATTTAAGCGGGTACATATACATTCCATTTACACCACCATATATATTTAATCTATTACTAATTTCGTAACCCAAATATATAGGTAGTTCTATGGCACTAAAGCCTTTAAAGGAATAAGTATTATCTCTTATTTCTTCTGTACCGTAATAAATATCGCCATTTTTTTCTACATCGTAAAGTTTGCTCTTATCGCTATAAGTGTAATTTACAAACTCTCTGCGTACATATCTTAACTCTGCTGCTAATGCCCAACGCTCACCCATATTCATAATTGCAGCAAAGCCCAACTGATAACCTAAACCGTCTGCGCTGCCTAATGGCGTATAGTTTCCACCCATATACATTGCAGCATAAAACCTGCCGTTGTTATTAAATAATCTATTTAATTCATTATTGAATTTATGGGCAATTTCATTAGCAGATGTTGACTCTTTGTAGGTCTTACGAGATACTTTAACATCTTTTAAGAGTGTAATATCTTTGTTTGCTTTTTTAGCAACATTACGATTTGCCGATGCCAATATTATACGATTATCATCTTGTTGAACAGGTAATTTGCCTAATTTGGCTAATTCTATTCTGGTAAGTGGAATGTAAGTAGTAATCTCTTTGTAGCCTACATTTACGGTATCACTTATTCTTACTATATTATTATTAGCATCTCTAATGGTTTTTTGGTTAATATCTACTGCTTTTACTTCTTTATTTACTTCTTTATACCATTCGCCATCTTCTTTTTTCACGATAGTTGTACCGTTGTCCGTAATTTCTTTTTCTACTATTGTGTTTTTATTTTCTGGTGTAGCATCGTTAGCGGTTGAAAGCGGGCTTGCCACCGTTGCATTGCTGTTTCCGTTATAATTATTGTTTTCTGAGGTGCTTAAAAGGTCATCTTGTACGCTATTAGCATTGTTTGTATTTGGCACCACATTAGCATCTGGTAATTTGGCAACAATGGTATTATTTAATGGAGTGGCTCCAAGTGTATTGTTTGCTTCATTATTATTTTTTTGAGATGCAATGCTATTATTGTCTATAGCTCCTGCATTAGCGTTATTATTTGATGAGTTATTGGTATTATTTAAAGTGTTTTGTGTATTGTTTTGGGTATTGTTATTTACAGCAGTGTTGTCATTTATTGCTTTAGCTGTATTATTATTAATAGTATTGTTTAATTTATTAGCAGATGATTTTCTGCTATTGTTGTTTATATTTTCGGGTAAATCATTAGATGCATAATGCTCGTTTTGGGTTGTATTCGGTGCAATATTGTTTTCTCCAATATTTGGAATAGCAACAATGCCTTTATCGGTAGCTTTATTGGTAGCTTTATCCTTTTGGGCAATAGTTTTATCTTGCGTTAATTCAGTATCTGTTTTGAAATAGTTATATCCCAAAATGGCACTCGAACTTACGAATAATGCAACCAAAAACGGTGTCAAATATTTTTTCCAAGAAAATCTTGTAACGGCAACACCAATGGGCAGGCTCGCATCGAGAACATCTTTCATACGAAACCAGGCTCCGGCAGGCATCTCATCGTCAGACGATTCTTTCAGTTGTTTGAAAGCATCGTCCACTTTGACAAAATCTTTATGTGGATCCATTTTCACAATTTTTTTATTTTTTAATATTCAAATTTTGTTTTTCTATTTTTTCTTTTAATAGTTTTCTTGCTTCTGATAAATGCCATTTAGACGTTCCTTCGCTAATACCCAACATTTTCGCTATTTCTTTATGCCCTAAATCTTCTAATACAAACAGATTAAATACTACTCTGCAAGAAGAAGGAAGGTTTTCAACCATTTTCATTAAATCGTTGTAGTACAAACCCGACACGAGGTCTTTGTGTACAAATTCTTCTTTTTCTTCTAAGATTACGTTTTGATTATAGCGATTGTTTGCGGAAGCATAGTCGGCTACGGCGTGGTAAAATATTTTCCTGAGCCAACCTTCGAAAGAACCCTTAAATGCGTAAGACCCGATTTTCTGAAATGCACGTAAAAAGCCATTATTCATTATCTCTTCTACCTGCATCTGATCGGTATAATATTTTCTTACCATAGATTGCATACGAGGGTAAAAAAGACGGTACATCTTCTCCTGTGCCCCCCTGTTGTTTTGGAGACAGCCGTCAATAAGCTCCTGTAGCTCATCTATGGAATCTAAAACTTGATGATATGCCAATGCAACGGACAATAGTTAAAAAATATTAATTAGTCTTACAAACATAAAGATAAGACAGCGGATTAAATGTTTTAGTTGGGTAAATAAATTATTTTGCCGCCATAGCAGATTTTTTCATTGCCAATGCCAAATCTTTGCCTAAATATCTATTTATTATATTCTCTAATACGTAAATTAATGGGGTAAGTGTTATTGCCATAAAAACTTTATAGGTATAATTCAATAAACACACTGCTAACACTAATTGCCAACTCCAATTATTGCCAATTTTAAAGGCAATAAACAATACTATAAAGCTATCTACCAATTGCGACACTAATGTAGAGCCAGTGGCACGCAGCCATATCTTTTTTTCTCCTGTTCTCTTTTTTATAAAATGAAAAACATACACATCTACAATTTGCCCTACAACAAAAGCGACAAGACTTCCGGCTATTATCCACATACCTTGACCAAATATCGCTCCAAATGCTTTGTCCATATTAGGCACGCCATTTTCCATCTGGCTACCTACCCAAAAACCTGCTGCCGGTACTTCCATAGCTACATAAAACATAACAAAAGCATATATTATTAATATTACCGTTATGTAAGAAATTCGTTTTACTGCTTTTAGACCAAAATATTCGTTTACAATATCTGTCATAATAAACTCGAGGGGCCAAAGCAAAACACCACAAGTAAGTACAAAACTTAAATTACTTTCGCCAAAAAGTTTAAAATTACTTGCTGCAAGTCCAAATAATGCTTCTAACGAAAACAGCTTACCACCAATACACTCTGCAATCAGTGCATTTGCCACAAAAAAGCAAGACAATGCCAAAAACAATTTTGCCGGCTTAGAAAATACAGATTGTAACATAATAGCAAGTTTTATTAAGTATTTATCCTTTATTTTTCGGAATTAATACAAAGTCTTCGGATTTGGGGAAATGTGCCATAAACTTTTCGCCTATTTCGGGAGGGGGAATGGTTAGTTTTCTTTTGTTTAAATCTAACCAAGCACCGCTTACTCTAATAGTAGCAGCGTGAATGCCGTCGCCCCTATAAATGTGCTGCACAAAACTCCATCGGGCAGCATCTTCTCTGCTGCTACTTAGTGCGCAACTTACTTTTATGGTATCGTTGGGCAATATTTCTCTTAAATATGTAGCTTCTTCTTTAAATAATATTGGTCCAATATTGTTGTTACTCATCATTTGGGCATCTATCTCTAATGCTACCAATGCCTCTACCCTTGCCTGAGCTGCAAAATCGGCATAAGCACTGTGCCGTAAGTGATTATTAGAATCTATCTGCGACCAAAGCACTTTTGCTTCTAAATAAATATTTTTCATAAGCAAAAGTAAATAAAAATAATGCGCTGTTTAAGTCAAACTTTCTTTAATCTTCCAAATCAAAGAATTTGTCTTTTTATAGCTCCCGAACTCTATCCGAGTACTACCAAATTTACTGTAAAAATTGGCAATTTCGGGAATGCTACTCCCTTCAAAGTCGAACACCGTACATCCTTTGTTTTTACATTGTATAATGGATTTCCACAGCAAGGCAGAAGATGCTGCACTATGATGAATTTCCGGATTTTTTGCCACTAAAATTGCATACCCCGATACATTGTCGAATAAACATAATGTCATAGCCACTGCTTTGCCATCAATATTGTAACAAGTATAAGCCAAGGCTGCATTATGTGCCATAACTTCGTTAAAATATTTCCGAATTATTTTTTCTTCGTAATACAATGTTTTGTTTCTTTTTTGGTATGTAGCCCTCATCCAATCCAAATAAACCGCTACATCAAAATCGTTTTCTTGAATCGTTAGTTCTTTATCTGCTTTTCGGATATTTCTTCTTCGCATCGAGTCCATCTCTTTCCATAATACTTCTTCGCTTTTAAGCAGATCTAAAATATGAGTTACTTTTTCTATTTTCGTATAATTGTCTGCTAATAAATAGTCCGAATTAAGGGCATAATGTGGGGTAAGCCACTGCATACTCCATCGGGGCATTAATTGCTTTATGTGCTCCCATTCTGTATGGCTCAATTGTACTTTTGCATTGTTTTCGGAACATATAAATGGTCCGTAATAAGGAGTTACATTATGTGGTCTTGATAGTTTTAAGCCTAACTTATTTTCGATAAAGTAAGGAAATACCAAAGTGTAATTTTCGTTTTTTTGAACTACCACCCCCCACTCTATTCCGAAAATATCCATATACCAAGGTTGATAAAAAACGGGTAACTTTTCTAACAATTTCTTATCTTGAGTATATATAATTTTACTATTTTCTAACATCATTTTTAATAATAGACATCGGCTCTAAATGCCAAAACTAAAACAATTATTTGTATAAAATTTAGCATTTATCAGAGTATTTTAATATTCTGGATTAATTTTGCAGTCGAATTATTCAATACTTTTTTCCATTTTATGTCTTCGTCCGATAATAACATATTAGGCTTGCAATTACCTACCGACCCTCGATGGGCAGATGCTGCATCTTTATCTTTAGAGTTTATACTTACCGACCACGCTTTTTGCGAACAAAAAGCTGCAACTCAATGTATTTCTTTAATTCAAAAGTATCCGGAGCATAATATGCTGGTCGAAAACTTAGCTCCAATCGTAACAGAAGAATGGGGACATTTCAGAATGGTACTTTCCGAAATGAAAAAGCGTGGTTTTAAATTGGGTAAGCAAAGAAAAGACGAATATGTAAACCAATTATTACAACACGAACCTAAAGGAATTTCGAGTGAAGAGAAGCTATTACACAAACTTGTAATATGCGCACTAATAGAGGCGCGTAGTTGCGAACGTTTTCGTATTCTTTCCGAAAATTTGGCTGAAGAAGCACTACGAAAGTTTTATCATAAATTTATGATTAGCGAAGCAGGGCATTACCGCTTATTTCTTGATATTGCAAGAGCCTATTTCGACGAAAAATTGGTAGCCAAAACCTGGAAAGATTGGCTACAAATCGAAAAATCTATTTTAGAAAAAATGCCCGCCCGAAGCGACAGAATGCATTAATAGCAGATTAAAAAGCAAAAACGCTGCTGGAAAGTATATAATACCCAAAAAAAATGCCAACTCTTTTAAAGAGTTGGCATTTTTAATCATACAATAGTTTATTTATTACCCTAAAAACGAACGAAGCAATTTAGAGCGACTGGCACATCTTAATTTGCTAATGGCTTTATCCTTAATTTGTCTTACGCGCTCACGAGTTAAGCCTAAATGGTCGCCTATATCTTCTAATGATACAGGATGCTCCATACCGATACCAAAATAAAGTTGTAATACTTCTCTCTGGCGGTCGGTAAGTGTATTAAGCGAGCGGGCTACTTCTCTACAAAGAGATTCCATGTGGTCTATTCTGCGGTCAGCTTTAGTAGAATTTGGATTTTCTAAAACATCTAATAGTGTATTCTCTTCGCCCGACACAAACGGTGCATCCATACTAATATGGCGAGAAGATACACTGATGGTACTTTCTACTTCTTCTAATTCTATTTCTAACAAACTTGCTAACTCTTCGGAAGATGGCTCGCGCTCAAACTCTTGCTCCAGTAAGGAGAAGGCTTTGTTGATTTTGTTGGTTAATCCTACTTTATTAAGTGGTAATCTTACTATACGGCTTTGCTCTGCCAATGCTTGTAATATAGATTGGCGAATCCACCATACGGCGTAAGAGATAAATTTAAAACCTTTGGTTTCGTCGAAACGCTGTGCTGCTTTAATAAGCCCAAGATTACCTTCGTTAATGAGATCGCTGAGCGATAGACCTTGATTTTGGTATTGCTTGGCTACTGATACTACAAATCTTAAATTGGCGTTGGTTAGTTTTTCTAATGCTTTTTGGTCTCCTTGCTTAATCTTTATGGCTAATGCTACTTCTTCTTCCGGAGTTATGAGATCTACTTTTCCTATTTCTTGTAAATATTTTTCTAATGATTGACTTTCCCGATTAGTAATCGATTTAGTAATTTTCAGTTGACGCATTGACATAATTTGAATAGATTTACGTTATCAATAAATAATTTAAATTTTTAACAAAAAGATTAACAATATCGAACAAAGCTAACGAATAGAATTATTTAAACCAAATAAAATTAATCAACAATTAACATTTAAAAAATGGCATTAAACCATAATACAAAAAAATATTTTGTATTTCACATTAATAATTCAATTCTTTTTCTATTATTGCAAAAGTTATTTCCGAAAAGTGTTAAAACTTATTGTTTCGGAATGGATTTGATAAAACGATTTTTTTATGAAAACAAAAAAAAGTGCTTTTACTTTAGAATTTCCACTACGCTGTTCTAAACCTATGCTGTTTGAGTTTGTATCTACACCTAATGGCTTGCAAGAATGGTTTGCAGATAAAGTAGATGATAAAGGAAATACATTCTATTTTACGTGGAGTGGCTCTACTGATAGTGCAGAGGTAGTAGAAGTTGAAGAAAACGAATTTATTCGCTTCCGTTGGGATTATTATGGAGATGACGAATATTTTGAGTTTAGAATTAGCAGTAGTCCTATTACTAACGAGACAATGTTGCTTATTACCGATTTTGCGGATAAAACAGATATAAAAGACCAACAACAATTATGGGAAACTCAAATTGGCGATTTAAAAAGCAGATTGGGTTGTTAATTATAGGTGCTGTTTATATTATTAAAAAAGCCAAACATTAATTGTTTGGCTTTTTTAATGATTGTTTTTCGGGTAATATCTTATAGTATATTAAAATAAAAAACAGAAAAATAAAAATACCGAATTGTACCTCTAACATAGCCTCTACCTGTAATGCAAAGATGAGCACAAGACTTGTAATAGTGAGATAGGTTTTGTGTGTGTAGGTTACAAACAAAGGTGCCAATATCATAAGCAACAATATTAGTGTTAGCGGAATACCAATCGTTAAGCTCGTTGCCAATAATTGATTATGTGGTATATTAAGCCTATGCCCTTCGGGTATATTAGGGTAATTTTGTTGGTACATTTTAAGCATTTCTGCATTTATATCTCCGCTACCAATGCCTATCAATGGATTTTGCTTAATGCCTTTAATAGCTAATTCGTAAGAAATTAATCTGTTATTATCACTATACAAATGAGCATTTTCTCCGTTGCTATTTTTCCATATTTCGTACTCGTACTTCATAAATTGGTACTTATCATTTAAGCGTGGTACATAATTTATAGCTAAAACAACGCCAATAAAACATACAGTAAGTATTATCAAACTGCCAATTTTAGTTCTTTTCCATAGCTTGGCTAATATTAATAAGAAGATTGCAAGGTATAATGTAATTAAACCTGTACGAGCCGATAAGTAATGTATGTACACAATAAAAACAAATGCACAAAAACCTAAAAATAATTTTAAAACCATAGACACCTTATTTTCGAATCGCTCGAAAAGTAGGTAAGCAGAAGTAATAACCGTTAATACCAAGGCTAATCCAAACCTTATGTGGTCGTTGTACTGGGTTGTGGGTAAGGTGTAATTTTCGTTTACAGATGCACCTGCTTGTACTATTTTATACAAACTAAAGCATACGCCTAAGAGCATAATAACATTAATGCCTGTAATCAGTAATTCTTTTGTTTTTTGATTAAACGATGTAAGCTGAAGCATTGCAAATGGCATTGCTACAAATGCGAGTTTGGTAACTGTATCTTTTTGCCATTCTACTATATGCTCGCTCCAAATTCCGGAAACCAAATGTGCCACAAAAAAGAGCAAACAATAGAGCGCAAACCTACTATTGAGCCAAGTTTTAAAATTAGCTTTTATATCAGAAGACATTAAAGCAAAAGCCGCAAATCCGATAGTAGCAATAGATAACAATGCTCTCGACCAAATAAATCCTGCCAACATTACCCAACAAAAAACGACATAGATAATATTGCGATAATTGGAGTTTCTTAAATCAGTCATTGGTATAAAATATTGCTTTATTATTTTTGAAATTTACGCATAAAATATAACACACCGTATTGGTCCTCTACTATAAGTTCTTTGCCATCTGCCAGAAAAACTTTTAAAACTATAGTTTTGCCTTCTTTTGTGTTTGAAATCAACGTTCCATTTTCGCTTTGTGTTACTGCATAAAGATAATTTTCTTTTGTAGTAGCATAAAATACACCACTTATTTCGTTTTGTACTCCATCATAGAAAATGGCTTTTTTAATTAAAAGATTAAAATCCACTTTTGGCAACGGACCACTTCTACTAACCCTTTTGTATGCTTCCCATTCTCCTTTTAGTAAATTAAAGTCTATAGAAGAAACTACATTTGTGGGGAGTACATTTTCTTTAATTTTGGCAGGTGCATCGGAGGCGCTTTTGTCTAATAATACTCGAGTAAATATGTGAATATTACTATCTTTTGCCAACTTAATTTCATTAGCTGTATTACTTAAAACATCAAACGCTATATGCCCTAAATTCAACTTATTTTGGGAAACTTTTCCATTATAAACAAACCCACCTTTTCTTATACCCATTTCTTCACCTCCGTTGTAAGTAAGAAATAATGTGTCGGTATAAGCAATGTCTTTTTGGTTAATTGAATTTAACCGCTGCGTTTCTTTCCACCGATTTGGCGAATATTCTTGTGCTTTAAGAGCTTGGCTTCCCAAAACGACAAAAAATAAAATATAATATTTCATTCCTCTTGATTTTTTTACTTGTGAAATAATGAGGGTAAACTCCAAAATTAACGTAAAAGAAGATAAACACTTGCAAAACAATAAATCATTTTATAATTACCATAATAAACTAACTTTGCTCCAAACATAATATCTATGATTAGAAATATTTTTAAGAGTTTATTTTTCTTATTTGCCATTATTAATGCTAATGCACTTTTTGCACAACCCGAAGTTACTTTAGAAGATATATTTATGAGCAATAAGTTTGCCGTTAAAAGTATTCCGGGATTTAATGCACTTAACAATGGACAAGAATACACGCAATTAGACCGTACAGATAATGGTCAAGAGATAAATGTATATAGCCTTGCAGATGGCAAAAAAATAAGAACATTATATACGCATAAAAACAAAGAAAATCCTATATCGCACTATACGTTAAGTAATGACGAAACGAAAATTATGCTCTTTTCTAATCCGGAATATATATACCGACACTCCGCTACATACAAAACCGAAGTATATTTATTAGAGTATAATAACTATATAGGCTTACACTCCGAAGGTGTATTACACGCTCAGTTTGATCCGCGGGGCGATAAAGTTGCCTTTGTGTATAAAAATAATCTTATGATGCTCGATATGGTTACTGGCGATATAAAAGAAATAACCAAAGACGGCAAACAAAACGAAATTATAAACGGAAACTGCGATTGGGTATATGAAGAAGAGTTTGGATTTACACAAGCCTACGAATGGTCTCCAGATGGTAAGCATATTGCATTTTACAGATTCGATGAAAGCAAAGTGAAAGAATTTACAATGATGTATTACGATGAAAAAAACAACTACCCTACCCCTTACACTTTTAAGTATCCTAAAGCCGGTGAAGACAATTCGATAGTGGAAATAAAACTTTATGAAATAGCTACCGGTAGAACGACTAAAGCTGATATTGGCAGCGAAACAGACCAATACATACCTCGTATTAAATGGGCAAAAAACAATGAATTGTGTATCTATAGACTCAACAGATTGCAAAATAAATTAGAGCTTTTATTAACTAATGCATCTACAGGAAAATCTCAGATTATCTATACCGAAGAAAATAAATACTATATAGATATAAACGACAACATTTCTTTTCTCTCTGGTGAAAACGCTTTTGTATTCACATCGGAACAAGGTGGTTTTAACCACTGCTACAAATGGGATTGGAGCAAAAAAAGTTTACAACAAATTACCAAAGGAAAATGGGACGTAGATAATTTAATAGGTTTCGATGAAAAAGCAGGATTGTTATATTATACTGCAGGTGTAAACTCTCCTCTCGAAAGAAAAATGTACTCCGTAAATATAAAAAACAGCAAAACAAATACGCTTACGCCACAATCAGGAATGAGTAGTATTACTCCTTGCAAAGGTTTTCAATATTTTTTGGTTAAATACTCCGATGTAGCTAATGTTCCGGTATATTCTTTGATAGACAAAAACGGCAAAACAGTAAGAGTATTAGAAGACAATAATAAATTAAAGCAAACTTTATCGGAATATAAATGGGGCAAAACAGAATTTTTAACCATACCTAATAACGAAGGAGTACAGCTAAATGGCTATATGATTACGCCTCCCAATTTTGATAAAACTAAAAAATATCCGGTGTTTATGTATCAGTACAGTGGTCCTGGTTCGCAGCAAGTGTATAATCAATTTATGACCGGAAACTACTTTTGGCATCAGTATTTAGCACTAAAAGGATATATTATAGTATGTGTAGATGGTACAGGTACGGGCGCGCGTGGCGAAGAATTTAAAAAGAAAACTTACTTACAATTAGGCAACCTCGAAAGCAACGACCAAATAGCCGTAGCACAATATTTAGCCAAACAAAGTTATGTGGACGAAAAGCGCATTGGGATTTGGGGTTGGAGTTATGGTGGTTTTATGAGTGCCACTTGTATCTTTAAAGCTCCCGATGTATTTAAAGCTGCCATATCAGTTGCTCCGGTTACTAATTGGCGATTATACGATAATATCTATACCGAAAGATATATGCGTACACCACAAGAAAACCCCGATGGTTACGATAATAACGCACCGGAAAAAATGGCAAAAAACCTGAAAGGAAATTTTCTATTAATACACGGAATGGCTGATGATAATGTACATTTTCAGAATGCTGTAATCCTTACCGATAACCTTATAAAAGCAGGGAAACAATTCCGTTCCGAATATTATCCAAATAAAAACCACGGCATCGGTGGTGGCAATACACGCTATCAACTATACCAAAGAATGACAGAATTTGTTTTGGAAGAGTTGTAATACTGTTTATAAATTATAATTAGTCTAAATTACCTTTGAAAAATACCCATCTCGCCGTTGTTGTGTCTTTTGACCAACAACAAAATCATTGGACTATTTTTAAATTATAAACAATATAATGAAGGAGCAATTTTATTAATTACAAACAACTCGCTTTTGTAGTTTTCCTGAAAAAAATTTCCTGAAAAAATTTGTTTTGTAAAATCCTATTCACTTACTTTGCATTTCAAAGTGCTTTTTATGAATGATAATATAGAAAACAATCCTTTAGCTGCACTGCACGAAATAAAAAAAGTAATGCAGCAATCTTCTCGGATATTTAGCCTAAGCGGTTGGAGTGGTATATGGGCAGGAATAGTTGCCCTTATTGGTACTGGGTGGTTTTGGTTTATAAAAAATTATTATGGTTCTCCAACTGAATATCACCAATTTGGTTTTTCTCATACAGAAAATTTATCTCCATCAGAGTTTGAAGCATTACAATACCAAACGCTTGCATTCTATTTAGATGAAGCGCAAAAAATGCTTTTGCTGTGGAGTGCTTTGGTTATTTTTTCGGTTGCTGTAATTGGTGCTGTATTTTTTAGTTATCGAAAAAATAAGAAAAACGGCTTTACCACTACCAATAAAGAAATCATCAGAAAGCTATTAATCAATATCGCTATTCCGGTGGGAACGGGAGCTATATTTTGCCTGCATTTTTGGTATCATAATACTAACTTTTATTTAGTGCCTCTATCTTTGGTTTTTTACGGATTGGCATTAATCAGTTGTAGCAAATATACTTTTACAGACATTAAATATTTAGGATTATTAGAAGTGCTTCTCGGCATAGCCGCATTGCTTTTAATGAAATGGCACTTAATATTTTGGGGATTAGGGTTTGGTGTATTCCATATAGTTTATGGTATTTTAATGTGGTATAAGTACGATAGAAAATGAGACAAGAATTCGATAAATTAAATAAACTGTTCGACAGTAGAGTACGTATCGGTATTATGAGTGCGCTGATGGTAAACGAGTCTATGAACTTCAACGACCTTAAAGCACTTTTAGATGTTACCGACGGCAACTTAGCGTCGCACCTTAAAGCGTTGGAAGAAAACAAATATATACTCGTGGAAAAAGGATTTATAGGACGCAAAACCAATACTACTTACAGCATTACCGTTTCGGGCGAAAAGGCTTTCCGCTTGCACGTAGCAGCACTCGAAAAAATATTTAAAGACCTAAAATAAAATTTTTTCTCAATATACTTTGTTTTTCAAAGTACTTTTTAAAACATAAAAACTATATAAAAAAATGAACATTAGAACAGCAATTTACGACGCATTCGTCGTTTGGTTTAGAAGTATATTCTTCTATGTATCCCTTACATTTTTAGCACTCGTTTTGTTACCAGTATTTGCATACAATCCCGAGTCTGAACAAGATGCATTTTATAATATTTACGGCATCTATGGAATGGGTGGCATTGTGTATTTCGTTTCTGCGGCAATGGCTTTCATTAGTAGTATTCCGGCGTGTTTGGCATTTTTTATATTTCTAATTGTTTTCCCGAAAATTAGCAAATCGCACAACAAATTTATAGTGATGAGTACGGTGCTGTTATTCGGATTAAGCATTACATTTTTAAGTACCTATTTAGCTGCTATTTGGTACTCAGAAAACAATACTAATTATTGGATAGATTTTGCAACCGTTTGGAAAAACTACATAGAGTTTTTGTTTTTTCCGGTTGTAGGATTTGTAAGCACAACATTAGGAATATTCAGCTTTAGAAACAGTTTGCATTACGATATTACAACACACTCCAAACCATCTGTTGCAAATACTGAAATGCTATTTATCTAAATTTCTTCTATATCTATATTTTTCACAATTAAAACAAATTTAAAAATGACAAAGTACACAGTTTTTCATTCGGCTTTTAGGTGCTGGTATTATGGTATTCTTGCTTATGCCTTACTTACAACTCCAGCATTATTTATTTATGTGGATATGTATCTATTTTCTGCATTACTTGCTTTTATTGGCAGTATTCCGGCAATGCTTGTTTTTAGCATTTCGGTATTACTGGCACAACGATATAAACTCGCCGGGTACGACCGCACCGAAGTATTTTGGTATGTACTACTTGGTGGAATCTTTGCTGCATTTATCGGCTCATTGGTTGCAGTTTATATAATTACTCACGGAAGAGATGTTTTGAGTGCTTATGCTCAATTTATACTCTTTCCTATTGCAGGTATCGGTAGTGCTGTAATTTCTATCTGGATAAATAAAAACAAATTGTTTTTAACGGTAGTAAGAAAAATGATTTGATGATTTGATAATTTGATGATTTGACAATTTGATAATTTGATGATTTGATGATTTGATGATTCGGCAATTAATTATAGTGTATAAAATCAATAAAAAAAACTCTCAACTCTCAATTTTCAACTATAATCTCTCAACTTTCAACTAAAATAAAATGCAAAAACAACAAATTAAAAACGACAGTACACAAATTACCATTAAAGGGGTAATTACCGCAGTGTTAATCATTGCAATGCTCATTCCTACAATGATGATAATGGGATTAGTAAAAGAACGAAAACATACACAACAAAGTGTGATTCAAGAAGTAAGTAATAACTGGTCGCAAGAACAAACGTACGCTGCACCATATTTAATTATTCCGACTACAAAATCTGTTTTCGACGGAAAGCGAACTACACTTACAGACGGTTATAAAATAGTATTGCCCGATAATCTTAGTATAGATGGTAATATTTCGCCCGAATTAAAAAAGCGAAATATCTACGAAGTAGTAATCTATAAAGCTCTAATGCAAACCGAAGGTTATTTTAACTTAGCACAAGTAAATGCCGCCAACAACGAAACCATACATTGGCACAAAGCGATGATATGCTTTGGCTTAAATGATATGCGCGGAGTAGAAGATGATGCCGCCATTAATATCGTAGGGCAAAAATTAATTATGGAAAATGCGGTGCCTTCTTACGCTTTATTAGGTACCGGAGCTTCTGCCGACATTAACCTTTCGGGTTACGAAAGCCAATCTAAAATACCTTTTAATTTTCCTTTAAAACTCAAAGGCTCTTTAGAAATGAACTTTTTACCACTCGGTAAATCCACTAAGGTAAAAATTTCATCTACCTGGAATAATCCATCTTTCAGAGGAAATTATTTACCGGAAAATAATGTAACTAAAAATGGATTTACAGCAAGCTGGAAACTCAACAGCGTTAATCGTAATCTGCCGCAAGTATGGAATAATGTATCGCATCCTGTAAGCGATTACGAATTTGGAGTAAGCTTATTACAAGGCTCCGACCATTATACAAGAGTAGAACGCAGCGTAAAATATGCCATTCTCTTTATCGGTCTTACATTTGGTTTTTTCTTTATTATGGAATTAGTGATTAACCAAAGAGTACATCCGGTGCAGTATGTACTAACCGGCATAGCATTGATTATCTTCTATACCCTACTCTTGTCCTTTGGCGAATACCTGGGCTTTAATATTGCTTATTTTATAGCTTCCATAGCCACTATATCGCTTATTACTTTGTACTGCAAGCAGCTATTCCGACAATGGAAACACGCTTTTATATTTGGATTGTTTTTATCAGCTTTGTACGGATTTATATTTGTCATTATCCAAATGGAAGAGCTTAATCTCTTAGTAGGCAGTATCGGATTGTTTGTATTGGTAGCACTTGCTATGTGGCTCAGCCGAAAAGTAGATTGGTATAAATCGGGTAATTAAATGGAATAGCTTTCATTTTAACCATTAAGAAGTGAAGATTAGTTAAGAATATCTACTTTATGGATATTTAAAATGCAATTAAAAAAATAGGTTGTCCTTTATGCGACAACCTATTTTTATTTTTGCAACTGCAATAAATGCTGATTAATTACTCTAAGCTCTATTATAAGGGTTTCTATGCTAATTTTTTGGTTATCGTTTAGCTGTTGCATTTCTATTTGTAATCTTTCTGAAGACAAATCGATATTGATATTTGCATCTATTATTTGTGCTATTATAGCGAAATTCTGAAGCAATAATTCGTAACTAAGCGTTAGTTTACTTTTATAGGTAATACACTCATCTTTTTCGTTGGTTGTGTTGTTTTGTTCTTTTTCCGAATTAAAAACATTAAGTGCTCTGGTAATTTTTACATTATGGGTTATAACATTAAAATATTCTTCTTCAAATTTTTTCTTAGCAGTAGCACTTTCGTATAAATATCGAGTGTAAGAATCGTAGGCATTCAAATTTTGGGTTTCGGCTATTCTTTTATATTTGGTCCAATTATATGCAGGTTCGTAGTTTTGGGAAAAAGTTTTAAGGAAATAATTATAATTCGACTCTATTGCTTTGGCAATATATTTTGGCAGAAGTATTTTATCCCTCGCCGGAAAAAGCAAAAAACCTGTAACTATTGCCAATATGGAGCCTAACACCGTAAAAGCAATTCTAAGTGTCATTAAATCTACATCAAAATCTTTTTCTAAATTGAGCAAGCCTACCAACATTAAGGTAATAAAAAAAGTAGCTACCGAATATTGCTTTCTTAGAAAATAAATAAGAAAAATAGTACTGAAAAACACTAAACACAACATTACTACATCTGGATATGGCAATAGCAAAAACACGCTCCCCACTACTATACCACTGATAGTACCCAAACTTCGCTGAATACCTTTTTTGAGCGTAGCACCAAAGTAAGGCTGCGATACAATAATAGCCGTAAAAGTTATCCAATAGCCGTGGTCTTTAAACAACCAATTATCTAAAATAGTCCCCACCATAGCCGCCGCCCCTACCCTAAGCGCATAACGAGTAGTAATGCTATCTTTATTAAATAATATTTGTCTAATATTTTTAAGAAAATGCTTTGGATGCAGAATAGAGGTGGTTTTGACGAAAGAATAGGTTTTAAAAACCCTTTTTTCGTCAGATTGGGTTAATAACGAAAGTGCATGTGCAGCAAGGTTAGCAATACTGTTAGAAAGTGAGGCTATTCGCTCAGCTTCCGTTTGCTCTATGGTGTTAAACTTTAGGTTTTGCGCAGCTAAATATTTAGATATTTTACGCAATCGTTCTGTTTGCGAGCGTACCAAAACTTCTTCTTCTGTGCGTAGTGTAATTACATACACAGACATACGCTCAGAGAGTTTAGCAATGGTAATGAATAAACTATGAATTAATAAAAACAGCTTTCGGGTATCGCTATTAATACTTCGAGATTGTTGCAAATAACTTAAATGTTCGTTGAGCTGTAAAATTCTAAGGCTAAAAATAGCAGCCGCTTTTCTTACCTGTGCCAAATTATGGACATCAGAGCCGGAAACATTTCTGTCTTCCCAATCTTCGAAAAAATCTAAAGATTCGTCTAATGCTTCGCGTACCTTTTTTTCACATAAATAAATATCTCTTACGCTCGCAAATTTACTTTTGCCATTCCAACCATTAGCAGCTACAGAAGTAAGCTCTGCAATAGATTTCCAAATACCAAAAATGGTTCTGCGATAAGGCGTACCTTCTCTAATAAATAATGTACCCAATAACGAAACACCAAATGCCCAACTACCACCTATAAACACCCAAAAACTACGCGCCAAAAGCTCTTGTAATGATTGAAGTGGAAAAGCAACAGTAAATACAAAAGGAAGATATACACTCAGTGCCAACCCTGCTCCGCGCTCGCCCAAATTTTTAAACATTCCGCTAATAAAGCCAACAGCAAGGGCAGCTATTATAGAAAACCAAAGAAAACTCCCTAAAAAACTCCCCAAAAAACAAAACACAACCGACAAGAAAACCGCTGAAAGCAAAGCTCTTACACGTATTGCAGTATCGCCATTTAATTCGATAAACATAATACATTCGGCAGCAATAGCCATCCAAAATGCTTCATCTAATTTTCCGGTAATTAAGCCAAAAACAAGCGGTGCAGTAATGGTAATGGCAGCTCGCAAGCCCCAATTCCACACCGGCTCCCTGTACTCAGAACGTATCTTTCTGTTGAGCTTATTTATGGTTACGGAAAAAGTTCTCATTTATTGATAAAATAAAAACCAAAATTAAAAATTAAAAAATCAAAATTCTGAACAATGATTTAAGATTAATAAAATACTAATACCAACTAATTGAATTATAATACATATGATGTAAAATATATTAAATTACAAAAAATACACATGAAATACAACATATAATATTAAAACACTTATTTAAAAATCAGAAAAACACTTATAAGTAAATATTTATTAATTTATATATTATAATAATACTAAACTTATATATTATGTTTTTAAATGTTTTAATTTAAAAATACAAAAACTAATCAGCATACTTATTGAATTATATACACTTATATTTTATAGTATATTTTTTGAAAAAAATCAATAATTTAACAAAAAACAGAATACGTCAATATGACATAACTATAAAATATAAATACCCCATCGCCTCCAATAGGGTGGGGAAATGAAATATTTCATTAAATATACTTTACATTTAATAAAATAAATATACAAATACAAGCTGCATCTTCATCAATTTTTCAGAAATAGGACTAAAGTATCGACTTGAAATTTTAACAGGTAAAATTAAAAATTAAACTTTGCAATTATATGTTGTATTTTTATTTCCATTAAAATAATATAAATGCTAAAAGTAAAACAAATATTTTACTTTATTTATAGATTATAATTAGTTCTTTATCAGTTATTTAAATTTCAATAAAAGATTATTTTCAGACAAATTGTCCGAAATGTTATTTTTATAGATTTTTAGAAGGCTATTTTAT
Organism: uncultured Taibaiella sp.; assembly: GCA_964448955.1. Lineage (GTDB taxonomy): Bacteria > Bacteroidota > Bacteroidia > Chitinophagales > Chitinophagaceae > MKSF01. Next base: position 22,284 of record CAYUXT010000026.1, on the reverse strand, counting down.
TGTTTTTCATTATTTTATTATATTTATCTAAAGTATTTTATACATTAATTATGGTTTTATTTCAAAATTTTATTTTAAATAATTTATTTTTACTATATATAATGAAATTTATTCGATTTTATGCTTGTATCCATCAGAAATTTTATTATTTTTACCGGAATAGAAATTTTAGCCTATTCAAATAATATATATTTTATATGAAAAAAAACAAATTACTCTTAGCTGTACTTATTTCTTTTACTATTTCTGCTATAGTTTCTTTTCTGCATTTAAAAGATATTATTTATGTCAATACGGCAGTAATGAAAATCTTATGGGGAATTTTTACAATATCTGCAATTGGCTATGCATTTGTAAAAAGGTCGCTTACAACCTGGATATTAGTTTCTATGGTAATTGGTATTCAAATCGGTTTTGAGTTCAAAGACGTTGCGCTCAACTTACAGGTATTGAGTAAAGTTTTTTTAAAATTAATTAAAACTATAATTGGTCCTATTCTTTTTGCCACTCTTGTAGTTGGCATTGCCGGACATTCCAACATAAAACAAGTCGGCAGAATGGGTTGGAAGTCCCTACTCTATTTCGAAGTAGTAACCACCATCGCATTAATTATTGGATTATTAGCAATTAACATTTCTAAAGCCGGCGAAAATATTCAGCTCCCCGATACTGTGAGTAATCACTTCCCTTTATCCGAAACCAAAAAAATGCAAAAAGAAGTTATTGGTATTTTGGACAGTTCCGGAGTAGCCGTTCCGGAAGGGTTATTAGAGCGTTTGCCCGATGCGCCCCCACCCGATTGGAAACAGCATATTTTAGATATTTTTCCGGAAAATATTGCCAAATCTGTTGCCGAAGGTCAAGTACTGCCTATAGTAGTTTTTAGTGTAATTTTTGGTATCGCATTGGCTATGCTGCCAGAGAACAAAAAACGACCGATGCTTAACTTTTCCGAAAGTTTGGCAGAAACTATGTTTAAGTTTACCAATATCATTATGTACTTCGCCCCTTTTGGTGTAGGGGCAGCCATAGCACACGCCACAGCAGAACTCGGAGTAGATATACTTTTTGCATTATTTAAACTCTTACTTACACTGTACGTTGCGCTTATTGTATTTGTTGTTTTAATATTAGGGTCGGTAATGTATATCTGTAAAATTCCGGTCAAAAACTTTATTAAAGCTATTTCGGAGCCTGTATCTATTGCATTTGCTACTACCAGTTCGGAAAGTGCCCTACCCAAAGCAATGGAAAATATGGAAAAACTCGGTGTGCCACGCCATATAGTTTCATTTGTATTGCCTACAGGCTATACATTTAACTTAGACGGCACTACCCTATACCTCTCTTTGGCAGCTATATTTGTTGCTCAGGCTGCGGGTATCGAAATGAGTTTCGGACAGCAAGTATTATTAGGTCTTACACTTATGCTAACGAGCAAAGGCGTAGCAGGAGTACCACGCGCATCTTTGGTTATCCTTATCGGAGCGGCAGCCACATTTAATCTACCACTTTGGCCCATTATGGCAATTCTTGGCATAGACGAACTAATGGATATGGCGCGAACTTCTGTAAATGTAATGGGAAATAGTTTAGCAAGTTGTGTAATAGCTCGTTGGGAAGGCGAATTAGACGACAATAAACTCAATTCGGATATAGAGTTTTAAAAATATTTTAATAATAATATAACCTTAACTCCATTAGTATATTATATTGACTTTCATTTAATTAATTTTAAACCTGAAATTTTTGAAAATAAATCGGAACTATTAGTGAAGATAGTATGCGACGACAATACATAACACAAAACAACATATAATATAATTTAATGTGATTTTTTGGGTAAATAAATCCGCTTTTGGTATAAAGTTTGTGTATAATTTTAGTAAGAACTCAATATTCTGATTAAGAACTTCAACCAAAATCTTCTATGGTAATATTAACTTGGATTGTCTTCGGATTTATAGCCGGATTATTAGCAAAATTTATTATACCCGGAAATAAAAAATTAAGTGGATTTATACTTACTGCCATTTTAGGGATTGTAGGTTCTGCTGTTGGTGGCTTTATCGGCACCGAATTAGGCTGGGGAAAAGTTAATGATTTTGATATTAGAAGTTTAGGATTAGCCATTTTAGGTTCTGTAGTCGTACTATTATTATATAGAGCATTTACCTCTAAAGATTAATCAATATCCTTACCTTTGCACCTATTTTACAGGAATCGTTTTTTGTTTTTTTAAACAGAAAAAAGATTTTATATTTATTTATTTGCAAATAAAACATAGTGCAATCAGTAGCATTTCATACATTAGGCTGTAAACTTAACTTTTCTGAAACTTCATCGCTCAGCAGAGCTTTAGAAGCAGATGGTTTTGTAAAAAAATCCTTTGACGAGCAAGCAGATGTGTATGTTATAAATACTTGCAGTGTTACCGAAAATGCAGATAAAGAGTGCAGACAATTAGTACGCCGTATTCAAAAACGTGCTCCCGAATCATTTGTAGTGATTACGGGCTGTTACGCACAGCTTAAACCCAAAGAAATAGCCGAAATAGATGGCGTGGACTTAGTTTTAGGTGCAGCAGAAAAATTTAACCTTGCCACCCACATTAAGGAGCTATCTAAAAATAACGATACCCAAATATATAACTGCTCCATTGACGATATCGAAGGTTTTCACGCTTCTTATTCGCACAACGACCGCACACGCACCTTTTTAAAAGTGCAAGATGGCTGCGATTATACTTGCAGCTTTTGTACCATACCTTTAGCACGAGGGCATAGCCGTAGCGATAGCATTGAAGGAGTGTTACAAAATGTAAAAGAACTCGAAAACGCAGGTGTACAGGAAATAGTACTTACAGGGATTAACTTAGGCGATTTTGGCAAAGGCAACGAAGGGGGCAAAAAACGTAACGAAAACTTTTTGGATTTAATACAAACATTAGACAAAGAAACAGCAATAAACCGCTATCGTATATCTTCTATAGAACCCAACTTATTGAGTAATGAAATTATAGATTTTGTAGCCTCGAGTAATAAATTTATGCCCCATTTTCATATACCATTACAAAGCGGTAGCAACGAAATTTTGGGGAAAATGCGCAGAAGATACCAAAGGGAATTATACACCGACCGTATAGAACGTATTAAAAATCTAATGCCACATTGTTGTATCGGAGTTGATGTTATCGTAGGCTTTCCGGGCGAAACAGATGCGTTGTTTCAAGAAACTTTCCGTTTTTTACACGAATTAGATGTTTCTTACTTTCACGTATTTACCTATTCCGAAAGAACCAATACTTTGGCAGTAGAAATGGGTAATGCAGTACCACAAAACATTAGAAACGAAAGGAATAAAATCTTACGTAACCTTTCTTACCAAAAAATGCAATATTTTACCCAAAAGCATATTGGAGAAACTCGTAAAGTACTCTTCGAAAATGCCTCTAAAAACGGTATGATGGAAGGATATTCCGATAACTATATTAAGGTACAAACCCCTTATAAAGAAGAGTGGAGCAATAAAATATTGGATTGGAAAATATAGTTATACACTAGCTTATTACACCCAAATAATATTACATTTAAAGGCAACACCTCCCTACTGTACCCTTTTCGTATCAGGTGCGTCTTGCTCTAAGTGTAGTAAATTAGCTTTGATATTGTACTTTTCAAGTAAATGCTGCATTGTTCTTTCGGCAGCATATACAGAGCGGTGTTGCCCTCCGGTACAGCCAAATGATATGCTCAATTTATCGAAACCTCGCTCTATGTAATCCGTAATATTAATATCAATAGCACCAAAAATATTTTCAAGAAATGCCGGCATTTCTGTATTGTCTTCTAAATATTGGGCAACTGATTTATCTTTTCCGGTAAGCGTTTTGTACTCTTCTTTTCTTCCCGGATTAAGTATGCCTCTGCAATCAAATACAAAACCACCACCGTGTCCTTGTGTATCGGCTGGTATTCCTTTTTTGTAAGAAAAACTATAAATATTAACTTCTAAATTATTCTCTTTAGCAGCAACTTTGCTATCGTTTTTTTGAAATCGAGCTATAATTTCGGGCTTAATTAATTGCTGTAATACTTTTCTTAGTTCGTTGTAAACAGGCAAGTGCGACCAGGTGTTTAAGTAGCTTTGCAACTGCTCCAAAGCAGGGCTAATACTGCTCAAAAAGTGAGGTTTGCGTTCTAAAATACCTCTAAAACCATAAGCTCCAAGTGTCTGCAGTATCCTCAACAACACACAGTCTAAATATACTTTTCTAAATACCGTTTCATCAAAATTTACAATTTCGGGCAATTCTTTTAATGCCGTAAAATAGTGATTGAGTAATTCGTTTTTCCAATCGTCTGGAAGTTTCGCTTTTGCCTGCCAAAGTAACGATGCAATATCGTATTGTGGCAAACCTAACATTCCTCCCTGATAATCTATAAAAAATACTTCTTCGTTGTTTACGATAATATTTCTACTCTGAAAATCTCTGTACATAAAGGTTTGTGGCTTTTGTGCCGCAAGACTTTTACTACATTCTTCTAATTCTTCGAGTAGTTGTGTTTTATCATATTGTATTTTAAGCAGGTCTGCAAAGTAATATTTAAAATACAGCAAATCTGCAAAAACAGCCTTTCTGTCAAAAGATTTAGAGGAAAAACACATAGAATAATCTATTTCTCTGCCTCCTTCCCAATGAAACTTTGCTAAATTGGCAATAGCTTTTTTGTACAATGCCTTTACTCTATCGGTATGCCCTTCTTCTTCAACTATTTGCAATAAAGATTGGGTACCTAAGTCTTGCTGTAAGTAAGATTTTTTGTCTTTAGATACTGCAAATATTTCGGGTACGGGTAAATTATGTTTCTTAAATATTCTGGTAAAATAGATAAAAGTATTGTTCTCGTTTTTATCGGTATTGGTAGTTCCGATAGCAGATTTACCGCTTTGAGTATTTAATCTAATATACTTTCTGTCGGAGCCAGAAATAGGTATCTGCTCTATATTGTCTGCACTTTCTCCAAAATGACTGTTAAATAGTTCCGATAAAACTTCTTCGTGATTTTGTAGTTGAGACTGTACTTTAGCCATATATGGTTTATAATGATTTTGGAAATATTGTTGTAATTAATTTTGCTTCCGAATTATATATTTCACTCCAATTTTTTAGGGTTTTAAATTCTAAAACAGCAACTCCACATGTAGGTAATGCGTAGCTTAAACCGCCATTGCTTTTGTCAAAAGCATACTCGCTAATACCACTATTATGTGCAATAACAAACAGTGTGTTGCAGCTATCTGTTAAACCCGAAATCGCTATAGTATCTTCTATAACGGAAGGGGGGCAAAGGTACAGATTTTGTTGCCAAATTATTGTAGAGTTATCCACATTAAACTGCTCCGCAAAAATATTAGTAGTCTGCGCTGCTCTGTTAGCATCGCTGGCAATTATATTATCCGGCTGTATATTGATGCTTTGTAAATATTCTGCCATTTTTTGGGCATCATTAATGCCTCTTGCAGTAAGATTTCTGTCCCTATCGCTACCCGAAGCAGAATAGGTTTCCGTTTTAGCGTGGCGAATAAGTATTAAGCGTTTCATAAAGCACATTTGGGGATTTAACTATGGTATAAACTTCTCTAATGTTGTTTTATTACCGTCGAATACCGCATAGGTATAATGCGATAACCAATCGCCAAGATTAATATAAGTTGAAGAATTGTTTAGCGGATAAGTAATAGCAATATGTCTATGTCCGAAAATAAAATAGTCGTAATGTTCTTTGCTTAAAACTTCTTTGCAAAATAGCACCAACCATTCTTTGTCCTCTCCCAAAAATTGGTTTTCGTCTAAACTTTTATGTTTTGGTCCTTTTCTGCTGAAGTAGGCTGCAATACCTACACCCCAATCTGGATGCAGTTTTCCGTAAAGCCATTGTGCAAATTTATTGCTCATAACTTTTTTTAGAAATTTATAGCCATTATCGCCGGGTCCTAATCCATCGCCGTGTGCTATAAAAAATTTAATATTATTAACGGTAAGATGTAATTCGTTTTTATGTACCGGAATATTTAGTTCTTTTTGGAAATAATCTTGCATCCAAAGGTCGTGATTGCCTGTAAATACTTCTATTCTTATCCCCGCATCGGAAAGCGCTGCCAATTTACCCAAAAATCTAGTGTATCCACGCGGCACTACGGTCTTATACTCGAACCAAACGTCAAAAATATCGCCTACTAAATAAATACAATATGCGTCATTTTTAATATTATCCAACCATTTGCACAAGAGTTTTTCGCGTTCCATGCTACTTTCGTAATCGGGGATACCAAGATGAAAATCTGATGCAAAATATATTTTTTTACCGTCGGGTAAATTCATTTTAAATTTCCTTGTATTAAGGCAAAAGTAAGCAATTCTTTGTTTGAGGTATTCTTTAAAATTATTTTTTTGGGGAGGGGAGTTTATATAGCGCTATAATAAACATTTTCCATTTTCACCTCACCCCCAGCCCCTCTCCAAAGGAGAGGGGGGCTACTACAACATCCATTTCAATACTACAAAACAAGTTTGGATTGCAAATTTAGGTTTAAAATCAATTCAGGTAAAATTGTATAGAGCAACTTAAAAAAGGATAAGCCAAAAAGTAAGCAATTCGGTTAGATGATACGGCTATTTTATATAAGCTAATTTATTGCTCTATTAATTCCTTTGCGTTTTTCAAGGCTATATCGGTAATATTTTCTCCGGCAATCATTTGAGCAATGGTATTTATTCTTTCTTCTTTATTTAATTGTTTTATAGAAGTATAAACAGAATGTGTGTTTTTGTTATTGTGTTTGTACACAAAATAATGGTGATTACCTTTTGCTGCCACTTGTGGTAAATGTGTAATACATATTACCTGATGATATTTTCCTAAAGAGTGTAAGAGGTTGCCTACTTGCCTTGCCGCTTCGCCCGAAATACCTGTATCTACTTCATCAAAAATTAAAGTAGGTAAAGATAGTGCTTGTGCTGTTTCGGTTTTTATACTCAACATTAATCGGCTCATTTCGCCACCCGAAGCTGTTTTGCTAATCGGTGTAAACAGTTTGCTGCCATTGGTATCTATCAAATAATCTATACGGTGCTTGCCAAAATTATTGAATTGTTGCACAGCTTGTAATTCTATTTTAAAAGTTGCATTTGGCATTCCTACTAAATGCAGGTTGGCATTTATTTTTTGCTCAATTTGGGGAATGGATTTAATTCTGTTTTGGTGTAAACTTGTAGCTATTTCTTCTAAATGCAATTGCATTTGTTCGGTTTCTTTTTTTAAGATTTCGAGTTGTTCGTCTGTATTATTTTTTAACTCTAATTCCTTTGCAAGTGTTTCCCTAATTTCGTGTAAACTAACGGCATCAGCTACATTGTGCTTTTTCATTAATTTATAAGCTAAGTCTAACCTATCTTGCAATATTTGTATTTTTTCGGGATTAATTTCCGATTGATGCAAAAGGTTTTCTATTTCATCGGCAATATCTTTTAGCTCGAGCCAATTACTATTAAGTCGTTCTGCAAGTTGTGCTGCATCGGGGAGTACATTAGCGATGGAGTGTAATAGTTGAATTTGTTTTTTTGTTTCGAGGATTAAAGATTGTTCGCTATCGTTTATGGCAAAGTTTGCAGATTGTAAAGTCTGCTGAATATGCTCTGCGTTATTTAATAATTTAATATCGTTTTCGGCATTGGTAATTTCTTCGGGGTTAATATTGGCTTCTTCTAATTCGTCGAAAAGAAACTGTTTGTAATCTGCTTCTTTTTGCCATTGGGTTTGTGTTTCAGATAGTTTAATATAGTCGTTTCTTTTACTTTTATATAGTTTTAATTTTTGTTGAAAATCGGTAACTGTATTTTGTTGTTCTGCCAGAGCATCTACTACCGAAAACATAAATTCTTCGTCTTTTAAATCCTGAATATCGAACTGTCTGTGTAAGTCCACCAAGGTAGAAGAGAGTTCGTTAAGAATACCCAAATTTACCGGAGTGTCGTTGACGAAAGCTCTGCTTTTACCACTTTTATTTATCTCTCTTCTGATTATTGTTGGCTGTTCCCAATCTATATCTTCTCTTTCTATTATGGATTTAAAAGCATTGTTTTTACTTGTATCGAAATGCGCTTCTACAATACATTTTTGTTCTTTATCTGTAAGTACGGAAGTATCTGCCCTATCGCCAAGAATAAGCGATAATGCACCTAAGATTATAGACTTACCTGCACCTGTTTCTCCTGTAATAACGGTAAGTCCGTTGTGGAAAACAACATCAAGTTCTTCGATAATTGCGTAATTTCGGATATGTAACTTTTGCAGCATTTTGGCAAAAATAGTGGATAGTTTACAATTGAGCGTTTTTTTTGAATTTTGGATTGTGTATTTTATTAGCGGTCTGTTTAGGGGACACAAGCACCCCACCCTCAACTTTACAACGACAATTACCATAATGACAAAAAATCATAGTTTTTGTATTTTTTCGTCAATAACTAATACAAGACATAGCAATGACAAAATCTTAGACAAAATTACCCTAAATACTTACTTTTGCTTGATTTTGTCTTCACAAGTATTGAAGGCATACAAAAAATAAGCGTGATTGATTGGCTTTTAAAAACCACAAAACATTAAGTAAAACGAAATGGCATTAAGTTGGAACGAAATAAAAGACCGAGCGTTAAAATTCTCAAAAGAATGGCAAGGAACTGAAAACGAAGAAGCCGATGCAAAACCGTTTTTAGACGCTTTTTTTGACGTTTTCGGTATTACACGAAAGAAAGTTGGAACATTTGAACATCGAGTAAAAAAACTTGATGACGGAAACGGCTATATTGACTTACTTTGGAAAGGCGTTATTCTTATTGAAATGAAAAGCAAGGGCAAAAACCTTGACAAAGCATTTACCCAAGCAAAAGACTACACAGATGGACTAAAACAACACGAACTACCGAAATACATTTTGGTTTGCGACTTTGATGTTTTTCGACTTTACGATACTGAAGAAAATACAACTATCGAATTCAATTTGAACGATTTTGTTGGCAATGTTCAGCATTTTGGGCATTTGTTGGGGTATCAAAAAAAGGTTTACAAAGAGCAAGATCCAGCTAACATCAAAGCAGCTGAATTCATGGGAAAACTGCACGACAGTTTGAAAGAAATCGGCTACGAAGGACACCCGCTTGAAGTTTATTTAGTGCGTATTTTGTTTTTGCTTTTTGCCGAAGACACTACTATTTTTAACAAACAACAATTTCAAGAATACATTGAACAACGAACCAATGAAGATGGCTCAGACCTTGCCGCTAAGTTGCAAGAACTCTTTCAAGTGCTAAACACGCCAAATGAAAAACGCTTTAAAAATCTTGATGAGCAACTTAATGATTTTCCTTATGTAAATGGAAAGTTATTTGAAGAATTGTTGCCTACGGCAAGTTTTGACAGTAAAATGCGACAAGCCTTATTGAACTGTTGTTATATAGATTGGAGCAAAATTTCGCCTGCCATTTTTGGTTCTATGTTTCAAAGTGTAATGAACCCAAAAGAACGCAGAAATTTAGGTGCACACTACACCAGTGAAACCAACATTCTCAAACTCATTAAACCGCTTTTCTTCGACGAACTTTGGGCAGAATTTGAAAGGGTAAAAAACAGCAAAAACAAACTACCCGAATTTCACAAAAAACTAAGCACACTCAAATTTCTTGACCCTGCCTGTGGTTGTGGTAATTTCTTGGTAGTAACTTATCGCGAATTGCGTTTGTTAGAATTAGACGTAATGCGGGCTTTAAACAAAGCAGGAGAGAGCTTTTTAGATGTGAGCCAAGTTTTATGGATAGACGTTGACCAGTTTTACGGTATAGAATACGAAGAATTTCCTGCACAAATTGCACAAGTGGCAATGTGGCTTATAGACCACCAAATGAATATGCTGGTGAGCAACGAATTTGGACAGTACTTTGTTCGTTTGCCTCTCATAAAATCAGCAAACATTGTTCATGGAGATGCCCTGCAAATTAATTGGCAAAGTTTACTCAATCCGATAAACACCCATACTATATATGCAGAACATGCTAATATTGTTAGCGAACCAGAAATTCCTTATGGTACGCTAAATGTAATTGCCAAGACACATTCTCTCAAAACCAAAGCCGAATTTGAAAAAGAGAATAGCTTCGAAGCTCGTTACAACTACATTTTAGGAAATCCGCCTTTTATTGGTTCCAAAATAATGTCGCAAACGCAACGAAACGAAGTAGTAGCAGAATTTGAAAATATACAAGGAAGTGGTGTTTTAGATTATGTAACGGCTTGGTATGCCAAAGCAGCAAAATATATTCAAGGCACAAAAACAAAGGCAGCTTTTGTAAGCACTAACTCCATCGTGCAAGGTGAACAAACAGCGATAATTTGGGAATATTTGATGGATAAATACGGTATCAAAATTCATTTTGCACACCGCACATTCAAATGGAGCAACGAAGCCAAAGGCAATGCTGCTGTTTATTGTGTGATTATAGGATTTGCCAATTTTGATACGAACGAAAAACGAATTTTTGAGTACGAAGACATCAAAGGTGAAGCCCACGAAATAAAAGCCAAAAACATCAATCCGTATTTGGTGGATGCAAAAGATGTTTTTATTAAGAAAAGAACAACACCACTTTGTAATGTTCCGAAAATAAAGTTTGGAAATCAACCAATAGATGGTGGTTGGTTGATTTTAGATGAGCAAGAAAAAAACGAAGCCATAGCAAAAGAGCCTTTTATTGAAAAATTTATACGAAAATATTATGGTAGCGAAGAGTTTATAAATGGGCGAATAAGATACTGTATTTGGATTGATGAAAATTTCAACCCAATAGAATTACGTTCTTCTAAATTTCTTATGGAAAGGATAAAAAATGTAAGACAATTTAGACTTAAAAGTGAAAGGAAAGATACCCAAAAATTAGCCGATTTTCCTTCTCAATTTGCATTTAAATCTCACGAAGAAACTGATTATATCATCATTCCAAGTGTTTCGTCTGAAAGAAGAAAATATATTCCAATTGGTTTTATGCCCACAAATACGATTGCAAGTAATTTATGCTTGATAATTCCCAACGCAAACCTTTTTCATTTTGGCATTTTAACTTCTGCAATGCATATGGCCTGGATAAAAACAGTTTGTGGAAGATTAAAAAGTGATTTTCGCTACTCAAATACGATTGTTTACAACAATTATCCATTTCCACAAAATCCAACAGAAAAACAAATCAAAGCAATTGAAACGGCTACACAAAAAGTTTTAGAAGTTAGACAACAATTTCCTAAAAGCACTATTGCTGATTTATACGAACCTGATAATATGCCACCAGCACTCATCAAAGCCCACAACGAACTCGATAAAGCCGTTGACTTGGCTTACAGACCACAAGCATTTACAAGTGAAGCCAACCGAATGGAATTTTTGTTTGAATTATACGAGAAATACACCGCAAACCTTTTTACAAGCGATAAGAAAAAATCCAAAAAATAAGGGTGGCAATACCACCCTTATTCAAAAAACATTAAATACAAATACTACTTCACTACTACCGCATTTTCGGTATCGTCATCGTTATTTGCTTTCTCGTTTCCTTTAAGGTAATTAGGTAATTCCATACCTGCCATATTAAATAGGTCGTTGAGTGGCGGTACGGCTCCCATTAAACCGGAAATAAAATTAGAGGTAGATGTCTTACCATTTGCACCGCCATTTGCAGCATCCCAAACAGTGATTTTATCGATTTTAAGATTTTTAATAGCTTCCACTTGCGTTTTAACCAATTCGGGTAATTTATCTGCAATAAGGAAAGTAACGGCTTTGGTAGGGTCGCCACCGGCAGAGGCTACTATTTCTCTATAACCTTCTGCTTGCTTAGTAAGTATTTCGAACATACCCCTTGCTTCTGCATCCATTTTCGCAAAGATGGCATCAGCCTGACCTTTAGCTTCTCTTCTTACTTTTTCTGCTTCTGCTTCGGCATCAATAATCATTTTTTCTTTTTCGATTTCGGCAGGGATTACAATATTGGCTTTTTGCGATGCTCTTTCCCTTTCGGCACGAGCAAGCTCCGCTGATTTCTCCGCATTATATGCTTCTTCTAAGGCTTTTGCTTGTTGTACTTTTTCTGCTGCAACGGCTAATCTATTAGCTTCCGCTTCTCTTTCTCTTCTTTGTGCATCAGATTGTGCAATAGCTATTTTAGAGTTGTTTTCTCCTTCTACTGCTGTGGCATTGTTCGATGCTATGTTGATACGGGTAACTCTTTCGGCTTCGGCTTTACCAATGGCTTCGTCTCGAGAGGCTGCTGCAATTAATATTTCTCTGTCCTTAACCGCACTTGCAATGTTAGCATCTCTATCTCTTTGCGCTTCTGCAATTTTAATATCTTTATCCCTATCTGCTTCGGCTTTACCAATTTCTCCATAACGTTCTTGTTCTGCTACGCTTTTCTTTGCTTCGTTAATGGCTTTTGCTGCTGCTTCTTTACCTAAAGCTTCAATGTATCCACTTTCGTCTCTAAGGTCGGTTACGTTTACGTTGATGAGTTTAAGACCTATTTTTTTAATTTCTGCATCTACATTGCTCGCTACATTGGATAAGAATTTATCTCTATCGGCATTTATTTCTTCAATATCCATTGTGGCGATTACCAAACGTAATTGACCAAATAAAAGGTCTTTAGCCAACTCTTGTATTTGCCCCATACTTAATCCCAATAAGCGTTCTGCTGCTATAGACATTACTTCGGGGTCGGTACTGATACCTACGGTAAATCGACAAGGAACATCTACACGTATATTCTGACGCGAAAGGGCATTAGTTAGATTGGCTTCGATGCTCATTGGTGTTAAATCTAAAAACGCATACGACTGAAATACAGGCCAAATAAATGCCGCACCACCGTGTACACATTTTGCAGCCGATACACCTCCGGCTTTGTTTTTTCCGGTTTTACCGTATATTACTAAAACTTTGTCGGAAGGACAGCGTTTGTAACGAGATAGTATTGCCGCAAAGGTTACAAACAATACAATGGAGAAAATGATAATGAGTACTAAGTAATCCATAATTTTTAGTTGAAAGTTAAGAGTTTACATTTTTAATTGATAATTTATTTTATCTTGTGGGTCCTAAAATTATTGTCGAATTGTCGAATTGTCGAATTGTCGAATTTCATAAAGCTCTTACCAAAAGAATGCTTTCGTTAATTACTCCGGTAACAGTTACGTTTCTTCCGCTTGCAATTGCTTCGCCTTCGGTTACTGCATCTACTTCTCTTAATGTTCCTTGTATGCGCACATGAATTTTTCCGGGAGCAGATTTGGCAGCCGGTATAGTTAGATAAACCACCGCAATTTGATTTATAGCATTATTAATATTCATCGTGCCGCTTTGCTGCATTTTGGACATTGCCACAAAAATGTACATTACAAGTGCTACTAATATTATACCAATAATAACTGCAAGTGTTACTAATAAAAATTTGCTCGAAATTTTATCGTGGAATACGATACCTGTCCAACCGAAACCAAGAAAGAAGTTTATAAAATTTCTAAACGTAAATAATTCAAATGGTTGCTCAGCGGCATCGCTATCCAAATCGCCATCGGCATCCATACCAATAAATGTCAAAATCATTTGAATAACAAAAACTATTGAGGCAGGCAGCGTAATACACCATAATACTTTTTCAAATAATTCGAGCGAATTCCACCAGTTTTCTATCATATTGGGTTCTATATTTTTTGTTCGCCGAAGATAATATTTTTTATCGAAAAATATAAACCCTGATATAAAAATTAATTTTCACTCAATTGTATTTACCAATTCTTTAGCAAAAAAGAGCAAAGGAAAAACTGTAAAAAGTCGTCTTGTATATATAATTAAACGTAATTTTGCCGCCATTAAAAGCGTCCTATGTTTAATTTGGAAGTTATTTCACTTTCGCAAATAATTACTGTTTCGGTAACTTTATTTGCGGTAATAGATATTTTAGGCTCCATTCCTGTGTTAATTGGTTTAAAAAACAAAATGGGGCAAATAAGTTCTTTTCAAGTAGTGTTAGTGTCTGCTTTGCTGATGTTGTCATTCTATTTTGCAGGAGATAAAATGTTGAGCTTCATGGGATTAGATGTTCCTTCTTTTGCCATTGCCGGTTCTATTATCATCTTTTTCTTAGGTATGGAAATGACTTTGGGTATAGAGTTTTTCAAGGGAGAACAAGGCTCACGCTCTGGTAGTATTGTACCAATCGCATTTCCTATAATAGCAGGAAGCGGTACTTTAACGACAATAATGTCTTTAAAAGCATCTTACCATTCCTATAATGTACTTATAGGAATTATTGTAAATTTGATAATTGTTTATGCTTGTTTGAAGTCATTAAATTTTTTAGAAAAACTTTTAGGACCTTCCGGAATTGCAGTTGTTAGAAAGTTTTTTGGAGTAATATTATTAGCAATTGCCGTAAAAATTTTTAAGGAAAATGTGATGTTGTCATTTTCTAATTCGTAATATATTTGTTCATAAATTTATATATAATGTCAAAAAAGATTTCTATACTTCTTCTTTTAATTAGCTTAGTTACTTTGAGTTCTTGCCTTAAAAATGAAGAGACATATTGTAATCCGCCTGTGGTGAATATCCCTGAGGAAGAAAAAACTATTTTAGATGATTTTATTTTTAGCAATAAAATTGATGCGGACTTACATCAATCCGGATTTTATTACAAAATATCATCAGAAGGCGATGGTACATCTCCGGTGTATTGCTCCGATATTAGAGTAAATTACGAAGGTATGTTATCCGATTTTGCAACTTTCGATCAAGGAAACGACATTTCGTTTAATTTATTAGATTTAATTCCCGGTTGGGCATTGGGTATTCCTTTGATTAAAAAAAACGGCATCATCACTCTTTATTTACCCCCTTCTATGGCTTATGGCAGTACCGGAATACCTAATAAAATACCCGGAAATGCTATTACTATTTTTAAAATAGAATTATTAGAGGTAAAGAAATAATGCCAATTGTAAATTTTCTTAGTAACGTAACCCCCAAATAAAGTATTTGACGGATTTTGGAGTGGTTAAAACAGGGCTGGCTTAATAGCTCAATGACAGTTTTTCATTTTTTTGTACAAAGCCACACTAAGATTTCCGCTCTCGTATTCTTGCGCAGCAGACTTATATGCAATATCATTAAAGATTATTAGCTCCACAAAGAAAACGTGGTTTTGTATTAGAGGCAAAGGATTATTACCTATATAGTAGTACAATAGATTGTTATGGAGGCAGTGGTTTTGCAGGTATTATCATTTTGGAACATTAAAAAGTCAGGGACTTTTTACATAGCTCTCACAAGCCTACCTCGTAAGAATGCGAGAGCGGTGAAGGAAACACCTTTGGGAGACTACACATTACCCAATTCTTTTAATCAAACACAAATGGCTCTACATACACCACAATCACTATTTCATATTCCGCAACGTGGCAACACCAAGCCCATAAACACACCTACCAATAAAAATATTCTATTGGCTTTAAACATTCCCGTTTCGTTTAATAGCAATTGATACACTGCTAATACCACTAACCATATAATGCTTACTTTGATAAGATATATAGCCATAATTATTTCTTTTTAGGATTAACAGACTCTAATTGTTGCAAAATTTGGTTTAAGTCTTTAAGCTTTAATTGATTTTCTTCTACAAGAAAAGAAACCAATTGTTTTGGAGAGCCATTAAAATAATTACCTATCCAATTATTTAGTGTTGCTTTGGTGTATTCTTCTTTTTTAATTATTGGAAAATACTCGTGTGTTTTACCATAAGCCTTATGACTTACAAATCCTTTTTTCTCTAAAATACGCACTACAGAAGATACCGTACTGTGTGGAATGTCGGGCTGCCCTAATGTATCGATGATGTCTTTTACCAAGCATTTTTCCTTATCCCAGATAATTTGCATTATCTCTTCTTCGGCTTTTGTTAATTTTTGCATACCTTATATTTTAGTTTTACAACGTAAAATTACGTTATTAAACTAAAAAACCAAATTTATTGTGATTTTTTTGTCACTTATACCTTATACTGTCCGATGTAAACTATTTTACTCACTCTGCATTTGTAATGCCGCTTGTGGCATGCTACCCACTTTCCCTTGTCATACCGAGCAAAGCGAGGTATCTCTTCTCTTTTTTAGATTTCTCACTACGGTCGAAATGACAAGAGGGACTGTTTTGGCGTTTTAGGATTGTCGGTGTTATACCATTTGACAATGAATGATTTTATATTTTTGCAACTCTTATACTTTATGCTGAATAATGTAAAATATTTTACTCTCTTTGCCTTTTTATAAACATTTTCATTCACCACTTACATTCCCTTGTCATACCGAGCAAAGCGAGGTATCTCTTCTCTTTTTTAGATTTCTCCCTACGGTCGAAATGACAAGGGGATTGTTGTGGTGGTTTAGGATTGCTATAGCTGTGCAATGACGATATGTTTTTTGTAGTATTTAGTTAATTGTATCATTTATTCTTTGTATAATCTACTATAAGTTATTTTACTCACTCTGCCTTTGAATAATGATTGCTATACACCACTCACTTTTCATTGTCATACCGAGCAAAGCGAGGTATCTCTAATCTTTAATTCAAAATATCAACATTCAGAAAATTAAATTCAGGGTTAGTTTTTTCTATCAGTGCCAACTTTTTTTCTCGTCTCCATTTTTTTATTTCCTTCTCCCTTGAAATAGCAGCTTGTATCCATTGATATTCCTCATAATAAACCAAGTATATACAATTATACTTACCTGCAAAGGTAGTTTTGTTGCCCATTGCATCTGAAGTATGTTGATTCAGTCTTTGTTCTATATTGTTAGTAACACCTACATATAGTACAGTCCTTAAAGCATTGGTTAATATATAAACATAATATCTGTGCAACATAATGTCAAACTTAAATAATAATTTTGAATAAATAGAATCTTTTAGATTTCTCCCTACGGTCGAAATGACAAGAGAGATAATTGTGGTGTTTTAGGATTGTTGTAGCTTTATAATGACGATATGTTTTTTGTAGCACTTAAACTTTGTATAGTTCGATAAGAGTTATTATACTCACTCTGCCTTTGCATTAAGATTGCTATCCACCACCTACCTTCCCATTGTCATACCGACGATAGGAGGTATCTCTATTACGTGTGTTAGATTTCTCCCTGCGGTCGAAATGACAAGGGGACTTTTGCGGTATCTATGTAAGAATACGCCCTAAGGCGTGTTCTTAATAATTGCGTAATCTTACAAATACCGTACACAAGGTTTTCTGTTTTTTTATATATTTGCCTTTTAAACTTCTTTAACATTGTAATTGCTGCTTTTATGAAGAACACTATACTCTCTTTGCTTTGTTGTTGCCTGATGCTGTGCTATGCAAGCGTACAGGCAAAAAAACACAATACCCTTAGTGGCAGCCAGCCACAGGTGGAGCATTTAAACAAACAAATGCACAATGCACCACTTGTATTTATGGAAAACAGGGGACAGATAGCAAGTACTGGAAGTAGTACGAGCCCTGATATACAGTTTACCCTGAGTAGTGGCAGTGCAAAACTCTTTATTACGCCTCATGGCATACACTACCAGTTTAGCAAAACCATATACCCCGAAGGCTACGAGGCAGACCACAGGAAGCGAGGTATGGATATGGAGCGGCAACAGCAATCAGAGCAGGAGATTATTACCCAGACTCACCGCTTTAGCTTGGCATTAGAAGGTGCAAACCTCACGCCACAGGTAGAGAAGGCAGGTAAGAGCGATTATACAGAAAACTATTACTTGGCACATTGCCCCGAAGGTATTACTGGGGTAGCTGGTTGGCAGAAGATTACGTACAAGGAGGTGTATCCGCATATAGACTGGGTGCTGTACAGCACAGAAGGAAGTCTCAAGTACGATTTTGTGGTAAAGCCTGGTGGCGACCCTGCACAGATAAGACTACGCTTTACTGATGCAGATGGGGTAAGTATTACAGAAGAAGGAGCATTACTGATACAGACACGATTAGGCGAAGTAAGAGAAAAGGCACCGCTTAGCTATGTGAGAGGACAGAGTGTGCCGAGTAGCTTTATACAGCATAGTGATGGCAGTATTGGATTTAAGGTAAGTAAACTGCCTCCCGATACCCTTATTATAGACCCAGAGATTGTATGGGCTACCTATTATGGTGGGGGGGGTAGAGATTTTGGTTATTCCTGTGCTACCGACCCCTCTGGCAATGTGTATCTGGCTGGATCTACATTTAGCACTACGGGCATTGCATCTGGTGGGTTTCAAAATACAAAAGGAGGAGGAGAAAGTTATTTAGTAAAGTTCAGCCCTTCGGGTGCAAGGCTTTGGGCTACTTATTATGGAGGAAGGGGCACCTCTTGTGCTACGGATGTTACGGGCAATGTATATCTGGCAGGGATTACAAATAGTACTTCCGGTATTGCTTCCGGTGGTTTTCAGAATACAATAGGAGGAGAAAGAGATGCTTTTTTGGTAAAGTTCAGCCCTTCGGGTGCAAGGCTTTGGGCTACCTATTATGGTGGAAGTTCTGAGGATGAGGGCTATTCCTGTGCTACTGATCCCTCTGGCAATGTTTATCTGGCTGGATATACAACTAGTCCTTCTGGCATTGCTTCTGGTGGGCATCAAAATACTTATTCTCATAACCACCCGGTGTTGGGCAATATTTTTTTAGTCAAATTTGATGCTTTTGGTAATAGGCTATGGGCTACTTACTATGCAGGCAATAGTCTTATTGATGCCCCTTTTTGTGCTACCGACCCCTCTGGTAATGTATATTTGTCAGGATGTACATTTAGCACTACGGGCATCGCTTTTGGTGGACACCAGAATACGAATAGCGACAATATTAAGGGTTTTTTGGTAAAATTCAGTCCTTCTGGAATCAGACTATGGGCTACTTATTATGGAGATTTAGCTTATTCTTGCGCTACCGACCCCTCTGGCAATGTGTATCTGGCAGGACGTACAAATAGCACTTTCGGTATTGCTTCTGGTGGGTTTCAGAATACAATAGGAGGAGAAAGTGATGCTTTTTTGGTAAAGTTCAGCCCTT
>CAYUXT010000026.1:0-2983 GCA_964448955.1 uncultured Taibaiella sp. | reverse complement strand
AAAGTGATGCTTTTTTGGTAAAGTTCAGCCCTTCGGGGACAAGGCTATGGGCTACTTATTATGGAGGGGGGAGCATGGATGCGGGCACCTCTTGTGCTACGGATGTTATGGGCAATGTATATCTGGCAGGGAGTACAAATAGTACTTCCGGTATTGCTTCCGGTGGTTTTCAGAATACAATAGGAGGAGAAAGTGATGCTTTTTTGGTAAAGTTCAGCCCTTCGGGGACAAGGCTATGGGCTACCTATTATGGAGGGGAGGGCACGGATGCAATCTTACCGCCCTATCTGAATTTCGGGTCTGCAAGTAATTATTGTGCTATTGACCCCTCTGGCAATACATATCTGTCAGGGAGTACAAATAGCACTTCTGGCATTGCTTCTGGTGGGTTTCAGAATACGTATGGAGGAGGGCCACACCTCCTCACCGGAGATGCTTTTTTGGTAAAGATAAAAGACAGTGTGTATTACGAGCTGTTTGTTACTACAGAAAACTCCTGGCTACCCAAAGATACCCTATGGCAGGGCAATATGGCTCAACAGGCAGATACCCTCAAAATATGTGCAGACGGTTCTACAGCTACGGCTGTTACTTTTATTAATAATACTGCCATAGCATCTGCCAATATTCGTTTCCGTATGGCATCAGACCTTAATGCTAATATGCCGGAGGCTGTACACGGCAAGTTTGTCAATTATACCATAAGCGGAGATACCATAAGAGCAGCGTACCGCCACCCTACATACTTAGCAGAGAATGAGGGCATTTTTAATGCAGACCAGGTACTTATCGTCAACAATAGCGCTCTGCAAGATACACCTGTATATAGCTTACCTGTAAAAATCTATCGCGCACCTATAGTTATGGTACACGGCTTATGGTCGGATCGTACCGCATTCGAGAGTATGTACAACAACCTCAACGGCTATCTATATACAGATTCTTTGCTATACATTAAAGACTATTCCAACTTTGGAAAAAATGCTTATAAGTTTGCCAACAATGCGGATGTAGCACCTAATGCCATACGCTTTATAATGCACAGGTGTCGTACCAACGGGTTTTCAGTAGGCAAGGTTATCTATATGGGGCATAGTATGGGCGGCTTGCTCGGCAGGCAATATATACAGTCGGCTAATTACAAAAAAGACATTCAGAAATTTATTACTATCAATACGCCTCATTCGGGTTCGCAGGTGGCAAATTTTTTAGAAAATAAAAGTGCCTCCTATCCAATGATTAAAAGTATTTTCAGTACAATGGGAATGGAAATGTTGGGTGCTACCGAAGACCTGCGGGTAAACAGTACGGCAATACAAAACCTCAATGCTTATGCCAACAGCTCCAATTACGATTCGGTATCCTGCCATGCCGTAACGACCACTTCTCAGGTAATACTGACAGGAGGAACAGCAGCTACAACCTTAACGATTTTAATTACCCGTAATCTCAGGATAGCAAGGGGAGTTTATAGAACCTCGCTTGCTGTAAACAATTTTATGTCGGAGCTGTTTAATGGCGAAAAGCATGATTTAATAGTTCCGTTATCCTCTCAGAAGGGCGGCTTGTCGGGTAATCATACAAACAACATTGCCCCTCAGGTACACATGGGTTCTCCCGGCAATACTTCGGTACGGCAGCAGGTTACGGAGCTTATAGCTCTATCTCCCGACCACCCGGCTTTTTCACTCACCGGCTTTAATCCTCCCAAGCTCAGCTCGGCGTACCGCCCTGCGCCATCGAGTCCGCCATCTGCCCGCCCCACTTCCGGCTCTGTTACGATAGATGCACCTTTGGCTAACCAAACCTACTATCCCGGGCAGCAGGTCAATATCGAAGTAAGCAGCACAGGTAGCATAGACCGCCTGTTGGTTATGCAGCGCAACGGCGATTATAATATTTCTTCGTCCGACAGCGATGTGGCAAATGCTACGTTTATATACACCGTACCGGAAGATGCCATAGGCAGGCTGATTATTGTTGCGGTAGGAGGAGACAGCACAGGTATAGTAGATTTCGATACGGTAAGCATAGAGGTAGAGGTTACTGCTAGATTAGACAGCATTTCTTTTTATCCTAATCCGCTGTATATAGCTGCCAACAGCTACGAAAAAATAAATCTTACAGGCTGGTTCGACGACAGCGTATCGCGCAGCCTCAACACCATACCCTCTGTACAATACGAAGTTATAGACACTGCCATTGCAGGCTATATATCCGATAACATACTCAAAGGCTTGCAGGAGGGCGTAACAGACCTTATGGTAAGCTACAAAGGGCAGTCGGCACTTATACCCGTTATCGTACTCCCCGAAGACGGCACTAATTATTTAGACCCACTTACTTCCATTAAGCCTTTTGCACCGCAGAGTTACGGTTCGCTGTTAGTATATCCCAACCCCAATAGCGGCAGCTTTACCCTCAGCATAGACGTACAGGCAGGCGAAAACGTAGTAACCGAAATATACGATGTGGCAGGGAAAAAAGTATGGCATGGTCAGGAAAGAGCCCAAACAACAGCATATACGAGAAGAATAATGCTTTCGGATCAGCCGTCGGGTATGTATTATATCCGTTGTATTACTGATACAAAGAGGTATAGCGGTAAGGTGCTGCTGGCGAGGTAGCTGATATTATTCACCTATGCCGGACTTAAAAGTCCGGCATAGGTTTTTTGGTGTAATGCTTGATGTAGGTTTTTGCTACTCAATTGTCTTTGTAGCGCAGATTGTTATATGCCACTCACTTTTCATTGTCATACCGAGCAAAGCGAGGTATCTCTAATCTTTTTTAGATTTCTCCCTGCGGTCGAAATGACAAGAAGATTGTTGTAGTGCTTTAGGATTGTTGCAGCTATACAATGACGATATGTTTTTATAGCATTTTAGTTATTGTAACACTTATGCTTTACATTGTCCAATGTATACTATTTTCCTGTTTTCCTCGCTGGGACACCCAAGTCAGAAATTGAACAAATTTGCCA
>CAYUXT010000025.1:0-51218 GCA_964448955.1 uncultured Taibaiella sp. | reverse complement strand
AAAAAATGGAAATAACAAATATTGGTCTATTTATTATTTCATTTTGGTATAAATTTGCATTTCTTCTTCAAAAGAATAACCCCAAATTCTAAGATAGAATTTGGGGTTATTTTTATCTTCCCATCGTATAATTAGTAAGTTCTGTTACGCTTGATGAGAAACTAAACTTATTGTTGATTTTAAAGTAGTTTTCTTTATCTATTACTTTGTCATAGCACATTTTAGCAGTATTTAATCTATCGCTTTCAAAGCTTAGTTCGTCCATTAGTCCGGACACTTGGTCTGTAGTAAACCAATTATTAATTATTGCAGTTCTTATCAAATCCATTTTAGTAGAAGAAAAGCCTTGATTTCTTAACGTAGCCCTAAATTCTTCATACGTTCTATTGTCCATTATATTTAGCTCTATTCTATGCTCTATATGTGGTTGCCTATCTTCATAATGTTCATACACTCTTCTATCTCTTGTAGGTTGCGGTCTTACTACCTCGTCTCTACGAAAGTTATTTTGCATTGCAATAAATTGAACTTCTACAATTTCTAATCCGCGCGTTTTAGAGTACTCTGCTATAGTATTTCTATTGTTTTGAACTTCTATTCTACCATCATACATCACACCTCTTCTGCCACTAATAATAATGTTATTAACTCCTGGTCTTACATTCTGAAACTTATATACTCCCGTATTATTGCTTATAGTTTGTCCGTCAATAGATACGGTAACATTAGATTTCAAATTAGGAACATATACCTCTAATTCAGTATATCCTCCCATTTTCCTTTGCTGTGCCTTTGTTGTATTGCTTATCGCAAAAATGCTTATTGTTATCAATAATATGTTTAATGCTGTTTTCATAAAAATAGATTTTTAAACCTGTCCGTAATTTTTATTGTTTATTGACTTTTAGTAAAATGAAAAGTTAAAAGTAATAATTAAATTTAGATTTCAATGAATAATAAATATGTTTAATTTATCTTCCCATATAAACCATTAATATTTGTATATCACTTGGATTTACTCCCGATATTCTTCCTGCTTGTCCTAAAGTTTTGGGTTTTATTTTTTGGAGTTTTTGTCTTGCTTCTATTGATATTGCCTGAATTTTTTCATAGTTAAAACTATCGGGAATAATTAAATCTTCCATTGCGGACATTTTTTGTACCAATTCTTTTTCTTTTTCGATATACACAGAATACTTTTCTTGTATTTCTGCTTGTTCAATTTCTGTGTTTTTAAAGCCCTTTAGATTTTCTTGTAGCTGTGGAATATACTGCATCAAATTTTTTATCGAAATCTCAGGTCTTAGGAGCAATTTTTGCACTTTTTGGCGTTCTTTTAGGGCAGAACTGCCTATTTTTTCTAAAAAATGATTGATTTCTTCGGGTTCGGCACTAATTTCTTGCAATATTTTTTGAATGGACTCAATATTTTTTTCTTTTTCATTTTTTCTTTCCAATCTGTCTTTTTTAGCCAATCCCATATTATATGAAATTTCTGTAAGTCTAATATCTGCATTATCTTGACGGAGCAAAGTTCTAAATTCTGCTCTGCTAGTAAACATTCGATAGGGTTCGTCTGTGCCTTTATTAATTAGGTCATCTATCAGTACTCCTATATATGCTTCATTTCTTTTGAGCATAAAAGGTGTTTCTCCATGTACATTTCTATGTGCATTAATTCCGGCAATCAATCCTTGGCAAGCTGCTTCTTCGTAACCCGTAGTTCCATTTATTTGACCAGCAAAAAATAGGTTTTTAATGAGCTTTGTTTCTAAGGTAAATTGTAATTGTGTAGGAGGAAAATAATCGTATTCGATAGCATAGCCAGGTCTAAAGAATTTACATTTTTCAAAACCGGGTACTTTTTGCAATGCTTTTCGTTGTATTTCTTCGGGAAGAGAAGTGCTAAATCCGTTTACATATATCTCTACGGTATTCCACCCTTCGGGTTCTACGAAAAGTTGGTGCCTGTCTTTGTCTGCAAAACGGTTAATTTTATCTTCTATACTGGGGCAATATCTTGGTCCTGTTCCTTGGATTCTCCCTTGATACATTGGAGATTTATCGAAACCCGTTTTAAGGACTTCGTGTACTTCTGAAGAGGTATAGGTTATCCAACAGTGTCTTTGTTTGCCAATAATATTATGGTTTGTATTGCTGTTGTCCACAAAAGAAGTTTTTGTGAAATCGGGTAGGGTGTTTTCTAAATATGAAAACCCTTCTACAACATCTTCGTCGCCATCTTGAACGTCCATTTTGCTATAATCGAGGCTTCTTCCGTCTATTCGAGGAGGTGTTCCTGTTTTAAGCCTATCGCTATCAAACCCTAAAGAGACAAGTTTTTCGGTAATTCCTGTTGCTCCTTTTTCTCCCATTCTTCCTCCGCCAAACTGTTTTTCGCCGATATGGATTACTCCATTTAAGAATGTTCCATTGGTTAATACCACTGCTTTGCCATAGATTTTTTGCCCCATTCCTGTAATTACTCCTTCAATCGTTCCACGTGAAACAATTAAATCCACCACCATATCCTGATGAAAGTCTAAATTAGGAGTGCGTTCAAGCATTTCTCTCCAAGTATTAGCAAACATCATTCTATCGCTTTGGCAACGAGGGCTCCACATAGCCGCACCCTTAGACCTATTCAGCATTCGGAACTGAATCATGCTTTTATCGGAAACAATACCGCTATATCCACCCAAAGCATCTATCTCTCTAACGATTTGCCCTTTGCCAATTCCTCCCATAGCGGGGTTGCAACTCATTTGTGCAATGGTTTGCATATTCATCGTTACCAATAAAGTTTTACTACCCATATTGGCAGCGGCAGCAGCAGCTTCGCATCCGGCATGCCCGGCACCTACTACTATAACATCGTACATCATCTTTTCTCTAATTGTATAATAATGCAAAAGTAAATCTATAATTTATTATTGACAAACAAAGCCATACGAAGGCTTTGCTTTCCATAACAATCGCTAAAATCTGTAAAAGTTCCACGTGGAACATTCACAATAGAATGTGGAAAGAGAAATGAGCAAAGCCGTTTAAAATCAATGGGTTAAAAAGGGATAGAGAATTCAATTAACATTGTGTTCTTTATTATGATTAGATTATTAACATCAATTGCACCTTCTTTTAACAAAAAAGGAATAGGTTAATGCCTATTCCTTTTGATAAGATAATAATTAGCTAAAAACTACAAAACCTGTGTCGCCAATAAATCTTCTAATGTTTCTCTTCGTCTGATTAATCTGTAACTGTCGCCATCTACTAATACCTCTGCAGGACGAAAGCGGGAATTGTAATTAGAAGACATCATAAAACCATAGGCTCCGGCATTGTGAAAGCACAAAAAATCGCCTTCTTTCACTTCGGGCAAAGGTCTGTCCCAAGCAAAAGTGTCGGTTTCGCATACATAACCTACTACTGTATAAACTCTTTGTTTGCCATTGGAGTTAGAGAGGTTAGAGATATGATGGTATGCATCGTAAAGCATTGGGCGTATTAAATGGTTGGCTCCGGTATCTAAACCGGCAAAAACAGTAGCGGTAGTATGTTTAATTACATTTACCTGTGCCACAAACACTCCCGATTCGCTCACTAAGAATTTGCCCGGCTCAAAATGGATTTGTATCTCTTTGCCAAACTCTTGGGTAAATTCTTTGTACCTTTTGGTCAGTTTTTCTCCTAATAAATTAATATCGGTTGTAACATCGTCGGGTTTGTAGGCAACTTTAAAACCACTACCAAAATCTATATACTTTAAATCGGGGAAATTGAGTGCTAATTGGAAAAGGATTTCTGCTCCATTTAAGAAAACATCTACATCTAAAATATCGCTGCCGGTATGCATGTGTATGCCATCCACTTGCAAATTAAGCGATTTGATTAAACGCTCCACGTGCCTCATTTGGTGAATAGAAATGCCAAATTTGCTATCTATATGTCCGGTAGATATTTTGTAATTACCCCCTGCCATAATATGCGGATTTACACGAATGCACACAGGAACTGTATTGCCATATTTATGCCCAAACTGCTCTAAAATGGAAATGTTATCAATATTAACTTTAACCCCTAAGGCAATAGCCATATCTATTTCTTCTAAAGATACGCAATTGGGTGTATAAAGAATTTCTTCAGGAGCAAAGCCCGCCTTTAACCCTAACTGAACTTCTTGAATAGAAACCGCATCTAACCCTGCGCCCAATTCGTTGAAAATACGCATTACATTAATATTTGTTAAAGCCTTAGCTGCATAATGTATCTGTACATTGCATTCTTTAAAGGCTTCTACGAGTTTGTGGTACTGATTACGCATTGTTGCTGCATCGTAAATATATACAGGTGCGCCATATTCTTTGGCAATCTGCATTAATAAGTCCGTGTTAATTGGAGTTGAAAAGGTCATTTTTTAAAAGTCAAAATTTAAAAGTCAAAAATGTTGATTTGATAATTTGATGATGATAATTTATTCAAAATTAAATAAAACTTCTCATTGTCATCTTGTGTTTGCATAAGATTCATCAAAACACGTAATAGAGATACCTCCTATTGTCGGTATGACAAGGGAATTAAGCGGTAAATGGCAAATATCATTCGACGGCAACGTTAGTAAAAATTTTCACATCAGATAGAATAGCAAAAGTAAAAATATCATCAATCTACAGCTAAAACAACCCTAAGACGTAGCACAGCCCTTTTGTCATTTTGACGACGATAGGAAGAAAAATCTAAACTAATTTAAAACTTTGCGTCTTTGCGAGAAAAATCCTTTTACGAAGCAAAAAACGCGGTATCTCCAGTTCTCGTTTTATTCTGTGTGAAATAAAAATATCGCCATTGCGAAAAATATCTATCGTTTAGATTCCTTAAAAATCTCTACTCCGGAAGATGTTCCTATTCTATCGGCACCGGCATTAATATATGCTTCTGCATCAGTGTAAGTTCTTATTCCTCCAGCGGCTTTTATGGCAATGCTTTCTGGTAAATGTTGTCGTAATAATTTTACTACTTCTATATCTGCACCTCCTTTTGCCGAAAACCCCGTTGAGGTTTTAACAAAATCTACTTTATGTTTAGTGTAGATTTCGCAGCATTTAATAATTTCTTCGTTTGTTAGTTCGCTTGTTTCTAATATTATCTTTAGTGTTTTGTTGTGTAATCTAATAGGCTGTAAACTTTCCGCAATTTCGTTGCGAAGGTAAGCCCAATCTTTGTTTTTAAGAGCACATAAATTTTGTACCAAATCTATTTCATCTGCACCATTTTTAATAGCGGCATAAATGGAAGTTAGCTTGGTCTCTGTTGCATCGTAGCCTAAAGGAAAACCTATAACTGTTGCAATTTTTACGGAATACTCTCGTAAAATGCTTTTAGCGAATGCTACATAATGAGGCGGTACACATACCGCCGTAAAATTATATGTAATGGCTTCTTCGCATAAATGTTTTATGGCGTTTTGGTCGGCAGTAGCTTTAAGTATTGTATGGTCTATGTATTTGCTAATGTTATTCATAAAAAAATGGTTCATTCTAAAATGGCGATTGCCAGGCTCCAAATTCAGGAAAGCCCAAATCTCTTTCTGATATAATGGGATTGGATTCTTCCCAATTAAACCCAAAGCTATCGTATCTTATTCCGGTGTCGTGTTCTTTGCTATATTCAGACGAAACCAAATAAAAAGTCATTGCATTTTCTGTCATTGCTTGAAATCCGTGTGCAAACCCTTTAGGAATGTAATAGGCTAAATTGTTTTGTTCTGATAGTTCTATGCTGAAATACTTTCCAAAAGTAAGAGAGTCTTTTCTTAAATCTATTATTACATCTAAAATAGCACCCAAAGGACAAAAAACAATTTTAGCATGGTCGTGTGGCGGAAGCTGAAAGTGCATTCCTCTAATGACACCTTTTTTAGAAAAAGAATAATAGCTTTCTTTTAATTCGAAATTAATATTGTGCTCTTTGAACAGCCCATCGTGAAATGTTTTTATAAATGCGCCTCTAGCATCGTCGAAATGGGGCATTTGAATTAATTGTGCGCCTTTCAAGGGCAACGATTTAAAAGAAAACATTATATAATATTTGAATAATTTTTGAATTGGGAAAACAAAGGTATTTTTTTTGCTTCAATTTTTAATTAAAAAGACTTGCGCTTTGAGTCTCTGTTTAATTTTAACTACGGTTTGTAGAAACATAATATTTTGGAGAATATTACAAACGCACTAAGCTCCATAATGATTAGAAAGTATTTTACGTTGGTATTAGTTTTACTTTTTTTCTATCTCTCCAAACCATAGTTTCTCCGCATTGTGGAGCACTTTTTGTGGCTCTATTAACTGCATACATTTAAAATGTTTTCGGGGGCATTTGTGGTACCCGATTTTACTACACGGACGACAAGACAGACCCGGAACTTCCATTATTATACTGCGAGGTTCTACTATATGGTTTAGGTTATTGGCTCCATAATACGGAAACATTCCAAATTCCGGTACGGTATTTCCCCAAAGAGAAATAAGTGGTTTTTTAAATGCTGCCGCAATGTGCATTAGTCCTGTATCGTTAGAAATTACTACGCGAGCTTTGCTTACTAAATCTGCCGATTCGTTTAAGTTAAATTTTCCGCAGGCATTATACACTCTTATGTCGTTAATGGCATTGGTAATTTGCTGTGCTGCTACTGCATCTTCTTTTCCTCCTAATAATATTATAGGAAATGTACAGGCTTTGCAAAATTCTATCCATTTTTCTACCGGATACTTTTTGGTAGCGTAAGACCCCCCAATAACACAAGCTATATACCCTACCCAATGGCTCATCGGTATATCACGGGTTTTAGTTTTTTGTTCTTCGGGTATGAAATATTCTAAACCGTGCCCGTCATTATTAACACCTATTTTTTTAGTGGTTTCAAAATATCTTTCTACTATACTTATATCGGGCATTGTATTCCACTTAAAATTTACCAATAACCACTTTCTGATATTTAGCTTTGGAAAAGAAAATGTTTTCGCCTCCAAATCGTTTTTAACTTTTAAGCTTCTAAGGTTGTGGTGTACATCTAATATATGGGTAAATTTTTCGTATTGCAATTCTTGAATTACGGCAGATAAATCATCGTTGAGCCGATGAACTTTATCTATATAAGGATTAGAAGCTACTACTTGAGCAAATTTTTCTTTTACGAGAAAATGAATTCTAACGTGTGGTAATTGTTTTTTGATACAGCGCAATAATGGAGTAGTAAGCACAATGTCGCCAATAGAAGAAAATCGAATAATCAATATCTTATCTATCTTTTCGGTGGCTTTTTTTCGGTATCTTCTTTGGTACATATTTTTTTAAAAGTCAAAATTAAAAATATTGATTTGATGATGTGCTGATTTGATAATGATAATTTATTCAAAATTAAATAAAACTTCTCATTGTCTTCTTGTGTTTGCATAAGATTCATCAAAACGCGTAATAGATATACCTCCTATCGTCGGTATGACAAGGGAATTAAGCGGTAAATGGCAAACATTATTCGACGGCAATGTTAGTAAAAGTTTTTACATCAGATAGAATAGCAAAAGTAAAAATATCGTCAATCTACAGATAAAACAACCCTATTACGTAGCAACAGCCCACTTGTCAATTTGACGACGATAGGAGGAAAAATCTAAACTAATTTAAAACATTATGTTGTTTGCTCCTTTGCGTCCTTTGCGAGAAAAGATCCATTTACGAAGTTAAAATCACTTTGAACATATTTTCTGTCTTTCCTCCGTGAGCAATAAACCCTTGCGCTCTTTGTGCCTTCTTTGCGTACTTTGCGAGAAAAGGCGCACTTTACTTTTTCCTCAACCACCCCAATGTTTTTTCGTTATTTAGTTTCCATTTATTGTCTTTGTAAATAAGTTTATATTGAACTCGTGAAGGAGCGTTTGGTCCCGGATTTTGTTGTATAATTTCTATTTTATTATCATCTACCTTTGATATAATAGCGACGTGCCCGTAAGGGTTAAAGTTTGTTGCTCCGAAAACGATTAAGTCATTCTCTTTAGGTTTATCAGCCGATGGATTTGTAAATTGTATTAAATCTCGTTTTGGATTTATTTTACCATCATCAATGGATTTATCAAAAAAATCTTTTGCGTGTCCGTAGCTGTCTGGCATTTTATGTTTTAGGTATTCGTAATAGTATCTTTTTACAAACTCTACGCACTGATATTTTAATCCTATATTATATCCATCGCTTGCTACATTTCTTTCTAAAACGTGCCCTACTTCACCATTGTAATATACGATTACACCATTTAAGCTATCTACAGGCTTTCCTACACCTTCTGCATATACAGAACTCTTGCCTCTAAATTGTTTTTGATAAAACTTAATACCTAATAGTACAATAATTATTAACCCTAAAAACAATCTCCATTTTTTGTTCATTCTCTCTTCGGTATTTATTTACTCAAAATTCTGATTTCTACTCTTCTGTTTGCTAATTCTTCTTCTATTGTTGCTTCATTGGGGTATAGGGGACGAGTTCTTCCATAACCATCAAAGCTCAATCTTTTTGCCTCAACGCCATTTTCTCTCAAGTAAAAATAAACTGCCTTTGCTCTGTTTACAGATAGATTGTAATCTACCGTACCTTTTATCATTCCTTCTTCTTTGTTGCAGCAGATGTGCCCTTCTATTTTAATTTTAAGATTGGGGTTTTCTTTTAATACAGTTAACAACTGGTATAAGTCGGGATAGGAAACGGGGCGCATTACTGTTGAGTTATTAAAAAACAAGAGGTTTTTCAGATTTATTACTTCATCTATTTTTGCTTCTTTAATCTTTTCTGCAAGTGCTATATCTTGTTTTTGCTCAGGCTTGGGTTTTTTAGGTTCTTGTGTAATTTCTTGTTTTGTTTTGTTTTTAGAAAAATAAATTTCTGCTTTTCTGTATTTACTGTTTCCGCGGTCTTCTTCCCCTTTGGTGTTTATCTGACCTATTCCGGAGCATAGTTTAATGTCTTCTTTTTTTATTCCTAATCGAAGCAAAAGCTGCTTAGTATTATTGGCTCTTTGTTCAGACAGTGTTTTGTTGGGCGATTGCGTCCCTAAATAATCGGCATATCCATAAACGAGTAATCGCGTTTGGTTTTCGGTATAATTTTGAGCAATAAATTTTTTCAGCTCTTCTATTACGTCATTATCAATGTTGTATTTTCCTATATCGAAATGTAGGCTAAAGGTATCGTAATTTTGTGCTTGAGAAACAAGACCAAACCCTGCTACTAAAGAGCAGCACAATACCCAAATTTTAAAAAGAAGGCTTTTCACTTGAGCAAGATAAATAAAATTCAACAAAAAACTATGTAATGCTAAATTATAAATGTAGTAATGGATTTCTTTTTGTATTTATCTAACCACAAGGAGTTATAGTACAAAGCAGCAATTACGCAGCTTTCATATATTCTAACTTGGCGTGTTCTAATTTTTGTTTAGCGTAATCTAATGTAATGGTATAAGTGCCTTTGTATCCTTCAGATGGAATTTCGAACATAGCATCGGTTAGTATCATTTCGCAGATAGTACGCAATCCTCTACCGCCTAATTTATAGGTAAATGCTTTATCTACAATAAAATCTAATGCATCATCAGCTACTTCTAATACTACGCCTTCGTACTCAAACAGGCGTTTGTACTGACGAATTAGTGCGTTTTTAGGCTCTGTCAATATTCTTTTTAATGCATCTTTGTCTAATGGATTGAGGTAAGTAACCACGGGCAAACGACCTAATAATTCGGGTATTAAACCAAATGTGCGCAAATCTTGAGGATTAACATATTGGAGTAGATTGGCGCGGTCTAATTTTTCTTTTTCGGTATTGCTTTTAAAGCCAATAGCCGATGTTTCCATACGGCGAGCTATCATTTTGTCTATGCCTTCGAATGCGCCCCCACAGATAAAGAGTATGTTTTGTGTATTTACTTTAAGCATTTTTTGTTCGGGGTGTTTGCGCCCGCCTTGTGGTGGCACTAATACTTCCGAGCCTTCTAATAATTTTAAAAGAGCTTGTTGTACGCCTTCGCCACTTACATCTCTTGTTATAGAAGGGTTGTCGCTTTTTCTGCCGATTTTGTCTATTTCATCAATATAAACGATTCCTTTTTGCGCAGCTTCTACATCGTAATCGCAAGATTGGAGTAGGCGCGACAAAATGCTTTCTACATCTTCGCCTACATATCCGGCTTGGGTAAATACGGTAGCATCGGCGATGGCAAATGGCACTTGTAAAATGCGGGCAACGGTTTTGGCTAAAAGCGTTTTCCCTGTGCCTGTTTCGCCTACCATTATAATGTTGGACTTTTCTATTTCCACATCATCTGTAATGGGGTGTTTTAATCTTTTGTAATGATTGTACATTGCTACTGCCATTACTTTTTTGGCATCATCTTGTCCGATTATATATTGGTCTAAAAAATCTTTTATTTCTTTAGGTGTATATACTTTATGCTTATTAATATCGTAATTATTCGCTGCCGACTTATTCGCCAAGCTGGTTTCTTTAACCATTAAGTGCGCCTGTTCGGTACATTCGTCGCAGATATTGCCATCGTGCCCGGTTATGAGTAAAGATGTTTGGTTTTCGGGTTTTCCACAAAAGGAACAACGACGGTTATTATTATTATTATTTGACTTTGCCATAAAATAAATTTAGGGTTTGCAAAGTTACGAAGATTATTATAATCCCAAATTATGTATATAAATTAACATTGGGCTAAATTGCCTCTAAAAATACATAGGACCTTTAGAGTCTGTATCATTAGAAGTTGCGGTACTAGTATTTATTTGGTCGTTTGCGGCATTAACAGGTAGTGGCGTTTGTTGGTTCAAATCAATAGACTGCTGAAATGTATTAATAAAATCTTCGTCGATATAATTAGGAAAAAGTGATGGTATAACCATATTTAATTCTACATCTTCCGTATCATAAATTTCTTGCAATTCTATTACATTGCTTACCACGCCGTTTTCTGTTTTACGTGCCAAATATCCTTTTTCGGTAAACAACAAATTGGCTTCTGTATTATTTCCTTGTTGTTGATTGTAAATATTATTTCCTGCTATTTTGTACCTCTTTCCTCCTATTAATATTTGGCTATTGGCAAGCGTGTCGTATTGTAGATTAGTGTTAGACGTTGGTATTACGGCTTCTACATTTTCCAAATCGTTGAGTTCGTTAAAAAATATTTTGAGCAAGCGCGATTGAATAGTTTTTTTCGGTTTGTTTGTTTTTTGTTCTTCTTTAGTTGTTTGTTGCGTTGTGTTTTTTCGGTTTGCAATTATTTGAATAGGATATCCTATTTTTTCGGCATTTAATCGTACCGAATTATTGAATACTCCTTTAATACAAATATCTTTTAGTTCGTTGCCATTTAACAGATGTATTTGCTGTGCGGGTATATCTAATTCTTGCTGTATCTGCGTGCGCATTTCTTGCTCTAATGGAGCAAATAAAAATGCCCTGCCGGATAGAATTACACCACCACAATTAAACTGTGTAGCATTCTTTTTTACTAATTTTATATTCTGAATTGCTCTTGTAGCTATTACCTTACAGGTTTCGGAAATATAACCATAGAAGTCGCTAATGTTTTCTATTTGTGCTAATAAATCATTTAATGTTCTGTTTAAATTGGAGCGTCCTTCTTCGGTAATGTTTCTAAAATTAGTATCGCCCACATTCGCATTGTGCCACTGGGTAATTACGTAGTTTTGATTGTCGGAATATTTGAATTTCAGTCTTTCAATCTGATTAAAAATATCATTTTTCCAACTTAAATTATTACTGTTTAGCACAGTAATAATTTGGTCTTTTATATACTTAAATGCTTCGTTTTGGTTTGTGGCATTAGCTCTTATATAATGCAAAATGGTTTCAAAAACGGCGAATGTAATTAAATTGCCTGCTCCTGCAAAGCCATTGCGGTATATGGTTTTTATGTCGAAAACATTAGTGTCTCCGGTACGGATTATGGACAAATCGGTAGTGCCTTTGCCCGAGTCTATAATTATATATTCTTTGTTTTTTTCGATATGAACATCTTGCTTATTAATATAACCCAGAAAGGAAGCATCACTCTCCGAAACGGTAATAATTTCCCACGCTAAAATTTTGTCTTTGTATTCGTTGTCGGCTAAAGATTGGAAAATGTCGTGTAAGAGTTGTTGGGTGTTTTTAATGTCGTAAAAGTCGTAGATATTGGGGACTAAGAGTATAAACCTAATTTTCCTTTCTGTTTCGGAGTCTATCAAAAATTCCTTTTGCAGATAAGACTCTATCATTACTCTTAAAATGGTGTTATACACTTTGTTTTTCATTACCCCTAAACTCACATTGGCATTTTGCCCATCTTTTTGTATATTGAAATTAATACTCGAAAAAAGGTTATCGTATTTCTGTGTGATTTTTAGATTGGGTATTTGGTGGTATTTGTTTTGAGTTAGCAAATCGTAACCATTATAGGTATTGACTAACATTTTAAAATTATTAGCTACGTCTGCCACAAACAAATCTCTGCGTACATTCTTATAGTTGCCTGTTTGATTTTCTTTTAAGAAAAAGATAGATTTATAGAAATTGGTATTCTTTTCTTCTTGGTAATACTTGGCTTGTTCTTCTTTATTTATCCAACCTTGCGATTGGTTAAAAAACAAAATATTTTTGAAAAGGTTTTCTAATTCCGGTCTTTTGTGTTGGTGCAAACTATCGTATTCGTAGCGTTTAATAGCCATCTGGCTTGCTTCCGAACCAAAGTCTAATGCTATTCCTAAAAACTGCTCCGGGTGCGCAAAAGAGATGGTGGCATTGTTTGTATAATTATTTTTTTCGTTTTCAAAGCTTACACACAATTTCAAATTTGGGAAATCGGTTTGTAATAGGTTATTGAAATTCCCTGTTACATAACCCGAAATAAGTATAGCGCCATTGCTATAGCTATTTTTAATAAACTTTATGGTGTTGTTCCATTCTCCTATAATCTCCGATTCGCGTTTAATCGGCTCTACAATATTTTGAGTGGTAACTTTTTCTTTTTTGGGAGCAGATTGAAACAATTCTAAATCTTCGTAACTAAATATTTTAGGTGTTTCTTCTTTTTCTTCTTCTGCTGATTGTTCAACAATTAATGGTTCTGCGATTTTAGGACTAATGGTTATTTGCAATTCGTTGCCCTTTAGCATACATTGTATAGTACTGTCTTTTAAAGCTTCATCTTCTTTGCCGGAAATAAAACTTTTAAGTGCGCTTTCGGCAGGGATTTCCGCAATAATAAAATGAGCATTTTTATGGGTTTCTACAATGTACTTAAATGCAGTAATGTCCTCTTTATTCTTATAAAGATTAATGATTTTTTCTCTTCTGTCGTTGATGATTATCGGGAGGCTATAGAAGTCCATTGTTTTTATAGTTAAATAAAGTCAAAAATAAAAAATCAAAAATCTCAATTCGTGCTGGTTAGGAAAGATGGTTATACATTAGTGTATTGAAGCAAAATAGATGGTTTAAAAAATATCTAAATTATATGCCTTATCATTTATTCGCAAACGCTCGCTTAATAGAATTTGCATAAAAATATAACAGACAAGATAATTATCCAAATCTAAAATATTGCTTTAAAACACATTTTCATTTTTACTAAATTAAATAACGATTACATTAATGCTAATTGGAAATTACACAAAAGAATTTCTAAGTCTAAGGGTTTCAATGCTATAAAACATAGGTTACTGAGCGTAGTCGAAGTATTACTTTTTAATTTGCATTTAGGCTTCATATAACTCGTACACTACGGCAGCTCCTTGTCCTACTCCGATACACATAGTAGCCAAACCGTATCGTACATTTCGTTTTTTCATTTCGTATAATAAAGTAGTAGAAATGCGCGCCCCGCTACAACCCAAAGGATGCCCAATGGCAATGGCACCACCATTTACATTTACTATTTCGGGGTTAATGCCCAAATCGCTTACTACTGCTAAAGATTGCGATGCAAATGCCTCGTTGATTTCTGCTAAACCGATGTCTTGAATCGTTAATCCGGCGCGTTGTAATGCTTTTTGTGTAGCAGGTACAGGACCTATTCCCATTACGGCAGGATCCACACCGGCGACTGCCCTGCCGATAACTTTAGCGATAGGTTTTAAACCGTATTTTGCTACTGCATTTTCAGATGCTAATAAAAGTGCTGCTGCACCGTCGTTTATACCGCTCGAGTTTCCGGCTGTTACGCTACCGCCTTTTTTAAAGGCAGGCTTTAACTCTCCTAATTTTTCTACACTACTTATACGAGGGTGTTCGTCTTTATCGAAAACTAAAGTTTTGCCCTTGCCCAAATCTACGGTTACAGGCACTATTTCGTCTTTAAACTTTCCGGCATCGTGTGCGGATTGGTATTTTTGTTGGCTGTTGTATGCAAATTCGTCTTGCGCTGCACGAGTAATCTGCCATCTGTCTGCTACGTTCTCTGCGGTTTCGCCCATAGTGTAGGGGTAGTACATTTCGGAGAGCTTAGGATTAATAAAACGCCAACCAATAGTAGTATCGAATATTTCTGCTTTTCGGGAAAATGGCGCATCTGCTTTTCCCATTACAAAAGGCGCACGCGACATGCTCTCTACGCCTCCTGCAATATACATTTCTCCATCGCCGCTAATAATAGAGCGTGTAGCATCTATAATGGCTTGTAACCCTGATGCGCAAAGTCTGTTTACGGTATTGCCACCTACTGTTGTGGGTAGTCCGGCAAGTAATGCTGCCATACGGGCTACATTTCGGTTGTCTTCGCCCGACTGATTAGCAGCTCCGGCTATTACATCTTCTATTTCGGTTACATCTATGGTAGGGTTTCTTTCTATTAAAGTTTTAATAACAAAAGCCAATAAATCATCGGGGCGCACAGTGCTGAGCGAGCCGCCATATTTGCCAACCGGTGTGCGAATAGCATCGATTACGTACATATTTTAAATGTTTTTTGAGTTGATTTAAAAGCAAATGTATTAATAAAAAAGGAACTTGTTTTTTTATGCTTTAGGCATTTTTATATTTAGAAAATAAAAGCCTAATGAGGAAATGGCACAGATTTTCTATATAAATAAGAGAATTATGTTTAATTAGTTATTGGTGTGGGTTGGGGGAAATATTCTTTATATTAAAATAAACCATTGCCTTATTTGGGCTTACAAATTATTTTAGGGTGTATAAAATTATACTTAAAATATTTTTTGAAACACAAATTTACTTAATATGGGCATTCTATCCTAAATACAACTTAACTTTGTGGTATAGAAAGATAAAAATATCAGGTCAAAATATCATTATGTCGAAACTCTCAAAATTTATCTGGCGTTTATTTATTTTTGGGCTTATCTGTATTCCTCTACTGGTACTTGCCATTAACTTCGAGTTATTAGGAGAGATGCCCTCAATGGAAGAAATACAAAATCCAAGTAGTTCCATTTCCTCAGAAGTATATAGTAGCGATGGAGTGCTTTTGGGAAATTATTATATACTTAATCGCTCCAATTCCGAATTCGAAGACATTTCGCCCAATGCCATTAATGCACTTATAGCCACCGAAGACGAAAGGTTTAGAAAACACTCCGGTATAGATGGCATTGCCATTATGCGAGCTGTTTTCTTTTTGGGCAAAAAAGGAGGAGGTAGTACCATAACACAACAACTTGCACTAAACCTTTTTGCCGAAAGGTCTAATAATACCTTTGTGAGAATAGTTCAAAAGTTAAAAGAATGGGTACTCGCTGTTAAGCTCGAAAAAAACCTTACCAAAAACGAAATTGTTACCTTATACTTAAATACAGTACCATTTGGCGATAATGTTTATGGCATTAAAAATGCATCCCTTACTTTTTTCAGTAAAAGCCCCAATGAGATAACTGTAGATGAAGCAGCAGTATTAATAGGAATGTTAAAAGCAAATACACGATATAACCCTCGTAAAAATCCTGAAAATGCCAAAAACCGTAGAAATACAGTTATTGAGCAAATGGAAAAAGCAAACTTTCTTTCTAACAATGATGCAACAACATACAAGGCTAAGCCATTAGTACTCAAATACAAAAGAATGGACCACCACGAAGGTTTAGCGCCATATTTCCGTCAGGTATTAGAGCAAGAAGTAAAGAAATGGTGTAAGCAAAATATAAATCCCGAAACCGGAGAAAATTACAACATATACAAAGACGGCTTACAAATCTACACTACACTTAACTCTAAAATGCAACAATATGCAGAAGAAGCAGTAGCGGAGCATTTAAAAGAGTTACAAGCACCGTTTGCTAATCAGTCTAAAATTAAAACAGGCAAGGTGTGGGAAGACAAAATACCCAAAAAGGTTTTAGAAGATTATGTAACCCGCTCTAAAAGATATTTGATTTTAAAAGATGAAGGCAAAAGCGAAAAAGAAATCCAAACAATTTTCAATACTCCAACCAAAATGACCGTTTTTAGTTGGCACACTAAAAACAATGACTTGGACACGACAATGAGTCCTTTGGATTCTATAAAATACATTAGAGCATTTTTACAATCCGGTTTTATGGCGATGGACCCATATACCGGAGAGATTAAAGCATGGGTAGGCGGCATTAATCACGAGTATTTTCAATACGACCACGTAAATATAGGGACCAAAAGACAAGTAGGCTCAACCATAAAGCCATTACTGTATTGCTTTGCGGTTGACAATGGTTACTCTCCTTGTAGCACGGTAGAAACCACACCACAACAGTTTAAGTGGCAACCCAAACCTTATGATGCCGGCGGAGCTAAAGGCGGTGCCCCACTACCAATGAATGCAGCATTGGCTAAGTCTATAAACAATGCG
Source organism: uncultured Taibaiella sp. (assembly GCA_964448955.1). Taxonomy (GTDB): domain Bacteria; phylum Bacteroidota; class Bacteroidia; order Chitinophagales; family Chitinophagaceae; genus MKSF01. Next base: position 34,329 of record CAYUXT010000025.1, on the reverse strand, counting down.
TCACTATTTTTGATAAAACAAGTAGGCATAGATGCCTTTGCAGATTTTGCTAACAAAAAATGTGGTATCAGTAGTAAAATAGAGCACGTACCTTCTATTGCATTGGGTGTTTCAGACATTTCCCTTTTCGAGATGTTAGGCGCATACACTATGTTTCCTAATAGAGGTATTCGTACAGAACCATTATTTATTGTAAAAATAGAAGACAAAAACGGCAATGTAATATACAATGGTGCCGCACAACAAAAAGAAGAGGTAAGCGCACAAACAGCATACAAAATGGTAAAAATGATGGAAGGCGTAACCCAAGGTGGTGGTACAGGGGTAAGGCTTAGATATAAATACGGACTTACTGGCGATATTGCAGGGAAAACAGGAACTACCAATAATCAGGCAGATGCATGGTTTTTAGGCTATACACCACAGCTACTTGCCGGAGCATGGGTAGGTTGCGATGATAGGTTTTTACGTTTTAGTAGCACAGCACAAGGACAAGGGGCAGCAGCGGCACTTCCTGTTTGGGCATTTTTCTTTAAAAAAATATATGCCGACGAAAGCTTAGGCTATCATGCAAACGATAAATTTGCAGTTCCGGAAAATTTTAATAATTGCGAAGGATACGACCCGAAAAGTTTACCGAACTACGACTCTGGTGAAGGATACTTTAATGATGACGGAAAACCGAGTAGCGGTGGTAATAAACCAATAAAAAACAATGATTATGAGCCGGTAGAAAATCCGGTAAATATACCATTAGAAGAATGGTAATAATTATTGCTCGCAAAGACGCAAAGGAACAAGGACTCTTTATAATATTGTTTTAGATTTTCCTCCTATCGTCGTCAAAATGACAAGGGGGAGTTTTTTAATTTTTATTTAAATATCAACATCAAATTAGCATACTTCGACTACGTGGTCAATGAGTGTAGTCGAAATGCTCAGTAACCTAATCATCAAATTATCAAATCAACTAATTTTACTTTTTAATGTACATACACAAAGAAGGATACATACACATAGCAATCGCTACCGCACTATGGATTGCCATAAGCTATATCAACTACACATTTTTGTTCGATATACCAATACTCTATTGGTTACTGCAAATAGCGTTTTTTCTACTCTGGTTTTGGGTGCTTTGGTTTTTCAGAATACCCAACAGAGTATATACAGAAGGCGATGGATTAATCGTTTCGCCTTGCGATGGTAAAGTAGTAATTATCGAAGAAACTGACGAGCCGGAGTATTACAAAGGAAGAAGGTTGCAGGTTTCTATATTTATGTCGCCACTTAATGTGCACGTAAACCGCAGCCCCATTACCGGTAAAGTAAAATATGTAAAATACCACCCCGGTAAATACTTGGTAGCTTGGCACCCTAAGTCTTCTACACTCAACGAAAGAACTACTGTAGTAATAGAAAACAATAAAATAAATATGCTACTTCGACAAATAGCAGGAGCCGTAGCACGCCGTATAGTCTATTATGTAAAAGCAGAAGATACTATTAAACAAAATGATGAATTTGGATTTATAAAATTTGGCTCTCGGGTAGATATTTTCTTACCCGTAGGTACGCAAGTAGATGTAAAAATAGGAGATGTAGTAAAAGGCGGACAAACGATAATAGGAAAATACTAAAACGAATTATTGGGCTAAAATTATTAGAAAAATGAAACAAAGGACAAAACCAAAACATCATAGGATTGACAAAAACATAAAACGCCTTAATGCTGTAAACAGAATGTACAATACTGCCTGTTACCGACATTACGAAAACGATAGAGAAAAAGATGTTTTCTTAATTGATACCGTATTAGATTCTCTATACAATAAAGGGGATAAAAAATCTAAAAAATTAAAAGAAGAAATACTGCTTGGCAACAGAATAAAACTTAATGAGCAAGAAACCGAAAGGCTTTGGGATATTTTAATCAATTCGGGATTGGTAAATCCACTTATAGGATTTGGTAACTCCGGCAAATTAGACCTTTCTAAATCCGGGTATAAACTAATGCACGATTTTGGGAGCTATCTCGGATTTTTAGAACAGCAAGCAGCACAACAGCAAGCACAAGCGAACAACAATAATTTAGTATTTCCGCAGTTTATAATACAGACACCGCAAGAAGGCGAAGGAGAGCAGGAATAGAAAGTCATCTATTCATCAAAAGAAAAAATTGATATTACCCTTTCTTTTTAATTTTTAATTTTGACTTTTTAATTTTTTATGGAAACAACAACACAAACCAATATAAGATTTACCAATGCTGCACTTAATGAGTTAAACACATTAATGCAAGCACCAGATTTCGACAACAAAATGATGCTTAGAGTAGGCGTAAAAGGTGGCGGCTGCTCGGGGCTAAGTTATGTTTTGGGTTTCGACCAGCAAGAAGAAGATGACGAAATATATGAAACACAGGGCGTACAATATTTAATGAAAAAGGCACACGGTCTTTACCTCGCTGGCATGGAAATAGATTTTGGAACAGGACTAAACGCAAGAGGTTTTATTTTTAAAAATCCAAATGCAAGTAGCTCTTGCGGTTGCGGCACATCTTTCGCTGTTTAAATTTTTGTAGCTAATGAAAATTTTAGTAAAAATATTATTCATTCTTGGAGTAAGTACAATCTGTATCTTGCCCTATACAATATTAGCACAGCAATCCGAAACGGGGCTGAATAATACAGACCGTCAAAACAAAAAACAAGGCACTTGGTATATTAAAACGGAAGCACTCAGAGGAGAACCAGAAACCATAACTTTTGGTAATTATGTGGACAATAAGAAAGAAGGACTTTGGTATATGCTCGATAGCGAAAAAAGATTAGTTGCATTAGAGCAGTATCGTAACAATGTTTTAGACGGAACTTCTCAATATTTTAATAATGGTAAATTAGTGTGTGTAGGAAATTGGCGTGGTTTAAATCCTAAAAACAAATATGACTCTATTTGGGTTACAGACCCCATTACTTTAGAGGACACAATGATAGTAGCACTATCGGAACAAGGAACGCTCAAACATGGTTTTTGGAGATATTATGATGAAAATTCGGGGCAATTAATAAGAGAAGAAGAATACCAGGTGGGTAGGGTTATTTATCGCCAAACATTTAAAGTACAATCCGTAACCGACAGTATGTACATAGAGGCAATGAAAAAAAGACAAGCAATTAACAAAAAACATCATCCCAAAAACGCTGCTAATAAGAACAGAAAAATATAAATAACATTTTCTTTGACCATTGTATATTAAACTACTATTAAAATACTTTGTCTAACCTTTTCAAAAATTATATTCTATGATTTTAAGATATTCCATTACAGCATTAGCCTTAATAATTAGTAGTGCCGTTTTCGCACAAAACGAAATAGATGCATTAAAGTACAGCCAAACCAATTCGCTGGGTACAGCACGGAGCATAGGTTTGGGTGGTGCTACCGGAGCATTAGGCGGAGATTTTACTTCGCTAAGCATTAACCCCGCCTCTATTGGTGTGTATCGCAATTCCGAAATGGCAATTACGCCTACTTTAAGATTTAGCGGAGCTAATACCAATTATTTAGGCTCTAACTCGCAAGACGACAAAACGCGTTTTGTAATCAATAATGCACATATTGTTTTCTCTAACCCTGCAAGAGGTAAAGACTACGAAAAAAGCGATTGGAAATCAGTATCCTTCGGAATAGGGTTTAATAGAATTGCAGACTTTAATCATAATGTTACCTATACCGGACGCAACGACCAAAGCTCCATTACCGAATTATATGCAGCCATCGCCCAACAAGAAGGCACACACTACGAAACAGCACCACCGCCTTATGGCGCTATGGCTTGGAATGGCTTTTTGTTAGAAAGCGACCTAAGCTCTATTCCATACAATAACATAATAGCAAATGGCGGTGCATTGCAACAGACCAAAAGCGTACAATCTAAAGGTAAAATAGACGAATGGAACTTAACCTTTGGCGGTAACTACAAAGAAAAATTAATGCTCGGTGGCGCTATATCATTTACAAATTACAGACACGACCGCAGCATAGCATTTCAAGAAGAAGACCTTACCGGCAACCCCGATAACGACTTTAATTATTTTACATTTACCGAAATGATAAATACAACCGGTACGGGATTCAATATGAAACTTGGCGCTTTGTATAATTCCGAACAAATGAGAATAGGAGCAGCTATTCATACACCTACTTGGATTTTCTTAACAGATTTAATGGATTACAATTTAATTTCGCATACCGAAAACTATAAACAAAATACCGGTAATGGCTCCAACCCTGTGTCTAATGTATTACCACCCACTGAGTACCAGTACGAATACAACCTCAGAACGCCTTGGAGAGCATCTGTAAACTCCCTTTTCTTTTTAAACAAATACGGATTTATTACTGCCGAATACGAATATGTTGGCTATCACTCTATGCGCTATACCTTAGACAATATAGACAATGCTTACCAAAGACAAGTAAACGACAATATACGTAATACATTTACCGGAGGGCACAATGTTCGTTTAGGAATAGAAGGGCGTTACGAAAACTTTATGGGTAGATTAGGAGGCGCTTACAATAGCAGTCCGTTTAAAAACGCAAAAGATTTTGGTGGCAGTATGATAGACTTTAGTGTCGGCGTAGGTGCGAGATTTGGCGGTTTCTTTTTAGACCTTGCATATATGCTACGCATCAGCGAAACTTCCGAATATGCTTATCCTTATTTAATGTCCGGATTGCCCACAGGAATTGCTACTACAAAGCATAACTTTAATATAGTAGCATTAACAATGGGCGTTAAATTTTAATACACTATTCTATAATAATCAAGGATTAGATAAGTCTTTGTACAAAAGCACTAACTGTTTATTGTTATTATTTCCTCAAAAAGAAAATAGTTTGTATAGCAAAAATTAAATTAACCAATTTTGTTAGTATAAACTCTCTTGTATGCGCTTTGTATTAGGTTTTATTACCAACTACAAAGCGCAGTTTTGTTATAAAATATTTGTTCAAGCACGAGGATAAATAGTGGAGACATAAATGTTTTCAAAGCTGTTGTATATTATAAATAGGCTTTTAATCGTTATTCAAAAAAAACGATACGCTTTTCTTTTCCCCCAAAAATATATTATATTTACCTGCATAACTCAATTTTTATCTTATGGAATATTGTATAAATCTACAAAATCTAACGTACAGCTACAATAATAAATTTAAGGCTTTAGACAATATAACCGTACAAGTCCCTAAGGGTTCGGTATATGGTTTTTTAGGTCCTAACGGTGCCGGAAAATCTACTACTATGCGAATGATTTCGGGTATTATGCCAGATGAAACCAATGCCATAAATATTTTTGGAGAACCACTCAATGCTCAAAAACCAAACATTTACAAACGCATCGGCTGCTTAGTCGAACAACCTGTATTGTACAGCCACCTTACCGCCAAAGACCATTTGGAATTAATATCTACTGCTAATAATTTAGACAAAAACAATGCCGATAACATATTAAAGATGGTAGGATTAAGCGATGCGAAAAACTTAAAAGTAAAACGCTTTTCGCTCGGTATGAAACAAAGATTGGCTATCGGTTTATGCTTAGTTAAAAATCCGGAACTGCTGTTATTAGACGAACCCGTAAATGGCTTAGACCCTTATGGCATACAAGAAGTAAGAGAATTGCTTTTGCAACTCAACAAAGAACACGGCATTACTATTTTTATTTCGAGCCATCTACTTTCAGAGATAGAAAAGATGTGTAGCCATATCTGTATTATCAACAAAGGCAAAATACATTTTGAAGGTACTATGCCGGAGTTAAAACAAAAATTTGAAACAACTCCCTTGTCTATTTATACAGATAATACTACTGCCATTTCGCTCCCCGAATATACTTTTACACAACTCTCCGACAAAATAGTAGTGCAGATTACCTCAAAAAAGGACATACCGCAAATTGTTACATCTCTTGCTATACAAGGCATTAATATATACGAAGTAAAACAAGAAGGCAATTTAGAGTCTTGGTTTATGGATTTATTGCAATAAATATTTTAATAAAAAACTATTCTCATTATGATACAAAAACTCATAAAAGCACTCCGATTAGAATTTGTAAAAAGCAGACACAAAAAACAATGGTTGATGTTGTTATTGTGTGCAGGAGCATTTCCTGTTTTATTGGGCTTTGTCTATTTTTTTAATGATAGTGGAAATCCAAATGCGTCTTTTGCATATAATTGGTTTGATAATATTGTTTTCCGCTCTGAGTATTCAAATGTTTTTACAATATTATTTTTACCATTAGCTATCAGCTTAATTACAGCAAATGCAAATGCCTTAGAACACAAAAACAATACTTGGCAGTTAATAGAAACGCAGCCTACACCAAAATGGAGTATATATTTCGCAAAATTTTTTAAAGTTTTATTACAAGTATTTTGTGTAATAGTTCTGTATTTCTTTTTGCAATATTTTATCCAATTTTTGATATATTATAGTTTTGCGATGCACAATACACAAGTATATCTCGCTATTGAATGGACTAAATTATTATCTTTTATCTTCAATTTCTTTTTTGGTGCATTTAGCTTTACCGCTTTTCTGTTTGTGTTGCATGTTAATATTTCCAAAACCAATATTATTACCTCTATTGCTTTAGTGTCAATTATAGGTTATTTAATTTCCATGAATATATTTCAAAATATTCCAAAGTGGTTACCAATGGTACAATTAGATAAAGTTTCGGGCGGAATGAGCGAAGTGGGCGAATGGATAACTTATTACGCAAGGCTTAGTGTAGTACAGGGGTTGTTTATATTGACTATTGGGTATGGTTTTTATTATTTTAAAAACTATAAACGCAATGTTTGGAGTAATAAAAAAGCGGCAATAGGAGTAATTGCATTATTCGTTACTACTTGTTTTGTATCTATGTTTTTATCTACTCCGCGTATTCAAAAGTCTTATGGCAAAACTATAATAGCAGGGAAAATAAAAGCAGATATAAACATTAAAACATTAGCATTATATAATAAAGAATATTTAGAAATTACTAATTTCCCAATTAATGATGATGGTACTTTCTATTTGTCTCTTGAAAATATGAATATTCCATTAACAAATTATATGCTTTACCATAAGGAAAGTATGACTTCCATAACAGGGAAATATAATTTTTCCAATCAAAACAAGTATTTCTTTATGGGCAATGGAGACAGTATTTATATAGATGCATTTATTGCTAAAGATTACAATAAAGTGATTTATAGAGGAGATAGACGGGCTGAGTCTTCAAATGAATTAAAGTATAGCGACGAAAACATTGACAATATAGCTATTATAGTTGACCGAAATGAATATAAAAAGAGTTCGGCAGAACTCGTTGTTGATTTACAAAAAGCGTACCATAAAGATGTAAAATCAGGAGGAAAAACAACAATAGATGGATATACATTTGCTCCAGATGCTCATCAACGCAAAACTGTAATATCCAACATTTTTGTATTAGAGATTTGGGAGCAATATTGTAAAAAAAATGGCAATGAAGATTTAATTAATACAATTGAATTTCCATTTTTAAACTATATTAGAGATGATATAAAACTAGAAGAAGTATCTTTGACCGACGAGCCGATTTTTGTAAATTATTATTTCAAACATCTCAGCAAAAAACACGAAGTAAAAGATATTGAAAAGATAGAATTAATTGAGCAAATTGAAAACACTCAAATGAAAGAGGTTATGCGGTTTATAGCCGTTAAAAAAATTATCAATAATTACGCAATTGAAGACAGTTTAGTCTTTGCTATTTATAATAATAATTTAAATCATTTTTCAGAAGAAAAGTACAAAAAAGAGCTTAACAGCAACTATCATTCAAGAAAAGCAAAAACAAACTTTGACATTCTCCCTGATTTTGCCTTTGAAGATGCAGATGGTAATAAGCGTAGTTTAAAAGAGTTTTTGGGTAAATACATAGTTTTAGATTTGTGGTCTACTACATGTATGCCTTGTAAAATTAATGCTCCCTATTTTTACGATTTTGCTGATAAGTATAGGGATAAAAATATACAGTTCATTGCCATATCGTTTGATACCAATATTGAAAATTGGAAACTACAAAAAACGTCAAATAAAAATATTGAAAATTGGCTTTCTAAACTTGAAAGTCCATTTGTAAATCATTTTGCTGTTAATGGCATTCCTCGCTTTATTCTTATTTCACCGGAAGGAACACCCATTTTACATAATATGCCGTTTCCTGAGGAACCCGCATTCGAAACCATGCTCTTGCAAAACATTAAACAGAAAATATGATACTTAGCAATAAAAATTACTTTTTATTCACTTCGCTGTAAGCAAAACTTTGCAGCGTAGATTGTTCATCAAAATGCAGGGTAAGTTGCGTGTTTCCAGATTCGTACAGCCACCGCTCTGAATAGTTTTTTGACTGGGAGTTAATACTGCAATACGAAGGCAAGCCTAATGCTTTTTTAACATCTTTGGATACGGTTTCGCCTTCTTTTAATAGCCGTAAGATAGACGCATCAATCCTGTCGGTTTGTGGATTATTTAATTGGCTATCGAAATTAAACCCGATTACTACATTCTTATCATTATCAAACTCAATGCGGATTATTTGATTTTTATCTTTTTCAGAAACCTGATACATCCATCGCTCACTGCTTCCGTTTATCATTATTTCATTAGGAATTCCCAATGCTTTTTCCAACTCTTTTTTAGACTGTATTTTAGAAAATAATACAATGTCTTCTTGCAAAACATTTAAGCTTGTTGCCTTATTCTTAAACGAAATGCGCGCATTGGTCAGCATTTTATCTTGTCCAAAAGACAATAAGAAATAGTCTTTGTCCAATTCGTAAACTACATAACCCGAAGCTCCGGAATTAATATGCACACTCGAAGGCTTTGGATACATTTCCAAAAAATCGAAATACGTTTTTTTACCAATATAACTATGCAGATTTTCATAATCTGTTTGGATATTATTTGCAGATTGAGAAAAAGAAATATTTGCGGTTATTAATATAACGGCAAAACATAATGACAATATTTTTTTCATATTAATTCAATTTACTTTAATAATTCAACGAGCAAGCTAAGAAAATATTACAAAACAACTAACATTAAATTGTTTCACATTTGTTATATTTGTATGCTTTCTATATATTTCTCTAATTACCCAACTTATTTCAAATTTTTAAGGTCTTGCTTTGTAAATTGAACAATTTTTATTAATCTTGGGGAAAATTTTGAGACTCATGCAGAGCGGATTTATACGAATAGCATTTTTTTCAGGCATTTTATCTGCCTTAACCTTTGTGGGTTGTAAGACAGAATACCCCGAAAGTATTGATAATGATAGCGTAATAAAAATACCATATAGTGTATATGCGGCTTCTAACGAGGGCGAGGTTATACAATCTAACGATGGCGAAAATTTTACACGCAGATTTCCACCTGATGGCGTAGCACCAACTCAACTGTGTGCTTCGGGCAATAATGTATTTATGGTAAAGACTCATCTACACATGAGTACCAATAATGGCAAAAACTTCAATCCGGTATTTAAAACTGTTCGCCTTGCGCCTTGGCAAAACATTGTCTATAATTTCCCTAAACAAGAAAGAGTATATGTAGCCAGCTTTACAGGTAGAGGAATATTCTATAGCGAAGACAATGGTGTAACGTGGCTTGAAGACGATTGGGCAGATGGCGTACCAAGTTTATTTGAGGCTTCAAGTTTTGCAGGTATAGATAATGGTAACTTATTTTCTTATTCTAATATCAGTAATATCTCGTTCCGTAAAGAGGGCAAAACAGGGGTGTGGACTCCCGTATCTTCCATTACATTTTTACCGGTTGATAATTCGCTATATTATATATCGAGCACAGGCAATACCTTATACTTAACCGATTACAACGGCATTGGAGGTGTATGGAGCAGCGAAGACGAAGGAGTTTCGTGGGTACGATTTACTCAAGGCGACCTTACCCCAGCTGCAAAAATTACGGCTACCGTATCGCCTTATGGTGGTAAAACCTGCGTAGTAAGCACCGAAGAAAACGGCATTTTTTACATAAACGAACACGAACTTTTTGCAAGAGCTACAGGACTTAAATCTGGAAGTAAAGTACATAGCCTAAGCAGAAAAGTGAATATATATAAAGACGATACTGTAAAAGTTTATTTGTTTGCAGCTACAAGTACCGGACTATACAGAAGCGAAGATGGAGGAAAAACTTGGTTTGGTACGACCGCCGAAAATGGTTTTAACAATAAATACACCGCAGTTTATTAATCAACTTAAATTATTACTAAAAACATAATTATTAAAGCAATGAAACTATTTAATTTATTCGTTATTACCGCATTGTCATTTTTATTGACCCAAAGCGATGCTTCTGCACAGGCCACATTAAAAGGAAACGATGCTATGGTGTCCGCACCTGCACCAGCCAAAATTACTAAGTCGGAACTTACAAATCTGATTACAGATTTTAAATCTACCGATAACACAAAAAGCATGAAAGCTTTTGCAACTATCAGCGAAAAATTAATGACAACACTTGCAATACAGAAAGACGAAATTAGAGTAGCCTCTGAAGCTGGCAAGTCTGTAGATAAACTTGTGGCAACAAATAGCGAAACGATTAACTTTTACAACAGATTAAATGGTGCCGATGCCAATAATCCCGATGGAACAATTAATAAAGAAAGCGTACTTCAAACACTTAATCAATTAAGTGCTTTCCTCTTCAAATAAAAGGAGTTTCCTTACAAAATTAATACTTCTCAATAGATATTGAGGAGTATTTTTTTATTTATTAATCACATTTTTTTTGAAAAATTAAAAGAAAAAGATACCTTGTTGTCCTAAAAAAAATTTTTATCTAAAAAAACAAAAAACTCATGATTAAAGTAGGAGACGTTTTTACACACACATTTTCTTTTACACAAGACCAAGTAAATACTTTTGCAGAAGTTACCGGAGATACTAACCCTCTGCACGTAAACGAAGAAGCGGGGCGCAATAGCATATTTGGTAGAAGAATAGTTCACGGGCACCTTAGCCAAAGTGTATTTACCAAAATATTCGGAACGCTATTACACGCAGATGGGCACATCTATATGATGCAAAAATCGCAGTTTTACAAGCCTATGTTTACAGATAAAGATTACGAAGCTGTAATTACAGTTAAAGAAATTTTCCCTGAAAAAAACAGAATTCTATATGAAACCAAAGTGGTAGAAAAAGAAACCGGAGATATTACCGTAAATGGAGAAGCAATGCTAATGAATAAAAAAGCCTACGTTTGGTAAACACAAAAAAGCAATTTAAAACAAAAGCAATATCTGTTAAAGGATATTGCTTTTTAGTTTTTAAATCAAGTAATTAAGTACATTCGCATATAAATTATACGATAAAATGGGTATCAAGATTTTGTTTGCTATTCTTAGCTGTTGTATTTCACTAACTATATTAGCGCAAGATGCAGGACTTGCAAGCTCTAAGTTTTTACAATATACCAACAAGAAAAACGAAGCTGGTATATTTTGGCAAACCCCAATCGTAAATATAGAGGGCTTAATGCGAAACGATGTTATTGCACTACAATATATGCGCCGATGGCAAGAAAAAAAAGGACTGCGTTTAGCATTAGGTTATAGCGGCATCAATGCCCAAGAATATTATATCAATCCGCACTCTCGAAAAGATACTACCTTTTACCAACACATAACGCACCAATCTAACTTACTATACCTTAGCGCAGGGTTAGAAGCCCAAAAAAACTTAATCGGCGGAATTTTTATTACAGCGATTATAGATTGTTATTACAACTCCGGCGTAACCGTAAGAGAAGTGTATGATATAATGAAATATACCGACAGCACGAACAATACTTACTTAGAAAACACTACAAAATCTATAAAAAATTTACCCTTAACCGGAATCGGCTTTCGCCCTACTTTTGGCCTAAAATGGTATCTTAATAGTTTTGTATTAGGGATAGAAGCCAATGCTTGCGATATAGGATATAACCTTACCGACAAAACAATAGAAGTAAAAGCTTTAGGTCCCTTACTTAATTATAGGTTTGGATTAAGTTATAGGTTTTAGTTCCAATTTACCCACTATATCAATGTAGCAATTGAATTAATATTTTTTTATTTGCAGTTTCGTTACATTTGCACTCCCAAAAATTCACATTGGTATAAATTACTCCATTACAAAAAGATGATAGCATTAGACAAGCAACTCGAAGTAAAAAAATCAACTATAGAAAACGCAGGCTTAGGACTGTTTACTAAAATAGCTATTGCAAAAGGAACCACCATAATCGAATATAAAGGCAAGGTAACTTCTTGGGATGATGCCGATCACATGGGGGGCGACAATCCGTACTTGTTTTGTGTAACCAAAAAACACACAATAGATGGATCTAAAGACCCAAAAGCAATAGCCAAATATGCAAATGATGCTAAAGGATTAACCAGAGTAAAAGGTGTAAAAAATAATTGCGAGTATGTAATTTACGATAACAACAGAGTATTTATCGATGCCAAAAAAGATATTCCTGCAGGCTCTGAGATATTAGTAGGTTATGGTAAGGATTACTGGAAAACCATTAAAAAAAATATTAAAATAAATAAGAAAGAAGAAGCTAAAAAAGTGGCAACATCAGCTTAGTTCTCTATTGAATTTTATCATCTTTAGTGCGGTTATCATTGCTTCTTCGCCCTTGTGTCCGTGAGTTCCCCCTAATCGTTCCCAAGCTTGTATTTCGGTATCTAAAGTAAGCACCCCAAAAATTATAGGAATAGGTAATTGTATATTGAGTTGAACAATGCCTTCTGTTACCGCTTTACAAACATAATCGAAATGTGGCGTACCGCCTTTAATTACTGCTCCAAAAGCAATAATGGCTTGTGGCGCATCACTTCTTCCCTTTGTTTCTTCGTATAGTCTGTTGCAAGCGTAAGGCAACTCAAAACTACCGGGTACGTACAGTTGGTGCGTAATGAATGCTTGCATTTTATTAGCTATTGCTACTGCACCGGAAATTTGTGCCGCTACTATTTTTTCATTCCATTCGGTAGCCACTATGGCAACCTGTACATTTTTCATTGATTTTAGACTTTCTACATCTAACAATGAATTACTATCTGACGAAAAGGACATATATTTTTATTGAACTGGATTAAATTTTCTTAATAATAACTACTATGGGAAACAAAGCTTGGATAGCTTGCTTGCAAATATAACAAAAGCACAAAAGAAAACTATATTTTTCTAACCACTTGTTGCAGCAGCTAACGCATCCAATACATTGCAATGCACAAACCTATAGCCCCTAATACTACCAACCATGGCAATCCCGATTGCAATAAATATTGTTTGTATTTAGTACGTTCAAAATGTATGATTTCTTCTTTTAGGGTTTCACTATTTTCACTATAACTTTTCATTCGTTTTGTAATTTCATGTGTATATTTAAAGGGAAGATAGTTTACTGCTAAAAGTGTTTCTTTGGTAAATGATTGCAGTGTTTGGGTGTCGTTTTGTTGTAATAATAACCCTATGTTTTTATCCGAAAGCAATAATAAAATGTACTCTTTTAATAGGCTGTAACTAATGCTATATCTATCTAAATTATGTAGGTATTGATTTAACTCTTTAGCAGAAGATATAATAATTTCTGCACTGACTATTTTGTTTAAATTATTTTTTCCTTTACCGGAAATCCAAAGCTCGTAATCGTATGCAGCTCGTTTTTTTTCATCAGAAAGTATGTCGTAAGCAGTTTTTATTTCTATAAAATGCTGCTTAGCAAATTCGTTGTCGGGTTGCTTATCCGGATGATATACTTGCGCCAATCTTCGAAAAGTTTTTTTTATCTCTTCGGGAGTGGCATTGTTACTTACTTCTAATATTTGATAATGGTCTTTAATCGGAATATTATTATTCGACAAAAATAATACTATAAAATGGGTTACATCATTCCATTTTCATTAAAGCTATAAAAATCGTTTCCTGCTATAATAATATGGTCGTAAAGTTTTATGTCCACAGCTTTTGCAGCTTCTTTTAGCTTTTGGGTAATGTCTATATCTGCATTGCTAGGGTTAAGTGTACCACTTGGGTGATTATGTGCTACTATAATGTTTGATGCTAAGTGCAAAAGTGCATTTTTTAAAATTAATTTTATGTCCACAATAGTATTGGTAATGCCGCCAAAACTCAAAATTTCTTGATGCAAAATTTTACCTGCATTGTTTAAATAAATAATTGCTAATGCTTCGTGATTTAAGTCGCGCAATAGGGGGTTAAAGATTTGTGCGGCAGCTTTACTGTTGTTAATTACTATTTTTTCGGGGCTTTGTGTTAGTTGTCTTCTTCTGCCGAGTTCCATTGCTGCCATAAGCGTAATAGCTTTAGCTTGTCCTATTCCTTTTACTTGTTGTAATTCTTTTATAGAAAGTCTGCCAAGTTTTTCTAAATCATTATTTACTAATTGCAGTATTTCTCTTGCAAGGTCTAAAGCAGATTTTTGCTTGGTGCCATTTTGTATTAGAATTGCGAGCAGCTCTGCATCGGTAAGTGCTGCGCTGCCTTTTTGGAGCATTTTTTCTCTTGGTCTTTCATCTTCTGACCATTGTTTTATAGGGCTAAAATTCATTGTTGTAATCGTGGGCTTAGTCGTAAAATACAATTATAGGGTTAAAATTAATAATCTTACTTAATTTTTAAGTAATCTTTTATTTAAAATCTGTTTAATTATCTTTGCGAACGCTCAAAAGGGTTTTCCTTTTTTATTAATTATTATTTTTTACAAAACACACATTCATACAATGGCAGAAAAAATAAAAGTAGCCAACCCCGTAGTGGAGTTAGATGGCGACGAAATGACCCGAATAATTTGGAAATTTATCAAAGATAAATTGATACTTCCTTACTTGGATATAGACATAAAATACTACGATTTAAGCATCGAAAGCAGAGATGCTACTAACGACCAAATAACCATAGATGCCGCTAATGCTATTAAACAATACGGTGTGGGCATTAAGTGTGCTACCATTACTCCCGATGAGGCAAGAGTAGAAGAGTTTAAGTTAAAACAAATGTGGAAATCGCCAAATGGTACAATCCGTAACATCTTAGACGGTACTGTATTTCGCGAGCCTATTGTTACTAAAAATGTACCCCGTTTAGTACCCAATTGGACTGCGCCTATTTGCATTGGTCGTCATGCTTTTGGAGACCAATACAGAGCTACCGATTTTGTAACTAAAGGAAAAGGAAAATTAACCGTTAAATTCGAAGGCGAAGACGGAACTGTGCAAGAATACGAAGTATATAATTTTAAAGGAGATGGCGTAGCACTAACTATGTACAATACCGACGAAAGTATTTATGGTTTTGCACGCGCTTGTTTTAATCAGGCTTTAAACAAAAATTGGCCCCTTTATCTTTCTACTAAAAATACCATTCTTAAAAAGTACGATGGTAGATTTAAAGATATTTTTGAAGAAGTGTATCAAAACGAGTTTAAGGCAAAGTTTGATACTGCCGGTATTACTTACGAGCACAGATTAATAGACGATATGGTAGCCAGTGCATTAAAATGGAATGGCAATTTTGTATGGGCTTGTAAAAACTACGATGGCGATGTACAAAGCGATACCGTAGCGCAAGGGTTTGGTTCTCTTGGCCTAATGACTTCTACATTAGTAACTCCAGATGGTAAAACTATGGAGGCAGAAGCCGCTCACGGCACGGTAACACGCCACTATAGAGAACACCAAAAAGGAAACCCAACTTCTACTAACCCTATTGCTTCTATTTTTGCTTGGACAAGAGGATTGGAGTTTAGAGGAAAAACAGATGGTAATGATGCATTAATCAAATTTGCACATACCTTAGAGCAAGTATGTGTAGAAACAGTAGAAAGTGGTAAAATGACTAAAGACTTAGCGGTATGTATTCATGGCAATAAAGTGAACCATGGAGAGCATTATCTTTATACCGAAGAGTTTTTGGCAGAATTAGATAAAGGGTTGCAAGCCAAATTGTAACCTTATACTTTTAATAAGAATAAAAAAGCTAACCTTTTATTATAGCGGTTAGCTTTTTTAGTTTTTTTAAGAAATTACAGATATTACCTTTTCTTGTAAATGCTATTTTTATGCACTTTGTGTGTTTTATTGCTACCGCCGCTTGGGCAATTACAATTCGATTTAGTCGAAGCACAACTGCTCATCATTATTCCCGAAAATATGGCAAGAAGTATAAGGATGGATATTTTTTTTGACCTATTCATTTTACTGTAAATAATTAGTTGCTAATGCTCAATATCCATGTGAAGGTAATGCAAAAAATCATAAAATAATGTTGTATTATCATTGATTTAACTAAAAATACAAATAAGTAGGTATATTTGTTTTTACAAAAACTCGGAGAATAAAATGCAAGAAGAACTTATTCCGGTAAATTTGTGGTTAGCGGGGAGGAGTTACAGACTCAAAATAAGACAAGAAGACGAGCAAGCTATTAGACAAGCCGTAAAAATAGTATCGGACAAAATAAATGAGTTTAGAAATATGTTTGCCGCCAAAGACGACCAAGATTTTTTGGCGATGTGTTTGCTGATGTATGCTTCGGAGCAAGCTATTAGCAAAGACAATCTGAATACCAACAACAAAACTTTAGTCAACAACTTAATAGCTCAGATAGAGCAAACTTTAACGTAAAAAAATTTCTTAAAATCAACATTCAAATAAAAATTTATGGCTTTACAAATTAACCAAACTGCCCCTGCATTTTCTCTGTATAATACAGAAAAAAAAGTAATTAATCTTTCGGATTACAAAGGCAAAAATGTAGTGTTACTGTTTTTTCCATTAGCCTTTACTTCGGTATGCACTACGGAGCTTTGCTCTGTTAGAGACAATATAGCAACTTACAATAATCTTGATGCCGTAGTATTGGGCGTTTCGGTAGATAGTTTATTTACTTTAGAAAAATTTAAAGCAGAGCAAAATCTAAATTTCGATTTGCTCAGCGATTTCAACAAAGAAGCGTCAACCGCTTATGGTGCTATTTACGAAGATTTTGTTTTGGGAATGAAAGGCGTATCGAAACGCTCGGCTTTTGTAATAGACAAAGAAGGCAATATTAAGTATGCCGAAGTATTAGAAGATGCAGGACAAGTTCCTGATTTTGGTGCTATTAATGCTGCTTTGGAAGGTTAAGAAATGTATTGCTGAATATTAGTTGTTGGCGTTATCGCCAACAACATTTTCTATTCAATCATCTAAACAAAAAAACAATGAACATTACCATCATCAACGGACCTAACTTAAACCTTACCGGCAACAGAGAAACCGACTTATACGGCACAATGACTTTTGATGTGTTTGTCGAAAACCTAAAAAGAAAACACAGTGGTATTAAGTTTACCTATTTTCAAAGTAACCACGAAGGGGAGATAATAGACAAGCTGCACCAATGCAATAAAAATACCGATGGTGTAATCATTAATCCCGGAGCATACAGCCACACAAGTATTGCCATAGCCGATGCCATTAAAGCCATTAATACACCCGTAGTAGAAGTGCATATTACTAATATTCACGCAAGAGAGCCGTTTAGGCACCACTCTATTACCGGAGCCAATTGTGTAGGCATTATAACGGGATTAAGAATGGAAAGCTACTCTTTAGCCGTAGATTATTTTGTACATTACAGAGAACAAAAAGTGCAAAGCATTCTTAAACGAACAGGCAGAAAAGGCGGTTTGCAATAGAGGCATTGTGCCAATTCTACGCAATACAATACTTCAATACCAAAAAATGCGTTAATACAATATTGAAGATAAAATGAAGTAGTAAATTTGCCCAAAATATAAATACACACATTAATGAGAAATATTACCGTTACCGAACTTAAAGCCAGGCTTAATAATGGCGAAGCGTTATCCGTTATAGATGTAAGAGAAAAAGGCGAATACGAAGAAGTAAACATCAATGCACAGTTAGTGCCACTTAGCGACTTGCGCAACTTCGACGAAACTGCCATCGAACCGTTAAAGGATAAAGAAATAATAGTACATTGTAGAAGCGGAATGCGTAGTCGCGAAGCCTGTATGATATTAGAACAAATGGGCTATAACAATACCGTAAACGTAGAAGGAGGCATTATGGAATGGTTGAGAATGTACCCCAACGAAAAATTATAGCTACTAATTAAATGCACGACATAGAGCCATACTATAATTGGCGGCATATTTATACTGCCGAAGATGATGAAAAAAGCCCTTTTTACGGCGTAGAACATAGCGAATTTGAGTTTTCTAACCTTGTATATAACTACTATATACATCCGCAGTGGGACGAATTTGGCTCTCGTACATTATACCTTAAAATACTCTTTGCCGATTACGAACAAGGATATGTAATTATAGAAATGATAGGCGAATGGAACGATGCGGTTGAAAACGATATAATGCAGTTCAAAAGAGAAATTATAGAACCATTAATAGCGCAAAACATAGATAAGTTTATACTGATTACCGAAAACGTATTTAACTTCCATAGTAGCGACAACCTATATTACGAAGAGTGGGAAGAAGATATAATCTCAAATGGAGGCTGGGTAGTAATCCTTAATATGTTAGAGCACGCACAGCAAGATTTAAAATCAGCACAAATTCACAGACATCTCTTACTTTTAGATTTTCCCGACTGGCGAGTATATAAACCACACCATCTTTTTCAAAAAATAGACAATATTATTATTCCCAAAATAGAATAATAAAACGCATTTATCGAAACACCAAAATGAAACTTTACAAAAACGCCATAATTATACTGTTAACTTTACTGTGTAGCATTTCGCTATACGCACAGCAATCAACGGTAATTACATTACAAGATGCTATTGGCATTGCTTTAGATAAAAACTTTGACATCCAAATAGCAAAAACAGAACTTGCCCAAGCAGTAGCAAATAATACTGCCGGAAATGCAGGGATGTTGCCCACTGTATCTGCAAGAGGAGGAGCAACGGCAAGTAGCACTAACACACACATGGAGTTTGCTTCGGGGCAGGAGCAAAACGTAACCGGAGCTGCAGCTTATGGCGTTACGGGAGCTATAGCATTAGATTGGACACTTTTTGATGGTATGCGTATGTTTATCAATAAAAACAGATTAAATGAATTAGAGCGTAACTCTTCTATCGCATGGAAACAACAAGTACAAACTACCGTAGCACAAGTAATTAATACTTACTCTATGGTAGTTAGATATAAACAAGAACTTATAGCCTTAGATACTGCAATGTCCTTAGGCAAATCGCGATTGGATATTGCAAAAGCAAAATTTGAAAACGGGACTGCTGCCAAAACAGACTTTTTACAAGCCACCGCAGACTTTAACGAAAACAAAAGCAAATATTACAACGCATCTATTGTCTTACAACAAGCTAAAGACAGCCTAATGGTATTATTAGGCAATACAACCTTAGAAACCTTTGATGTGCAAGACAGCTTGCAATTAAACAAATCTCTCACCTATCAAGAACAATCCACTTGGAAAGAAAAAAACTTTCAGATGCAGTTAGCAGAGCAACAAAAAAGAATGTCGGAATTAGATTTACAACTTGCTCGCGCACAACATTTACCCACATTGGCATTAAATGGCGGATATAATTATAGTTATAACAGAAGCGCGGCGGGTTTTGTATTATTTAATAGGGCGGTAGGTCCCGGAGGCAACCTTACGCTTAATATACCGCTATACGATGGCTCCAATATAAGAAGGCAAAAAGCCATTGCGCGTTACGAAATAGACAAAAGCCAAATGATTTTAGACCGCTTAGATCTTAGCTTACAAAGACAATATAAAACCGCTTGGCAACGCTACGATTATGCACTAAAAATACTCAACTTAGAACAAGAAAATATTGGCTATGCGCAAGAAAATGTACATATACAACAAGCCCGATTTAGAGTAGGAGTAAGCAATACATTAGAATTAAAGGAGGCAGAAAACAGCTATGTAGCTGCACTTTCGCGCCTTACTGAAGCGGCATACAATCTTAAAATTGCGGAAACACGCTTGCTCGAATTACAGAATGAGTTAGTGAGGTAGGGGGAAGTAGAAATAATAATTACTTCCTCAGCAAAAGTATCCATTTCTTACTGCAAACAGCACAAGACCGGCTGTGTTTTTAGCACCTGTCTTTTCGAGTAGAGTAGATCTTATGCCATCAATAGTACGCGGGCTAAGAAACATTTGCGAAGCAATTTCAGCAGTACTGTACTCTTCGCAAATTAGTTTTAAGGTGGTAGATTCACGTTCGTTTAATTCGATTTTATTATTCAATTTTTGTTTAAATTCACCTCTTGTTGCAATTTTTTTTAACAGTGCTTTACTTGTTTTGTCGTTAAAATAATAACCCGATTCAACGGTTGCGATTATTGCATTTCTTATTTCCTCTGCATCAGTATTTTTAATAAGGAAAGCATTAGCTCCTTGCTCCATTAAGTTCATTATATATGCGTCGTCGTCGTACATCGTTAGCATTATAACTTTAATTTCGGGATATTTGTCTTTAATGATTTTGAGGGCTTCTATACCATCTAATTCGGGCATTTTTATATCTAATAATATTACGTCGGGCAGTTGTTGTTCTAACATTTTTAGTAGTTGAGCACCATTTTCTGCTTCTGCAATAATATCAAACTTTTCTGTTACAGATAATATTGTATGCAGCCCTTTTCTAAAAATCTTATGGTCATCGGCAATGATTATTTTTATTTTTTTATTCATTATTTTTTAGTGTTTAAACTTATTTTCTGCAATTACCGGAACTTCGATATTTATGTTATACAAACCTTTTGAGTCTTGAAATAAATTGTAGCTGCCATTTTGAATCTCTATACGGTGTTTTATATTTTGTAAGCCCACACCCTTTGGGTTTGCAAGTTCTTTTTCAAAATCTATAAGACTTAAACCATTTCCGTCGTGTTGTATATTAACTTTAAGGACACTGTTTTGGTATTGCAAACTGCAATGTACCATACTTGCTTTTGCATATTTTTGAATATTGGTAACAAACTCTTGAATTATTCTGTAAATATTAAGTTCAGTAGTTTCATCGAATCGGGGAATGTGTTTATGTTCTTCGAAATTATATTGTATGTGGTTATTCAGCGATAAAATATTAAAATAACTAAGGAGAGCAGATTGCAAACCCAATTTTTGCAGTGGAGAAGGGTGTATGCGATAAGAAAGCCCGCGAATAGTTTGTAACGATGCGTTCAATAAATTTTTAGCTTCATCAATATTAACCGTATTTTCTTTCAAATTTTGTGCGGTATAAGATGAAAGCAGCAGATTAACTGCAGAAAGGTTTGCGCCAACATCGTCGTGCAATTCTGCGGCAATGCGTTTACGTTCTTGCTCTTCGCTTCTGATAGTGGCTAAGGCTATTTCTTGTTGTTTTTCGTGTTTTAGTCTTTGTTGTTCCGTTTGGTATCGCATTAGTTTTCGTTGGTAAAAAACCACAAAAAAGACAACAGATGCCATTAACAACAACATTACCGAAAATCCTATAAGCAATAATTCGAGTTCATTAAGCATCTTTTATGTTTTTTTGCGGAGCGATACGCCTATCAGTATATTTTTAGCGACTACAAACAGCAGAAAAAGTAAAAATATATATTGCTGAATTTGAGGGGTATAATTTTTGAGGTACGGATAGCCCAACCTTAATAAAAAAGCAGCAGACGCATAAATAAATATAGCGGTGTTGCCCCAGAATAAAGAGTTGTGGTTGAGCGTTTTTGTAATTGGTTGATTTAATATTTTAAAATAAGTAAATAAAGATAAACAGAGAATGGGTATAAGGCTTAAAGCGTGAATAATAATAATATCCATTTTTTTAGCAAAGCTTACAGTAAAGAATATACAGCTAACCGCTATAAGACTAATGGTTGCAATTTTATGTAAAACTCTTGATTGATAATAGTAATATACAAACGCTATAAATTCTATAACAATAAAAATGCTTATAAAAATATTGTAATCGATTTGTTTTACATACCACCTTGTTATTATGGAAATAATATCTGTAATTAAAGACAATAAAAGATATACCCAAAGTATATTAGATTTCCTTTGGGTATAAGTAATAATAAGTACAATTAAAGTTGAAACCGGTACTATATATTTGAGCCAAATCATTATTTATTAAGTAAAATGCTTAAAAAGTTATCTATTGGCAAGAAAAATGGACCATTTTCGCAGAAGTTAAATATGCCTGTTAGTACCCCTTCACAATATAAGTGCAATCTATATTTATATGTATCATCTGAATTAATTCCTATAATAGCCTTATATAAATGTAGTTCGCCACCATCGGGCATATTGTTGTAAATATATTTAAGTAAAGCAATCGAATATGTGCTTTCTATTTCATCAGCAGCGGCACAATTTTTAAATGTACTACCAATCAATCTGTTAGATAGTTGCGCGACAATGTGTGGTAGTTTCAAATTATTATTTGCTTTGTCTTTATATGCTTTAAAAACAACGCATTGTGTTAAACAGTCACCGCTATTAACTATATTGCCCAGTTCGGTTTTGGATATTTTTATTGGAGGTATAGGAATAGTCAAATAAAATGCAAATATTGAAAAAGCAAATAGTAATTTATCTTCTTCTTTATTTACAGTATGTATTTGAACTGCTAAATCCATTGCCTCATCGCAAGTAGTAATTTTATCAAAGGGGTTGGAAGCTGTACTCATAATTTTTTGTTTTAAAGATTAAAGAATGGTTTGAAATCAAAATTTGAAAAATAAATTCAATAAAAAAAATCTTTAGCCAGATATTATAAAAAAACACGAATTAGTCGCAAGCAGATTGCGGAAACTACGGTTTAAAAAATGGCAATATTACTTATATAAATTGGGCATCATTACTCTTGTGCAGGTATGCGATTGTTTAGACTTTTGTGGTGGAAAATGAATGTTGGCGGTAATTTAAAATATAACATCGTCAACTAAACCCGAAAAACAATTACTAATTAAAAAAAACAATGCTATGTCAGATTCAATTTTAGAAAAAGCTTGGGGACATTACATCTCAACTGTAAACTTCCTAATGACCGGAAATCCAAATTCCGACAAAACAACAAATGGGTATTTTCAACCTTTTAACCTTGCAACTTTATTATCGTATAGTGATAAAGAAAACTTTACCGAGTATTTATTACATAACATTGCTGATTATGTTGCTCCGAATTTTCCTGTTAATGAAAGTTCGACAACAGAGGAAGATTTGAAATTTGCACAAAGTTTAGAAAAGGTTTACGGAAAGTTTTTAGATGAATTTTCAAAAATTGTCAGAGATGCTTTAAGTTCTAGACAAATTGCGGTTAAAGAATTAGAGGGCGAATTAAAAGGGCTTCGTCTTGATAAAACAAACATCGAAATTCAAATGAGTTCGGGTTGGGTAAATTATGCTACTCTAAATCATATTGACATTTCTGATAATGATAAAAAAATAATTTGGTTACGAGAAACAGGATGGACACGAACCCTTGAGGCAAAAATTGAAGAAATAAGACATAAAACAATTCAAATTAACGAAACAATAAAGGAGGCAATTGCTCCTGAATTAAGACCACTGGTTGATGCTAAAAGTTATTTTGAGGATAAAGGCTATATGATTGACTTACCTACATCACCGAACTTCAATGACCCTAATAAATTTAGAAGGTATTGGCAATGGTTTCACATACAAAGACCAATTATTGACATTGATGAATTTTTAGAAAACGATTCAATTGTCAGTCATACATTTGATACAACCCACGACACATACTCAAGAGTAGAAACAGTATGGAAAGTTAAAGCAAAAGCGAAATGGTGGAGGTTCTCGGGAGGGAGTAGTGCAGAAAGAAGAAAATTAGAAGAACTTAGTACAAAATCACACTTCTCATTTAAAGTTTCTTTTAATAGATTTCAAGAGGTTAAAATACATAGAGGGGACTGGTATCAAGATGTACTGTTTACAACTATTGGAAAAAAATTAAAAGGTTATTGGGGTGTTTCGGGAATTTTGGCAACTATTCCATATTCTGTAGTTTTCGCAAAGGGGACAAAAATTGAAGTTTCATTAAGTGATGAATTTAAATCTGTTCTTGAAAAATTCTTTAGCGGTGGAGGAAGTTTTGGGTTTGGACCTTTTTCAGCAGGCGGAAATTACAGAAGAGATGAAAAATATATGACTTTTACTAAAACAACCAGTGGTTTTAGTTTAGAAGATGGAAATAAAACTATTAGAATTCTTGGAGCGTGTGTTCAAAGACCAAATTGGAATAATCAAGAAGCACAGTCTTATCATAATCTTGATTTAAAGTCGCAATCCATTACGGATATAGATAATAACCTAAATAAATTATTTAATGAAATGGACTAACAAATTAGTAATTGTACTTTTAGTTTTGTTAATCTCGTCTTGTACTGTAACTAAGACATATAACATAGGAATTGAGTCTTCTCCGAACCCTAAACCCCCAAATATTGTTGATATTGAAAACAATATTAACAGTTTGTTTGTTATTTTAGGTCAAGAGAAGAATGGAAAACTCAATTCTTATATATGGAATGGAGAGTATTTAACAATTAAGACTAAGAGAAAAAACTCAAAAGCTTTGGATAATCTAATTCCGATAACAATTTGCCCTTTAAATCAACCAGATAGGTGCTTTTTAGTTAAAACAATTAAAGGAAAAAGAGTTTTAGTCCCCGTTGACAGAAGGGAAGACAAAAAATAAACTCACCGAAGGTGTCGCTTGAATAAGGTATTGCCAAACAAAAGCGGGGCCGAAGTTTCGTAGCAAGTTTAGTGCTAAAAATCCCGCCCGAACGCCAAGCGGCATACCGTTTGAAACATTTACAAAAGAGTAAATGTACAATTCTTATAAACCAATTAAAATTATTATAAATAATAACAAAAAGCGGGAACAAGCCGAAAAAACGCTATAAAAAGGAGTAGGTATAAATCAAGTAAAACAATAAATTATGTTAGTAAGAAACGAAGATTTTCAATTTGTAACTATTAAAGATTATGCTAATCAATTACTAGAAGATGGTCTGGGATTTGATGCAGTAACAGAACAAGAAGCCGAAGATGCTTTAGCTGAACTCATAGAATTGAGTAACAGCCAATACTATGGCAATATGTTCTCAGGAGAGGTAGAAAGTTTAAGGGCATTATCTTATTCAGTCAAAGCATTAATAGACAAGAAAAAACTATTAAAGGAAGTTAAAAAGGCTTTTTGTAAAATAGCTAAAGACGATTCAACATTTAAAGGAATTGTAGAAATAATTTTAGAAGCAATTGGTTCAGTAATCCCTGGTGGTGTACTTGTTGTAAAATTAGTAAAAATAATTGTAAAGTATTTGATAGGAGTAGGTGTGAAAAAAATATGTTCTTAATACATAAAGACATACTTACTTTATAAGGCATTGTTAAACTAAGATAGGCTTATGCTATTATTCAAATAAATGAAATGTATTTTATGCCGATTTTCAAGTTTGACAACTTTTTAAAAGTTGTCAAACTTTCTACAACCTATTCAAAGTTAACAATTCCATTTATAAATTTCATCTTATATTCTCAATCACCTCACTCCCACCCTATAAACCGTCTGTTCGGGAGGTAAGCATAGCTTTTCCCGAACTTTTTTTATTTTATAAATATCTTATATATCCTCAAATAATCCCCCCTCAAATCTATTATTTCACATCTTCAATTTTAATTTTAATTTTGCGGTCTAAATAAATTTATTTTAAACAATGAAGAATACTCCTTTTACGGACAAGCACATTGCCCTCGGCGCAAAAATGGCTGAGTTTGCAGGATACAATATGCCAATTTCTTATTCCGGCATCAACGACGAGCACCAAGCTGTTAGAAACAATGTAGGAATATTTGATGTGAGCCACATGGGCGAATTTATCTTAGAAGGAGAAAAGGCTCTCGACCTTATTCAGCGTGTTACCACTAACGATGCCTCTAAGCTTACAGAGGGTAAAGCACAATACTCTTGCCTGCCAAACGAAACAGGCGGTATCGTGGACGACCTTATCGTTTATTGTTTAGAACCTAATAACAAATACCTTTTAGTAGTAAATGCCTCTAACATAGAAAAAGATTGGAACTGGATAAGCGAAAGAAATACCGAAGGTGTGGTAATGAAAAACATTTCAGAAAAAACTGCTTTATTAGCCATTCAAGGACCCAAAGCAGTAAATATGATGCAAGAACTTACCGATGTGGATTTGGTAAATCTCAAATACTACTCTTTTGCTAAAGGCACATTTGCCGGTGTGGACAATGTATTAATCAGTGCTACCGGATATACCGGAAGCGGTGGTATAGAAATTTATATAGAAGACGAAGGCGATAATGCCGAAAAAATTTGGAACGAAATATTTAGAGTAGGGGCACCAAAAGGGTTAAAACCAATAGGTTTGGGAGCACGCGATACACTTAGATTAGAAAAGGGGTTTTGTCTTTACGGCAACGACATCAGCGATACCACTTCGCCATTAGAAGCCGGCTTGGGTTGGATTACTAAATTTACCAAAGACTTTACTAACCGTGCTTATATCGAACAACAAAAAGCAGATGGCGTTAAGCGTAAATTAGTAGGCTTAGAAATGATAGACAGGGGCATTCCTCGTCATGGCTATGCTATTCAGGATAATGAAGGCAATGTAATTGGTGAAATTACTTCTGGCACGCAAGCTCCATCGTTAAATAAAGCTATTGCTATGGCTTATATCAATAAACCATTCGATGCGCTTGAAACAGAAGTAAATATAATAGTGCGCGATAAGCCGTTAAAAGCCAAAGTGGTTAAAATGCCTTTTTTAACATAATCAGAGCGATATACTACATACAAAAAATGCGAAAAGATGAAATTGTCTTTTCGCATTTTTTTATACCCAATTCGAATTGTAAAATCTTAACCTAAGGAAACCTACTCAAGAGTGTGTAACGCAAGAGTGTGGCTAAAACTATTGCCGCCAAAGCGATTACAGCCAATGGAAAAAATAAATCTTTGTACTCCTTAAAGGAGCTTACTTCTATTTTTGTTTTTTCCAATGCATCTATTTCGTTATAGATTTTCTGTAAAGATTTGTTGTTGGTAGCTCTAAAATATTTACCCCCTGTTTCTGCTGCAATTTTTTTCAATAAATCTTCGTCTATTTGTACCGGTACCATTTGTTTTTGTTCGCCAAAAGGTGTGGGTACGGGATATAGTGCTTCGCCGATGGTACCTACTCCAATGGTATATACTTTTACATTTAATGCTTTGGCTATTTCCAATGCGGTTTGTGGGTCTATTATTCCCGAATTGTTTACCCCGTCTGTCATTAAGATAACCACTCTGCTTTTGCCTTTTGCATCGCGTAATCTGTCCACAGCTGTAGCAAGCCCCATGCCAATGGCAGTGCCCTCTTCTACCATTCCTCTTTTGATATTGCTGATTTGCTCCAATACTACATTTTCGTCTATTGTTATGGGGCTAAGCGTAAAACTTTCGCCTGCAAATATTACTACGCCAATGCGGTCTGTTTTTCTATTTTTTACAAATTCTATGGCTGTGTTTTTGGCGGCTTCTAACCTATTAGGTTTAAAATCTTCGGCGAGCATACTCCCCGAAATATCCATACTCAATACTATGTCTATACCTTCGCTCTCTATGTTTTCGGATACATTAGTCTGCTGTGGGCGCGCTATCGCTAATGCCAAAAAAAGGTATGCAATGCTGTTAAGAATTGTAGGTAAGGATATTAATTTTGTTTTCCACGAGCTACCGATATTTTGCAGCCCTTCGGTAGTAGATACATTAAAAGTGCCTTTTCGTTTTTGGGTAATTAAATGCTGTAACCACAAGAGTATGGGCAATAACAAGAGCAACCACAAAAACTGTGGATTGGCAAGTATGATATTGTATTTTTCTAAAAACTTATTCATCGGTTGCCTCCTCTTCGTCTTTCTGTCTGGTTTTGTCTATAAAAGTTAACGCTGCCATCATTGCGTTTTCCATTTCGGAAATGAGTGGTTTTTCTTTGGCAAACTTTACCAAATCTGCTGTTCTTAAAATTTGTTTTAGTTCTGTGCGGTTACGTTTTAGTATAGAGGTTCGTTTGGCTGCTTGCAATAGCTCTCCAGTGGTTTGCTCCATTGCCGGTAGCGAAAAACGCTTTTCTATATACATTCGTATTATATCGCTTAGTTCCGAGTAATATTCTTTAACCTTACCTGATTCAGGATGTTTTTTTGCTTGTAGTTCTTTAAGTAATCTAATAGCTCTTTGATAATCTGTTTCGGGAGGTAATTTATTGGATACAAATGGTGTTGTTTTGTTTTTCTTGAAATAATATACAACAAACACTATTAAGCCAATTAATATTAAGCCTCCTAATATCCAAATTAAATAATCCTTCCACGACATAGAAACATCTGCAATGCCAAAAATAGGTTTGTATGCAGCCGTAGTGTCCACATCAATGGTATTAAAGCGCACAAGGATAGAGTCTGTAACTATGGTTTGTGTATTTCCATTTTTGGATAAAATCTGAAAATGTAACGATGGGATATAATAGTCTCCCGAATCGAAAGAGGTTATTTGTACTGTTTGCTTATAATGGTTAAAGTCGTTTTCTGAAACAGTGTCAATATTGCCTAATTCTACTACTTCGAGTCCATTGAGTTCTTTGGGTATAGCAGCCCATACTAATTGTTCTTTTTTATCAACATTGCTTACTTCTATTTGCCAGCTCATCCACGACCCAATCTCAGCTTGTGTGCTATCTGTGCGCACCGAAACTTTGGCTTGTGCCAAAGAAGTATTGGTTGCACAAAAACTAAGCAGTACAGTTAAGATGAGCGATAAAATATTTTTAGTGTGCATTATATTCTTTAGAATGAAAATTTAATCATTAATCACTATCGGCTTTTAAAAAATCCTTGTAACGCTTTAGTATAATCCTGATCGGTACGGACAGAAATTAACGATGCTCCGCTTTTCAAAAACGATTGTCTGCAATATTGTTGTTGTTCATTAAAATGTGTGCCATATCCAATTCTAACACTTTTGCTGCTGCTGTCTATCCACTGAAACTGTTTTGTTTCACTATCCATTATTCTTACTAAGCCAATATCGGGTAAATCAATGTCTGTTTTGTCATAAATATTTACCCCTACAAGGTCGTGCCGGCGAGAGGTAAGTTTTAGCGGTTCAGAATATGGCTTGCTGATAAAGTCGCTTAGTAAAAATGCAATAGTTCTTTTTTTCATTACATTATTAAAAAAACGAAGGCAAGCACCTACATCTGTACCTTTTTCTTGGTCGGGTTTTATGGTTATTAACTCTCGTATGATGCGTAGAATATGCGATTTTCCCTTTTTGGGTGGAATGTATTTTTCGATTTTATCACTAAAGAAAATAACCCCCACCTTATCGTTATTAGTACTTGCAGAAAAGGACAACACTGCTGCAATTTCGGTCATTAAGTCGCGTTTAGACTGATGTGCGGTACCAAATAAAGAGCTGCTGCTCACATCTATCATCAGCATAAGGGTAAGCTCTCTTTCTTCTTCAAAAACTTTAATAAAAGGAGTAGAAAACCTTGCTGTAACATTCCAATCTATAGCACGCACATCGTCGCCGTGTGCATATTCTCTTACTTCGCTAAACGACATACCCCTACCTTTAAAAGCAGAGTGGTATTCGCCAGAAAAAATATGGTTGCTGATACCCTTCGTTTTTATTTCTATTCGCCTAACTTTTGATAAAATTTCGGAAGTAGTCATTTTTTAGTTGAGAGTGGACAGTTGAGAGTTTATTGTCAGTTGTCTATTGTTTGTTTAGATTTTCTCTGCTTGTTTTTATGATTGATGTTAATATTTTAATGATTTCATTTCCTGAATTGTAAGTGTTTTCATAGTCTGTTTCGTTTAAATAGTTGGTTTCTTTCATTAATCTTAACCAATAAACAGTTTCATTTGCTTCCTTTAATGCGATAGTTAGTTTATTTACAAAATCTTTTTTACTAAAACCTTGTAATGCTTCTGCAATGTTAGCGCCAATAGAAGACCCGCATCGCAATAATTGTTTTGAAAGAACAAATTCTTTATGGTGATCTTTTAATTTTTTGTACAAATTGACAATTTGAATAGCCAACAAGAATGATTTTTCCTCTACAATACTTTTAGCCATTATGATTTAGTAATTTAGGGTTTAGATTTCTATTTATTTGTTTCATCAATGTAAGTAGATAAATAATACTTTCGTTTCAAAGGCTATCAACTATCAACTGTCCACTATCAACTGTCCATTATTAAGGTACTTCCACTACGTTCAATATTTCGTTAATGATGTTTTCGGTAGTAATGTTTTCGGCTTCGGCTTCGTAGGTAAGACCTATTCTGTGGCGCAATACATCGTGGCAGATGGCTCTTATGTCTTCTGGTATTACATAACCGCGACGCTTGATGAAAGCATACGCTTTGGCTGCGTGTGCTAAGCTGATGCTTGCTCTTGGCGAACCGCCATAAGCAATTAGTGGTTTGAGTTTGCCTAATTTGTACGATTCGGGGAAACGAGTAGCAAACACTATATCCAAAATGTATTGTTCTATTTTTTCGTCCATATACACTTCTCTAACCAATTTTCTGGCTCCTACTATTTCTTCTTTGCTTACTACCTGATTAATGGCAGAAGCTCCTTCGGGGTTAAGATTTTGTCTGATGATAAATCTTTCTTCCTCTATTTTAGGGTATGTAATTACTACTTTAAGCAGAAAGCGGTCTATTTGTGCTTCGGGAAGAGCATAAGTGCCTTCTTGTTCTATAGGGTTTTGGGTGGCTAATACAAGAAATGGCTCTTCGAGCTTATAGGTATTGTCGCCAATGGTAATTTGTTTTTCCTGCATAGCTTCCAATAATGCGCTTTGTACCTTGGCTGGCGCACGGTTAATTTCATCGGCTAATACAAAATTGGCAAAAATAGGACCTTTCCTTACTTCAAATTTATGCTCTTGCGGATTGTAAATCATCGTGCCAATTACATCGGCAGGGAGCAAGTCGGGTGTAAACTGTATGCGACTAAACTTACCGTTAATAGCAGATGCGAGCGATTTAATAGCAAGCGTTTTGGCTAATCCCGGCACGCCTTCGAGTAAGATATGGCTCTGGGTAAGCAGACCTATAATCAGTCTTTCTGCCATTTGCTTTTGTCCTACTAATGTTTTGTTTAACTCCATTAAGAGCAGATCTATAAAAGCACTCTTTTGTTCTATTTTTTCGTTTAAAGCTCTAATGTCCACACCGCCGGAGGAAGTAAGATTGTTTTCCATTTTTATAAAAACTGTTCAGTAGATTTTTTAGAGGTGTAAAAATAAGAAATATTAAATTAGTACAAAATTGGGTTTAACAAACCGTTAAAAGAATTTTACAAAAGGGAAAATTTTCAGTCAATGTCCAGAGTGGAGCTTTGGGGGGCTCGTGGGGTTTTGAGTACGTTAAGCATATAGCCGAACCAATGCACAAGCTAATTTTATAAAGCTTAAATTCCCTTATCTTGAGTAATAGATAAGGGAATTTAGAATAATGTGTGTTTTACACAGGGGCAATCAATAAGCTTATTTCAAAATAGTTCTGCTGATAACGATTTTTTGAACTTCGCTGGTACCTTCGTATATCTGTGTAATTTTAGCATCGCGCAATAAGCGTTCTACGTGAAATTCTTTTACATAGCCGTATCCTCCATGAATTTGTACTGCTTCGTTTGTAACCCACTGTGCTATTTCAGAAGCATATAGTTTTGCCATAGAGCCGCTAAGGGTATAATCTAAATGGTTGTCTTTTTCCCACGCAGATTTAAGACATAATAACCTTGCGTTTTCTATCGCAGTTGCCATTTCTGCTAATTTAAAAGCAATAGCTTGGTGGTTCATAATTTCGGTGCCAAATGCTTTTCTTTCTTTAGAATATTTAACAGCTAATTCCAAAGCACCACTTGCTATACCCAATGCTTGAGAAGCAATGCCTATTCTTCCGCCACCTAAAGTTTTCATCGCAAATGTAAATCCAAAACCGTCTTCGCCTATTCTGTTTTCTTTGGGTACTTTTACGTCTTGAAAAGAGATACTGTGTGTATCGCTACCACGAATACCTAATTTGTTTTCTTTTGCTCCTACGGTTACTCCTTCCCAATCTTTATGCACGATAAAAGCATTAATGCCTTTGTGTTTTTTGTCTATATCTGTTTGGGCTATAACTAAATAATAAGTAGCTGTGCTACCATTTGTAATCCAGTTTTTAATGCCATTTAAAAGATAATAGTCTCCTTTGTCTTCTGCTATGGTTCTTTGTGAAGTTGCATCGGAGCCTGCTTCGGGTTCGGATAGTAAAAATGCGCCTATGCATTGTCCCGATGCTAATGGAACTAAGTATTTTTGTTTTTGCTCTTCATTGCCATAAGTTTCTAATCCCCAACAAACAAGCGAATTGTTTACGCTCATAACCACAGAAGCAGAAGCATCTACTTTAGAGATTTCTTCCATTGCTAAAACGTAAGAAATAGCGTCCATTCCTGAGCCACCATACTTGGGATCTACCATCATTCCAAGAAAACCAAGCTCTCCTAATTTTTTTATTTGCTCTGTAGGAAACTTTTGGTGTTCGTCGCGTTCGATAACACCCGGCAATAATTCGGTTTGTGCAAAATCTCTCGCTGCTTGCTGTACTGCTAATTGTTCTTCTGTAAGTTGAAAATTCATAAAAAATATAGAATTATATAAATAGAAAATTACGTTTGATAAAAGGCAAAGATAATTTTTTTACGGAAATAGTTAAAAGAAAAAAATAGCATTAAATCGAAATTGAATTGCCAACTATTAATTGTTACTATAAGTTCAAATTTTTCTTTACTCCCTCCATTGCCAAAGAAACAAAAAAGGCAACCAAATGTGTTTTGATTGCCTTTAATATTAATTGTGGTTTGTGTTTTATCCTAAATAAGATTTTAGCGAACCGCTATATCTTGTTTTTTGTAAACGCTTAATAGCACGCTCTTTAATCTGGCGGATACGCTCTTTGGTAAGGTCGTATTTTTGTCCTATTTCTTCTTTAGATGCATCGTTACCGCCTCAAAAATCCTCGCAAAGACGGTGCGAGTTTAGTGTGGTGCTGCTCTTGCCGTCTTTACTCTCGCTGCCATTACACATACTGCATTACACTCGTACTCTTACACACTCGCTTTGTCATTGCGAAGAAAATTTGGCTATTACGCCTATTGGATTTAGACAAAAGGATTAAAGCCAAACTTTTAAGAAGCAATCTCATTTTATATTACAAAACATCCTCGAAACCCTTAATCCCATCTTGTACCGATACCGTAATACCGAGTGTTGCCATTAGAATGGCTGATAGTAGTAATGCTTTTTCATCCGTTATTATTTTAGAGATTACAGATTGAAGGTTATGGTTGTTGTTTTATGGTTAATTTTTTCGTTTCAGATAGTTGGTTTTTTTGGTAAAGCGTTACCGTATAAATTCCCTTTACCCATGCTTTGGTATCTATTTCCAGCTTATTATTTTTGAGTTTACCTGTATAAACTAATTTGCCACTCATATCCGATATATTTATAGTGTATTTTTCTACTTTTCCTTCGATGGTAACTATAATATTACCGTCCGATGGATTAGGGTAAATTTGCCAAGTAGCCAATGACTTACTTTGGGTTTTAGTGCTTAAATCCATTTCGGGGCTTAAATGAGCGATAAAAACATCTATTTCGCCATTATTAGTCAAAGGGAAGCCGGGTGTATGTGGTACAGTAGAGGGATGTGGCAGGTTGGTGTTATGATTATATCTTCCGGCAGCAATTACTGTTCCGTCATCAAGAGGATAAAGACAGTCGAGGTATTCTGTATTATTAGTTCCAATAGTACGCTGGTTAATAATGTTTCCATTTGTGTCCACCTGTAATACCCAAGCATCACCCTCATCAAACCATTCCAATACATTACCTTTATTAGTTTCATTGTAAAATCCTCCTATCATACCACCCAACCACAAGTTGCCATTTGCTCCAAGGCACAGTGCAGTAGGCATTTCGGTTTCGAATCCGCCATAATTCGGCACACATCAAAAAACTGGGGAGTAGCTTATTTTTGCGATAAAAAATAGCAT
>CAYUXT010000024.1:0-52191 GCA_964448955.1 uncultured Taibaiella sp. | reverse complement strand
AACATTTCATAGTTTTTTTGGTAAAAATAAGAAAATCTATCTTTAGTTACTAATTTCAATTGCTGATATACCGTAAAATAATCTTACGATATCGCCTTTGCCACATTATAAATAACACTTGGCTTGCCTAATGTGTAGTAATGCAATACCGGAACATTGGCTTTCAATAACTCTTTGCTTTGGTGTATCAGCCATTCGGTCCCTACTTGTTCGCAGGCTTCGTCGGTTTTACATTTCATCATTTCGGTAGTAAGCTCATTAGGTATGTCTATATGGAATATACTTGGCAGGCGGGTAAGTTGTTGTTTTCTCGTAATCGGTTTTAGTCCCGGAATGACAGGGACATCTATGCCCTCTGCTCTACATTTTTCTACAAAAGAAAAATAATGTTTGTTGTCAAAAAACATTTGGGTAGTTATATAATTTCCACCTGCTTCGATTTTGTTTTTAAGATAGTGCATATCTAAGTCGAAGTTAGCAGCTTCATAGTGCTTTTCGGGGTAGCCTGCCACACCTATACAGAAGTTAGATCTACCGCCATTAATTATATCATCTTGTAGGTATTTGCCTTCGTTTAGATTTTTAATTTGCTCCACTAATTCTACTGCATATCTGTGTCCTTGCGGATGCGGTGTAAAAAATTTTTCGTTAGAAGGCGCATCTCCACGTAATGCTAATACATTATCTATTCCTAAAAAACTTAAATCTATCAGTGCATTTTCGGTTTCTTCTTTATTAAATCCGCCACAGATTAGATGCGGAATGGCATCTGTCTTATAGTGGTTCATAATAGCTGCGCAAATAGCAACGGTACCGGGTCTTTTTCTAATCTCTACCCTTTCAAAAGTACCATCGCTTCGTTTTCTGAATATTTGCTCTGCTCTATGGTAAGTAACATTTACAAAAGCGGGTTTAAACTCCATTAAGGGGTCTAAATGTTTAAAAATAGAATCTATACTATTGCCTTTTACGGGTGGTAATACCTCAAAAGAGATTAGAGTTTTATCCGCTTGTGCTATATGTTCTGTAACTTTCATTAATTATTATCTTTTAATAAAATTGCGCAAATTTAACCTAAATTATAATACACTATTTATTTCTGACAATAACATTTCGTGTAATATGCCATTGCTGGCTATTATTTCTTTGTTCCAAACAGTCATTTTACTACCCGAAAAATCACTAACCCGACCTCCTGCTTCATCTATTATAAGTATGCCCGCAGCCATATCCCAAGGCTGTAAGTTATATTCCCAAAATGCATCGAAACGACCTGCCGCTACCCAGCACAAATCTAATGCCGCAGAGCCTAATCTTCTTATTGGTAATCCTTTTTTTAAAAAATGCTCGAAGATACGCACAGGGTCTTTCCCTTCGGGATACTGATATGGAAATCCGGTAACTAAAAACGATTGTTGCAAGTCGCTTTTGGCAGAAACTTTTATAGGCTGCCCATTTAATGTTGCCCCTTTTCCTTTTTCGGCGAAAAATAGTTCGTTCATCATAGGATTATATACTGCTCCTAAAACAATGTCATCGCCATACATCAAGCCTATACTCACGCAGCACAGCGGTACACCATGAGCAAAATTTACAGTTCCGTCTATAGGGTCTATTATCCACTTGTACTCCGACTCTAAATCTTTAGAGCCATATTCTTCACCTATAACTCCGTGCTGCGGAAATTTGTCTTTAATAATTTGAATAATTAATCTTTCGGCAGCTTCGTCTATTTCTGTAACCAAATTATTAATAGTATCCTTACTGTTTATTGCAAAATCGGTTTGGAACCTTTGTTGTATTAAACTACCTGCTGCATTTATTGCTTGTAATAATGTTTGTTTCAATGTTTCTATATTTTTGAATTGGCTACTTGTGAATAGTAAAACAATTATTGGCAAAATTACATTTTCTTAGTTTACCCAAGCATCCTAAAGTATCACATTATGTAATGCTATTTTTAAATGTAGTCCCATAACTTTTCGCTTAAATGTAGCTTAATTGCAAACTTAAATGCTATATATATTATAAACATAGAAGAAAAAAAATATTTAATTATCAAGCAGTTTAATAAAATTGTAGTATATTTACACCATTGATAATTTTTTTCTTAATTTTTTTATTATGGTAAAAGTATTTACAGCATTTATACTAACAATATTATTATTACAAACTACCAACAATGCTACTGCGCAGACTTGGTGTACTCCAGCATATTATGACGGATGTGATTGGGGGGATTATATTGAGTCGTTTTCTACTACGGGAGGAAGTACAAACATAACTAACAATTATACAGGATGTCCCAGTAGTATATTAGGATATAGCAATTATTCTGCTACGCATATACATACAGGATTGCAGGGAGCTACCGTTAATTATTCTTTTACCAATAACCCATCTTATGATCAAGGCTATAAAATTTGGGTGGATTGGAATAACAATGGTTCTTTTGCAGATGCAGGCGAAGAAATGTATGCATCCTCAACTTATATTTTTGGGGGACAAACTGTTACAGGTTCTTTTGTAATACCTTTAACTGCTACACCGGGAACAAAAAGAATGAGAATTCGCTGTGCATATTATAGCACTACATTTGATGCTTGTAGTTTAGACGATTATGGTGAAGCGGAAGATTATGGCTTAGTAGTAATGCCACTTGCTGGAGATGGTGGTGTAAAGGCATTAATATCTCCTACTGGTCCTGTTTGTGCTAATCAACAAACCGTACAAGTATCTATACAGAACTATGGTACAAATGATATTAGTAACTTTCAGGTACATTGGTCTATTAACAATATTGCACAAACACCATATACCTATACTGGTACTTTACAGCCATCGGTTGTAGATATAATAACATTAGGTAGTGCTACTTTTAATGCTGGCAGCAATACTATAAAAGCCTGGACTGGGGTTACTAATGATACAGATAAAACAAACGACACTTTAAATGCGGTTAGAACAGCTCCTGTTTTTACAGCTAATACAGATATAGACACTTTGTGTTCGGGACAAGACGCAAGCTTATACCTCCTTCCCAATTCGGGATATGCTTCTGGAATACTCCAATGGCAAATTTCAGATGACGGTACTAATTTTACAAACATACCCAATTCGAGCCAACCTAATTGGATAGAACCAAACTTAAATTTAGATAGTTGGTTTAGAGTTTTTATTAATTCAGGCAATGGCGGCTGTTATTCCGATACTGTTAAAGTTACTATAAACGATATAGTACCGGAAGTAGATTTAGGTAATGATACTTCTATTTGTACTGGGTTATCCATTACTCTCGATGCAGGCAATCCGGGTAGTGAGTATTTATGGAATGACAATAGCACTAACAAAACTCTAAGTGTAACCACTCCTGGTATTTATTATGTAACTGTTACCAATACAGCAGGATGTAGCATAACCGACTCTATTGAATTGTTAATGGAAAAATATCCCTATGGTGATTTTGATATGAATCCTTGGCCAGGAATTATATCAGGCAAATACACTTTTGTAGCTCACGTATTTAACACTACTAATTATTATTGGGATTTCGGCGATGGCTCTCCTACTCAAACAGGTAGTCCCATCAACCATCAATTTCCTTCTACCGGTGAATATACAGTAACGTTGCATTTAGAAAACGAATGTGCCACTACGGCTGTAATAACTAAAAAAAGAACCATATTGGTTAGCACTAAAGAATTGACTAACAATACAGATGTATCTATTTATCCTAACCCTGCAAATAACTATATAACCATAGAAAATAACGGACAATTAAACATAGAATCTCTTACTATTTACGATGCTTTAGGCAGAATTATGAAGCAAATTGAAAATGTAGATTCTGTAAATCCAACTACTATATCTACTGAAAGTTGGAGTAATGGAATATATTCTGTCATTATTAAAACAAATGGAAATAGTATTAGTAAAAGAATTACGATTACTAAAGAATAAATTTCTTGTTTCTTTAAAATAATAATTGCAAGAGAGAGGTTATCCTATTGGTATAGCCTCTCTCTTTTAATATTCTACCCAAGCACCATCATTAATAACAGAATGTACTTCTACTCCGTGCTCTTTCATTTTGTGAGAAATCCGCTGGGCTAACGAGCGATTAATAGTTCCATCTAAAATTACTTTTTTAGCTTTGGTATTATCAATCGCTTTTTCTACGTTATTTACCGATTTTGATAGTACAATTATATCTGCATTAATATTAACATTGTCGCCTTCGTTTTGTAAAAACAATATAGTCTTTCCCTTCCATTGAATTCCATTTTTTAAAAGAGATGTATTTCCCTTCTTCATTACTCTAAAACCTATTCTTGCAGGGTTTATTATACCTAATTGCACTTTATCCGAAATGCTGTCGTTGGTGTATTGTATAGGGTAATGTTTTTTGCCAATAATGAAATCTGCGCTACTCGTTCCATTGCTATTATACACAATTAGCATTTCTCTTTTTACTGCTTTGTAATCTTTTACGGTAAGTGTAATAAACAGTATAATTAATGACACTAAACCTGCTTTTACATAATTAGCCTTTGGTGTAAATACAGAAATGGAAAGCATAGAAATTGCTAACATCATCAAAATGAAATCGAAACTATCTATGAATAAGTGCGTTAATCTTTGTGGCGATAATAGAGCAAGAAATGCAATGAAATGATTAAACCAATGAGTACACCAAGCAAGTATGTCGCCTATCCAAACGCAATCTACTCCTATAGGCGAAAGTATAGCTATGGCTATAGTTCCGTACATTAATATAATACTATACACTCCGGCTGGTATATTAGCTACTATACTCCAAATAGGAAACTGATGAAAATAATAAATAACTATTGGCACTACTAATATCTGCACTGCAATACTTACGGCAATACCTTTCCATAAATTATCAATGATTTTGTTTTTGCAATAGAATAATCGATAGATAGGATTGTAAAATAAAACTATAGAAAGAATACACAAAAAAGATAATTGCATTCCTACATCGTAGAGCCACATCGGTTGTAAAAAAAGCATAAAAAATGCTGCTGCCGACCAAGAGTTTATAGGCTTTTGGTCTTTATTTAAAAATATACTTAATGCTACAATGCTAAACATAACTGCTGCTCTTACTGCAGATGCAGGGTTGTCGGTAAGGATAACATAAATCCAAACTATAGGTAAGCCAATTGCATATTTTATCCACTGCCATTTTTTAGATTTTATCCAAAATAGTGCGTATAACAATAACCCAAACAATATGGTAACGTGCATTCCTGAAATAGCAATGATATGGACTATGCCTGTCTGCGAATAAGTTTTCCAAATATCGTCGTGGAGCAATGCGCGTTCATTAAGCATAATGGCACGCATTAAACCCGATGTGGTAGGGTCTTTTACGTTCTTTGCTATGCTTGTGTTTACAGTCGCTTTTATTAAAGAAAAAACATCTTGTTTTGCTGCGTTTTGTTTCCAAATTATAATGTCGTCGGGTTGTACAAATATTTGATGGAAAATTCCTTTTGCACTACAATATGCAGCATAATCAAATCCATAAGGATTGCCCGAATTGCTTATGCTTACCAAGTCGTTGGGTATAATTATTTCATCGTTTTTATGTAATGCTAAAGCAGTGTCTTTTGAAAAAATGTATAGGTAACATTTCCCTTTTGTAGGTACTACATTATTATCTTGAATAGCTGCAATAATATCGACTTGCAGCACCCAAGATTTTTCTTTTTTTACCGGCAAATCCGTAAGTGTTACTTTGTAAGCTTGTGTGTTATTAATGGAGTGTCCATACCACTGTTTGGTGTTTTTTATGTCATTCAAGGACATAGAGATGTTTCCTAACACGAAAAAGGAAACAGCAAGCAAAGCCATTCTGCCTAATTGCAAAAATGATGAAGTTCTTTTGAGAAAATGTAGTAGTATAAATAATGCTACCGAAAATAATAACATTACTAATAATCCAACATTAGAAAGGCTATAATCTACTAATGTATAGAAGTGAATACCCACTACAAAAGGAATGAGTAAGAGTAAAAATGGATTCTTTAAAAGTACAGACAGCATATTTTATATTTATAAAAGTCTGTACGGTAATGGTCTATTTTATGCCATTTACAATGACCTTTTCTTTAATTAATTACGCTTCCAAATCAGTTCGGGTATTTCGTCGGTTTCCGAAATTATATTTGCTTTTTGTAAGTAAAAAATAATGCTTTCTATCATTTTTTCCGATACCCAACCGTGCATTGCCCACTCTGTACTATGGTACCATCTTTCCACATCGGGTGTTTTTAGAGCGTAGCGTTCAGCAACTAACGGAATAACTTCTTCGCTTCGTTGCATAAACTTATCGCAACTGTCGTGAATGGTGCGCAGAGTACGTATTAGATTGTCTTTTTGTTCTTTAATTATTTTTTCGGAAGCGGCAATAACAAAGCAGGGCCAAGGCGTAAGATACTCGCCTATGCGTTTAAATTGTCCGGCATCTACATAAGGTTTAGTGGTGTATTTTTCCCAATAAAATACATCGGTTTCCATTCTTCCTAAGGATTCTAATGCTCCGTTTATGTCGTTGATGATGGTAAATTGTTCTGGTTTAAGCTCATAACCTTTAGTGTTAGCATCTACTATGGACATTAAGTGCGATCCCGAACCTAAGCGACTTATGGCGTATTTTTTATCAAAAATATCTTTGTAGTGTTTTAATGTATTGTTAGCACTTGTATGAATGCCCCAAGTGAGTGGTGTTACTACATATTCACTAATTATTTTACTGGGGTTTCCGTGAATAATGTCTTTAATTATTCCTTCGGTGAGTAATATGCAAATGTCTATTTCGTCTTCTCTGAGTGCTTTGCACATTTGTCCTGTTCCGCCATAAAAGTCCGTCCATTCTATAGTTATACCTCTTTCTGCAAACATACCGCGTTCGTTTGCTAAATGTATTGGAAGGTTAAAGTGCTCCGGCACTCCGCCTATCCTGATGGGTTTGTGATTCATTCGGTAAAAGTAAAATTATTTTTCAAACAAATACATATTTGTAACAGCTATTGGAATGACGCGTTGTAAATTTTATATGTTTTAAATATCCGGTTTGCCATCTTCTTTATATTCTTCGTCTAATTCCGAAATCTCACTTTTTAATTCGTGGGTTTTGGCATCGTATTTTCCTTTGAGTTCATCTAATTGGCATTTATTCCATAGACCTATTCCGGTAAAATATGCAGTACGACCAATCATGTGCCCTGCAATAGGTGCGGTAATAAACAAGAAAAAAATAATAGCTATTACCTTAGATGTTACAGAAAATTCGTCGAAAAAAATGGCACCGGCAGCTAATGTGCAGCCCACACCAAGTGTAGCGGCTTTAATGGTTACGGACAAGCGCAGATAAAAATCTGGCATACGTAGTATGCCTGCTGCTGCTATCAGTATAAATAGAGAGCCTATTGTGGCAAGTATCATTATGAGTATGTCTGTCATATAGAGTTATTTTCTTCCTTTTTTTTCTAAATAATAAGAGAATGCAATAGTGCCTAAAAATGCTATTAGTGCTAATATCATTGCATCGTCTAAGAATGCGGATTGTTTAGAGATAATACTGAATATCCCGATAATGGCTACACCAATAGTAATGATTAAATCTAATGCAATTACTCTATCTACTGTATCGGGCCCTTTTGTAAATCGAATAAATGCTAACACCACCGAAAGGCAGAGTATAGGCATTATTACATACATCATATAGTCGTTTAAAGTCATCTTGCTATCGTAATATTTCTAACATTTTTTTTTCAATTCTATTCTTGATATTTTCTACAAATTTTTCTTTATCACCTAAGTACATTGCGTGTATATACAATACTTTTTTGTCTTCGCTTACATCTAATATTAATGTGCCGGGTGTAAGCGAAATTATGTTGGACAGCATCGTTATTTCAAAGTCGGTTTGTGCATCCATTGCGTATTGTACTATACCGGGTTGCATATTTAGTTTAGGTGTTATTACCTCGTAGGTTACTGCTATGTTAGCTTTGAGCATATCGTAAGTCATCATCAAAAAGAATTTGATAATTTTGGGTACTCTGTTAAAGTATTTTCTGTCGTTTTCTTTACTGCTTTTTCTTCTGTCTATTAACCAAAGTATAAAAAAGCCAAAGGCAAAACCAAAGAAAAAATTGGCATAATTAAGATG
Organism: uncultured Taibaiella sp.; assembly: GCA_964448955.1. Classification (GTDB taxonomy): domain Bacteria; phylum Bacteroidota; class Bacteroidia; order Chitinophagales; family Chitinophagaceae; genus MKSF01. Next base: position 43,988 of record CAYUXT010000024.1, on the reverse strand, counting down.
ACCTGTGAGTGCTACCCACACAAAAGTCAACATTATGTTCATTAAAAACTGCTTTACCATATTCTCTTTTATTACTTCCCTAACACTGCTTGTATATATGTACTTGTATCCATCATTTCGGCTGCTATTCTATTGGCTATATGAAAAAACATTTCTGCATTAAAACCAATAAAAAGTGATACCGATAATAGCATTATTATAGGGGAAATTAAAAATATTTTTTTTAGCATTGGTAATTCTGCAAAACTATTTTCTACAGACTCCAATGGCTTTGGCGACTCTTTCCAAAATATCTCTGCCCAAATTTTTACCATTAAAGCTAATGTAATAAAACTTGCCAGTACTATTGTAAATAATAAGATGTAATTACCAGCACTATAACTTTCTTGTATTAAATATATTTTGCCCCAAAAACCAGATAGCGGTGGTACTCCTGAAAGCGAAAATATTATCAATGCAAAGATTAAAGAAAAGCCAGGGAAATATTTATATAATCCCCCTAATCTTCTCATATCTGTACTGCCGCTTATTTTGTAAATAATGCCACCGGCTAAAAATATATTGGATTTTACAATGATGTCGTGCATTAAATAAAATACTACACCTGCTAAGGCTATATGTGTATGCAATCCTAATCCGGCGAGTAAATACCCAATATGGCACACAATAAGATAAGACCACATTCTGCGAATGCTGCTTTTATTTACGGCTCCTAAAGCACCGGTTAGCATCGTTAATATTGCAGTTACTATAAATAAAATAAGGGTAAAATTATCGGGCGTAAATATTAATGTAAACATTCGCAACAAAGCGTACACGCCTAATTTTGTAAGCAGTCCGCCAAAGATAGCCGCAGTAGCCGAAGGTGGTGTGTGGTAAGAAGATGGTAGCCAAAAGTATAAAGGAAAAACAGCCGACTTAATACCAAATGCCGCAAAAAACAACATTGAAGTTACATTTACTAATCCTCTGTTTTCTATCTGTGCTACTTTTACTGATAGGTCAGCCATATTTAGGCTTCCTGTAATGCCATATAAAATGCCAATTGCCGTTAAAAATATTACCGATGCGAGCATATTCATTGCAACGTATTTTATTGCTCCTTCCATTTGTGGTTTTTTCCCTCCCAAAGTCATCATAACAAAAGAAGAGATAATAACAATCTCGAACCATACGTACAGATTAAATATATCGCCGGTAAGGAATGCGCCTAAAAGCCCCATAATCAGAAAGTGAAAAATAGGGAAATAGCCATACTTAATTCTGTTAATACTAACTCCTACGGTAGAAAAAATACCGATGGCAAAACTAACAATAGAAGTAAGCAAAATTAAGGTTGCGCTAAAAGTATCTGCAATAAATGTAATGCCGAATGGCGGCTTCCAACCACCTGCTTGTAAGGAAAGAAATCCGCCGTTCCATACTAATATAAACAACCGGAAACTTAATATTAATGCAATCGTATTTCCGATAATACTGACAATACGCTGCGCCTGTATTCTTTGCCAAAAGAATATTAATACTACAGCTGTAATCATATGTGCCAGTATCGGAAATAAGATGAAATTAGTACTCATATATCGTCGTCGTAAGTATTTAGCGAATCCAAATCGTCGGAGCCGGTTAAGCTGTAAACTCTTTTTAATAAAATAATAGCAAATGCTTGTAAGCCAAAACTAATTACAATGGCAGTTAAAATCAAAGATTGTGGTACAGGGTCGGCATAAGCTCCTGTAAACACAGATTCGTTTTCCGAGATAAGTGGTGGTTTCCCTTTTGCAATATCGCCCATCAGAAAGATAAGAATGTTTACCCCATTGCCTAATAATATTAAGCCGATTAACAGCTTCACCATACTGCGCCGAAACATCATATATATACCTGATGAATACAAAAGTCCAATTAACACGATAAGTAATAATTCCATCAAAAAAAGTTTAAACCAATGTCTGTATTATTCTGTTTCTGCAATTGTAAATAAAATGGTTAAAGTAACACCAATAACTACAAAATATACGCCAATGTCGAAAAATAATGCAGTACCAATACTGCCGATTACTGCTACCGATTCTGCTAACCAAAGTCCGGTTAAGAAAGACTCTCCTAAAATCATTGGTATAATAGCACTCAATATAGAAATAGATAAACCAAACGGAATTAAAAATCCCGGATTATATTTAAAAAAAGATTTAGCACTTTTGATGCCATAAGCAAAAGAGTGTACCACAAAGGCAATGGACGCTACTAAGCCCCCTACGAAACCACCACCGGAATTGTAATGCCCTCTTAGCAATATAAAAATCGAAAACAATAATAATAATGGCAACAAATAGTTAGATGCCGTTTGTAAAATAGTTGAACGCACTTTATTTAATTATTAATTATGAATTTATTTTCAATGTTTTAAAATTTTTACTTTTCATTATTACTTTGTAACATTTATTCTTTCTCCGACGATTTCACCCTTAACTTTAATAAGCTGTAAACACCCAATGCTGCAATGGTGAGCACTATGGTTTCTATTAAAGTATCCATTCCTCTAAAATCTACTAATATAACATTTACTACATTTTTTCCCTTGGCTAAAATATACGCATTTTCAGCATAATATTTACTAATCTCTTTATTAGCCGGAGCCACTAATGCCTGCAATGTAATAAGCGATACTAACACCCCAAAAGCAATAGAAATTGCGGCATCTCTAAACTGTATCAATCGATTATTGAAAGTTAAGAAAGACGGTAGTTTAAATAATACTAATACAAACAACACAACAGTAAGCGTGTCTATTGTAAATTGCGTCATCGCTAAATCGGGTGCGCCATAAAACACGAATAATAAACAAATAGAATATCCCAAAATGCCCAAACTTGCTACTGCGGTTAATCGTGATTTAGTAAAAATAGTTAAGAAAATAGTAACTACCATTATGCTGAAAATTACTACTTCATAAAGTTTAAATTCCGATAAATGGTCTGTATTGATTTTTAATGGCACTTCTGCAAAAAGTCTATACCCTACTAATCCTATAAAAAATATGATTATCGTCATTAGATATACACGCAAATATCCATTGTGCATAGTTTTGGTGTATTTCATTGCAATAAATTTAAAACCAAATACTATGCTTTTTATTATTTTCTGTGGAGAAATTGCTTCTATTTTTTGTAATACACTCTCTGCTTTATGAGATGGTTTAACCATAAAATACAGAAATATCCCACCTGCAATAGTGATGCCACTTAGCATTAAAACGACATTAAATCCGTGCCATATTTTTAAGCTAAATTCTATAGGTTTATTGTGTATCGATTGCGCTACATATTTTACAATAAGTTCGTTTGCCATTTCCGGAAAAACACCAAATAATATAGATAGTGCCGACAGTAATAAAGGTGGTAGCCATAAGTAAGGAGAAACACGTTTTACATTATTTAGCTTTTCGGGTAATTGCCCTACAAAAGGTCTTATCCCTACCTGAAAACCTGCATATAAGATACAGATATTAGCTATTACAGTTATAATGGTAAGTGCTAATGCAAAATTATTTCCTAAATGATAAGTGCTTTCATAAATAAGTTCTTTACTGATAAACCCAAAAAATAAAGGAATACCCGCACTCGATAACGCTGCCACTATTGCGGCTAATGCGGTTTTGGGCATTTTTTTTCTTAAACCAGAAAGTAGGGTTACATCTCTTGTATGTGCTTTATGGTCTATAATACCGGCTGATAAAAACAATGCAGCTTTGTACAATGCGTGTGCCACAATAAATGCCGAAAACGCTATTAATGCAGTTTCCGAACCTATGCCAATCAACATTACCAATATGCCTAAAGATGCAATAGTAGAATAAGCTAATATGCCTTTTAAATCTGTGCGGAAAATAGAATGAATAGCAGCATATAACATCGTAATAGCACCAACGATTATTAAAGTGTTTTGCCACATTGGCGTATTGCCTAACACAGGAGCAAAGCGTGCCAAAAGATAAATGCCGGCTTTTACCATTGTAGCAGAATGTAAATAAGCAGATACCGGTGTAGGTGCTTTCATAGCTCCGGGTAACCAAAAATGAAACGGAAACTGTGCCGACTTTGTAAATGCTCCTGCAAAAATTAGAATTAATATTAAATGGTATTCGCTCGATTGCTTTAATACTTCCGAAGAAAGTAACATCTCTTTTATAGAGTTAGTACCTGCAATAGAACCTAAAATAATAAAGCCCGCCAATAGTAAAAAACCACCCAATCCTGTTATGCCTAATGCAGTTAAAGCACTCTTGCGTGCATCTTCGTTTTCGTTATCGAAGCCGATTAAAAAGAAAGAACTAATACTCGTAAGTTCCCAAAACAAAAACAAACTTAATACATTGTCGCTCAAAACCACGCCCAGCATTGCAGCCATAAACAATGTTAGATAACAATAAAAGCGCGATATTAGTTTATGCCCTTTTAAGTAATAGGCTGCATATACATATATAAGTGTGCCAATACCAGTGATGAGCAATGCAAATAGGAGCGATAGTCCGTCTATTCTAAAGTCAATATTTAAGCCCACCGATGGTATCCAACTACGATGTGCAACAAAGGTTTGTCCCCAAACTATTTCGGGGATGTATAAGGCAAAATAGGAAAATAATAGGAAAGGAATACCCGCTACTAAATACGAATATTTAGTTTTAAATAATTTACCGCTTACCAGCATTAGTCCCGCCACTACAAAACATAAAAATACCAATGTTATCATTTCAGAAATACAGTGTTTATCCTATTTCGGTAAAGATAGTAATAAAGGTTGGGAAAATAAAATGCGCTTCCTTAGAAAGGGTTTAATGATATAGATTTTAGAAAAAATTAACTTAGGAAAAAGAATTTGTGTAACTGTAATGTCTAGTCATTAGTTAAAAATTCCGCCTAAAAACTTTAATAATTATTTAATATTCTAAATGCTGCTTTCAGAGTATTTTTGCAACAATAGAACACACACACTAACTTTTTTTGAATCCCCAAGAATGAATACTGCTAAGTTGCCTAAAATAATACGAGATTTAAGTTGGCTGTCCTTTAACGAAAGGGTAATGCAAGAAGCAATAGATACCCAAAACCACCTTTACGATAGGCTTAGATTCTTAGGTATTTTTTCTAATAACCAAGATGAATTTTTTAGAGTAAGAGTAGCCGCACTCAATCGTATGGCGGCTTTGGGCAAAAAAGCCAATATGCACTTAGAAGATAACCCAGAAGCGATTTTAGAGAAAATACATACTAAGGTAATGGAACAACAAAGATTGTTTACCAAAACCTATAATACTATTATAAAAGAATTAGCACTAAGTAATATTTTTATTAAAAACGAAAAACAACTTACCAAAGCGCAAGGAATATTTGTAAAAAACTATTTTGAAGAAAAAGTTAGAACACAAATTATTCCGCTAATGATTGAGAGTATTCCACAAATGCCCTTATTAAGAGATAAATCTATCTATCTGGCTTGTGTGTTAGGCAATAAAGATAACTCTATTTTACAGCGATACGCACTTATAGAAATACCTACTAAGGTGCTGCCAAGATTTATCATTTTGCCTTCAGATGGCAAAATGGAAAACATAATTTTGTTAGAAGATATTATCCGTTGGAATTTGCCTAATTTGTTTTTATCGTTTGGCTTCGACAGATTTATGGGGCACATTATTAAAGTAACCAGAGATGCGGAGTTCGACATAGATAACGACGTAAATAACAACATCATAGCGCAATTAGAAAAAGGATTAAAGAATAGAAAAAAAGGAAAAGCTACACGTTTTGTTTACGACAAAGATATTGATACACAGTTTTTAGACTACCTTACCAAAAGGCTCAATATTTCTAAAAAAGACAATCTTATTCCCGGTGGCAGAATTCATAATTTTAAAGATTTTATGAACTTCCCATCATCGGTATTTAAAGATTTACAACAAAGAAGTAAGCCTTTTGTGCATCCCGATTTAATACAGCCCTGCCGCATTATGAATGTAATGGACAAAAAAGATATAATGCTCCATTTCCCTTATCATTCTTTCGATTCTATTATAGATTTATTAAGAGAAGCCGCCATAGACCCATTCGTGAAATCTATTAAAATTACTTGTTATCGCCTTGCCAAAAATTCTAAAATTATTAATGCTCTTATTAATGCAGTTAGAAATGGTAAAGAAGTAACTGCGGTATTAGAACTCAGAGCCAGATTCGATGAAGAAGCTAACCTCGAATGGAAAACAACACTCGAAGACGAGGGTGTAAAAGTAATATTAGGCTTACCCGATATGAAAATACACGCTAAGCTATGTCTGATTAAAAAAGTAGAGTTCAATAAAGTGCATCACTACGGATTTGTAAGCACCGGCAATCTAAATGAGAACACTGCATCTTATTACGGCGACCATTGTCTATTAACCCAGAATAAAAAAATAACTGCCGACATCATTAAGGTTTTTGATTTTATTGAAAAGCCAAATTTAAAACTTCCGCAAAATAAGTGGTGCAAAGAAATGCCGGTAGCTCCATTAAATATGCGACAAGTTTTCTTAAACCTTATTCAGTCGGAAATAAAAGCCGCCAAAAACAAAAAAGAAGCGCAAGTAATTATCAAACTTAATAGTTTGGTAGATAAAGTGTTGATAGAAAAACTATACGAAGCTGCCAATGCAGGCGTTAAAGTAAAATTAATTATTCGTGGTATTTGTTGTGCCATTACACAGCATAAATTATTCAAATATCCGATTCAGGCATTAAGCATTATTGATGAATATTTAGAGCACGCGAGAGTATTTGTATTTCATAACGGCGGCAACGAAAAAGTATATATCTCTTCTGCCGATTGGATGGTACGTAATCTCGACCATAGAATAGAAGCAGCTGTGCCTATTTTGGATAAGACTATTAAACAAGAATTAATAGACATTTTGCGTATTCAATTACAAGAAAACGACAAAGGGAGAATACTCGATAACAAACAAAAAAATACTTATGTAGAACGAGATGAAAACACACCTATACTACGGTCTCAGCTTGCTATTTATGAGTATTTAAAACAAAAAGCAAATTTGTGATAATGCTATTTTTTATCCAATTTTTACAGAGGTCATTGTAAGCGAACCGGCAACTGCCTTGTCGTTAAATAAACTTACTTTTTCGTCTTATTTTGTACGGATGCTCTTGCTTAATTTGGTGTCCCATCGCACAAAATAGGAAATAACCAAACAATAGATTAAAATGGGATTCCTCCCTTCGGTCGGAATGATTTGTGTTTAAAACCAAATAAATTTAGCAATAATTTTCTTGATATTTAATTCCGGATTTTCCGATAGCAAATGCTTTTTTTATTTTTTGTAACCCTTATGCTTTATTTTCCTGATGTAAATTATTTTACTCACAATGCCATTGAATGATGTTTGATATTTGCCTTTTACTTCCCCCTTGTCATGCCGACGATAGGAGGCATCTCTTGTCTTTTTTAGATTTCTCTCTTCGATCGAAAAGACAAGGGGACTGTTGTAGTGATTTAGGGAAGTGTAAGCTATACATTGACGATATGTTTTTGTATATTTTCAATTTTTAGCACTTATACTTTACAAAATCTGATGTAAAATATTTTACTCAATTGCCTTTTTATTAAGATTGCTATTTACCTCATACTTCCCCTTGTCATGCCAACGATAGGAGGCATCTTTAGTATTTAATTCAAAATATCAACATTCAAAAACTTAAATTCAGGGTTAGTATTTTCTATCAGCGCCAACTTTTTTTCCCGTCTCCACTTTTTAATTTCTTTCTCCCTAGAAATAGCAGCTTGTATCCATTGATATTCCTCATAATAAACCAAGTATGTACAATTATATTTACCAGCAAAGGTAATTTTGTTGCCAATAGCATCTGAGGTATGTTGATTCAGTCTTCGTTCTATATTATTTGTAACACCTACATACAATACAGTCTTTAAAGAATTAGTTAATATATAAACATAATATCTGTGCAACATAATCTCAAACTTAAATAATAATTTTGAATAAATAGAATCTTTTAGATTTCTCCCTACGGTCGAAATGACAAGAAAGAATATTGTGGTGTTTTAGGAAAGTTTATAACTTATACTTTGACGATATACTTTTTGTAGTATTTAGTTAATTGTATCATTAATTCTTTGTATAATCTATTATAAATTATTTTACTCACATTGCCATTGAATAATAATTGCCATTCACCTCTTACTTCCCCTTGTCATGCCGACGATAGGAGGCATCTCTTGTCTTTTTTAGATTTCTCTCTTCGATCGAAAAGACAAGAGGACTGTTATTGTGTTTTAGGATTGTAATTGTTGTTGCCAAGCTCGCAGCATGCATTTAAAAGAAAAAGCACATTTGCAATAATGCTATTTTTTATCCAATTTTTACAGAAGTCATTGTAAGCGAACCGGCAACTGCCTTGTCGTTAAATAAACTTACTTTTTCGTTGCTACCTTTCAAAGCAAGCGTGTAAATAAGTGGCAGATAATGTTCTGGAGTAGGTATAGCCAAGTCGAATGCTCTGCCTTGAGACTTAAAGTTGATTAAGGGATTGAAATCGCCATTCAAAATATAATTTTTCATTTTCGCATCAGCTTCCAATGCCCAATCAAAACCATATCCTGCTTCGTTAATTTTATTCCAGGCTACCATACGCAAATTGTGCACCATATTACCACTCCCGATGATGAGTATTCCTTTCTTTCTCAAAACAGCTATTTCTTTAGCTAACTCGTAATGGTAACGGGCATCTTTAGTATAGTCTATGCTCATTTGTATTACCGGAATATTTGCATTTGGGTACAAATGCTTAATAACGCTCCAAGCCCCATGGTCTAAGCCCCATTTATCATCAAGCCCAACTTCTGTTTTTGTAATTATTTTTTTAGTTGCTAATGCCAATTCCGGACTGCCGGGTGCTGGGTATTGTACATCGAATAAAGCTTGTGGAAAACCACCAAAATCGTGAATGGTTTTTGGGTGCTGCATTGCTGTTACATAAGTGCCTTTGGTTTCCCAATGTGCAGAGATACAAAGTATTGCATTGGGTTTGGGAATTTGTTTTGCAATATTTCTAAAGCCTGCAACAAATTCGTTTTCATCGATTGCATTCATTGGGCTGCCGTGTCCTAAAAAAAGAGCCGGCATTGTTTCCGTAGGGCTGAAGTTAGCAGCCAAGCTTTCTAAAATATTTAATTTCATAACCGAACCTAAAATTGGCAGTACTGCCATTGATTTTAAAAATTTCTTTCTATCCATAGTGTACAACTAATGATACGAAGGTAATAGTAATGCTATAATCAGACAATCGTTATTTGCTTATGTACATATAGTGTAAGACTATTTAAATATTGAAATAATATTAATGTGTTGTTGATATATCAAAATTTACTAGTTAAAAAAAATGATTTTTCCCATTTTGGCAAGATATTTGAGCTATATTAATTAACTAAAAATCATTTTTTATGAAAAGATTAATCATAGCAACGTTAGCAGCATTAGCAATTCTATTTACTTATTCTGCTTGTAAAAAGAAAGAAAAAGGGATTTGCTATTGTAGTTATTTATCTGGTGATAAAAAAGAATTTGATCTAAGGGCATATAGTAGAAGTACACAGATTGACTCCTGCCATATTCACGACCAAAATGCTTCGCACTTTGCAGGAAGCTGTAATTTAAAATAAAAAAATGCCGGAATTTGTTCCGGTATTTTTTTGTTGCGCTTTTTATACCTAAAATGGATAATCAAGTATCCTTGTTTTTTTCCCTTAAAAATACATTTAGCCTTTGTAACTTCGCACCCTTATTCTATTTAAGAAAAAAAATATTTGGGGAGATACAAGAGATGACAACTTCTTTAATCACGCTAATTAAGCAAGCGGCAACACAATCTTTAAATAATCTATTCGGCGATGCCTCTGTTTCGGAAGGCGATATATTAGTTAATGAAACTAAACCTGAATTTACAGGAGCATATACCGTAGTGCTGTTTCCATTGTTAAAGCCATTAAAAACTTCGCCCGATGCTTTAGGCGAAAGTTTGGGGAAGCACCTAACAGAGCACAACGATTTTATTACCGGATACGAGGTAGTAAAAGGGTTTTTAAACCTAAGTATTGCAGATAGTTTTTGGATACATTTTTTACAACAACATTATACCGATAATAATTTTGGAAAAAATAATAATGGCAACAAAACCATTATGATTGAATATTCATCACCAAATACCAATAAACCATTGCACTTTGGGCATTTGAGAAACAATTTTTTAGGTTGGTCGGTAGCAGAAATACTTAAAGCAAATGGTAACAAAGTAATAAAAGCCAATTTAGTAAATGATAGGGGTATCCATATTTGCAAATCAATGATTGCCTGGCAGCGTTTTGCCAATGGTGCTACTCCCGAAAGTACAGGAATTAAAGGCGACCACTTAGTCGGAGATTACTACGTAAAATTTAATGATGTCTATAAGCAAGAAATGGAAACATTAATTGCAGATGGAATGGATAATACATTAGCGGAGCGCGAAGCACCTATTTTTAAAGAAGCGCAAGAATTGCTCCGTAAATGGGAAGCCGGCGACAAAGAAGTATATGCACTTTGGGAAAAAATGAACAGTTGGGTATATAAAGGATTTGATGAAACATACAGTAAATTAAGCTTAGACTTCGACAAAATGTATTACGAAAGCAATACTTACTTATTAGGGAAAGAATTAGTAATGCAAGGCTTGGAAAAAGGTATTTTGTATAAAAAAGAAGATGGCTCGGTATGGATTAATCTCGAAGAGGAAGGCTTAGACCAAAAATTACTCTTACGCGCCGATGGAACTTCGGTATATATGACACAAGATTTAGGAACTGCCGTACTAAAATACAATGATTACCACACAGACCTAAGTGCTTACGTGATAGCCGACGAACAAAACTACCACATGCAGGTACTAAAGCTTATTCTTAAAAAATTAGGCGAGCCCTGTGCCGATGGAGTGTATCATTTATCTTATGGTATGGTAGAATTGCCAAGTGGTAAAATGAAAAGTAGAGAAGGCACCGTAGTAGATGCCGATGATATGATAGATGAAATGACGGCTTTGGCAAAAGCACAAACAGAAGCCGCAGGAAAAACAGAAGGTTTTACCAATGAAGATTTAGAAGAATTATATAACACTATTGGATTAGGAGCTTTAAAATTTTACTTGCTTAGAGTAGAACCTAAAAAGAAAATGGTTTTTAACCCTGCCGAGTCCATAGACTTGCACGGATTTACTGCTGCATTTATACAATATGCCCACGCTCGTATATGCTCTATATTGCGTAAAAATCAAGATTGGGAAACAGCACTAAACAATTATATATCGCAGGTACAACTCGAAGAGTTAGAAACAAAACTATTGATACAAATAGAGCAGTTTCCATTAATCGTAAAGCAAGCGGGCGACGAACTCAACCCATCTGTAATTTGTAATTATGCTTTTAAATTAGCGCAAACATTTAACTCGTTTTTCGACAAACACAGCATTATTAGAGCCGAAAACGATACCATTAAAAAATGTAGATTAATGCTTGCCATAATGACGGCAAATACACTCAAAACATCTATGCACTTATTAGGCATAAGTGTACCGGAAAAAATGTAGTCTTTTAATTAATTCTTATTGGCTAACTGACCACAGGCGGCATCTATATCTTTACCCCTGCTTCGGCGAAGACGTGCATTTACTTTGTGTGCTGCTAAGTATTGCATAAATTTATTGGTAACTGCTTCGTTGGGTTTGCGGTAATCAGCTTGGTCTATGGCGTTGTATTCTATAATATTTACTAAGTCGGCAGGTATGCGGCGATAGGCTTTTACCAACTCTTCGGCATCTTGCAAGGAGTCGTTAAATTTATCGAATAAGATATATTCTAAGGTAATTTCGTTTTTGGTTTGTTGGTAAAAATAATTAAGCGCATCTATTAACGATTTAAGGTCGTTGCTCTCGTTAATGGGCATTATCTCGTCGCGCTTTTTATCGTTGGCTGCATGGAGAGAAAGAGCTAACTTAAATTTTACTTTATCGTCGCCAAGTTGTCTTATCATTTTAGCTACACCTGCGGTAGAAACAGTAATTCTTCGAGGGCTCATACCTAACTTTTCGGGAGAGGTAATAGCATCTATAGCTTTAAGCACATTTTTGTAATTGAGCAAAGGTTCGCCCATACCCATAAACACTATATTGGAAAGTTTTTTGCCAAAATGCTCTTCTGCCTGTTGGTTCAGGAGGGTTACTTCATCTACTATTTCGTCGTATTCTAAGTTTCTGCTGCGAGGAAGATAGCCTGTGGCACAAAATTTACAACTCAGACTACAGCCTACTTGCGACGATACACAAGCAGTCATACGTTTTTCGGTAGGTATCAGTACGCCTTCTATAAAACGGTCGTCGTGGAGGCGGAATCTGCTTTTAACGGTACCATCGTTACTAAATTGGCTTTGGTCTATGCTTACTTTAGGGATATAATATTCTTGGTGTAGTTTTTCCCGAAGGTCTTTACTGAGGTTAGTCATTTGCTCTATGGAGCCGGCGTGCTTTTTCCATATCCAATCGTGGATTTGCGCTGCGCGAAATTTCGGCTCTTCCCATTCTTTCAGTTGTTGTTCTAATTCCGCTAAGGGAATATGCCTCAGATTTTTCAATTACTAAAATTTAGTTGCTGCAAAGGTAGAAAATCTTAATGATGTAAGAATGTTTTGTATAAAGTCAAAATTAATACTTCGACTACGCTCAGTAACCTGTCTAAAGTCAATATATGTGTATGCCTAAAATACGTTGCCAAAAAACTTCAATATTATGGTTAAAATAAAGAAAAGTTTCAGTTCAATACCATCGAATGGTACCGATGTAACCTATACCGACACAAGTATTCGTTAAGTGATATATATATACTTTCTCGCCGTTGTTGGAGTTATTTCCAACAAAAACTATCGGATAAAAGTTCATTATAGGCAGCATTTAAGATGAATTGGATTATCATATTTTGACTTTTAAATATAAATGATTAAATTGCGAACGATAATAAAAACAATTCTCTAAATTTAAACATTTTTTTATGAAAACAAAACAAAACAAAACAAAACAAGTTTTGTTAGAAGTATTAAATTAAGCCTGATAATGTTAGAAATAACTGTAAAATATTTTATTTCCGGATTGTACCGAATAGACATTACCGATACCAATGGCAAAAGATACGGTAAAACGGTAATGGTGGCAAAATAGGTACCCCCCGTAGAGACGCACAATTGTGCGTCTCTACATTATTCAATCCATTTTTCTAACCCACAAAAACAATCAATCATGTCTATAAAAACATTTATCATATTATCATTATCATTTTTTCTTAGCCATACCATTACAGCCCAACAAGAAGAGTGTCCGCAATTTGAAGATGTTGTGGGTATTACTATAAAGAGCGACAGTGTATTATATGCAGCGCATTCTGCCCCCAGTATTACAAGGTTCGATAATGAAGGCAATGTGTATATAATACTTCGCAATATAAGTAGAGCCGGTTTGCAATCAGATGATACTTTATATATAGGCAAAAAACAAATTCCTGTTCCTATTTCATTTATTAAACATTCGTATTATGGATTTACCATTCTTAAATTAGACGCCAATCATAATCTTTTATGGCATCAATATGCTTATATAGGCAAAGATAATGTGTATGGAAAGTTGTGGTTAGATAATATGCAGTTAGATTCGAGAGGAAATGTATATGTTACAGGAAAGTTTTCTAATCATATAGTTCAAGATACTTTTACGGTAGGAAATAAACAAATAATTGGCAATGTTCTAAATACCACACAGAACCAAAATGTAAATGGTTTTTTGTTTAAGCTCAATGGTAAAACCGGAGATGCGTTTTGGATTAAGCAATTTGTCGGCATAAGTCCTTTTGGTTTCGAAATGAGCCAAACCGACAAGCTGTATATAGCTATGTATGCAGGGCACGATACGGTTTCTATAAATAATCAGCAATTTTTTGGGCAAAAACTTAAAACTAGCATTGCACAGTTCAATGCACTTGGCGAATTGCAATGGATTAATTGGGGAGAACAATATACTAATTTTCATTTTCATGTTTATATTACGGGAGGAGATTACGTTAGTCACATAAATCATATACTTACAATAGACAATGATGATAATGTTTATACATTTATACATAAAGATAGTGCCATTACTAAAATAAACAGCACGGGACAAGTAATGTGGGAAAGGAACTATAATTTTATAAAAAATAATGTAAGAGTATCGAATATTCATGTTAGTCAGTCTAATATACTGTATTTGACATTATATGGTCCAATGAATACTCCCGAATTGAAAGTAGATTTTGGTAATGGCGATACGGTACATATATCGGAATATATGAGTACGGTACTATGGGGATTAGAAACTACCGGAGGGCAAACGGCTTTTGCTTCCGTGCTTTGGGATAACCCAAGCGATAGTACCTATATATATACTACCAATATAAAATCGGATAATATGGGTTATGTATATATAGCTGCATATATACTCACGCAAATGGAAGATACGTCTTATATAGGTGATAGTGCCATAGTGGTAACACTTGCTAATAATAATATTCCTTATGGTTCTATAGATGCTTTTGTTGCTAAAGTATTACCCCCTGCGGAGGGTATGGGTAAGCTTGACCATATTTGGAGTTTGCGTACATCTGGTCCAAGAGGAGAAGTAATCTATTTAAGCAAAGTAGAAGATTCTGGTAAGGAGATGTATTTTTTTAATCATGCAGGTGGGTTTATAGGTTCCGGCGATGCTATCTTAGGGCAGCATCGTTTTACAGGAGATTCTTCTCATAATTATTTCGGTAAAATCAATACCGACTGCTCGCTCCCCACAGAAGAAATAACCAATCCGCTACAAACTGTAACCATCTACCCCAACCCTGCACATACAAACATAACTATAGCTAACCTACCACCTAACAGCACCATCAACATAACAGATATAAGCGGCAGAGTGCTTTATACGCAGTATAATAAAAGTAATAGTACAGCACAGCTACCTTTAAATGGAATAAGTAATGGAATGTATTTTGTACAAATAATTAATGGAGAGAATATGGTCAATAGAAAGGTGGTGGTCAATAGATAGCATTACCAATTTAAGGGTTTTGTGTTTTCATTTTCCCGAAAAATACTAACTTTACCTTTCCAAAATGAAAATGCCGATAAAATGGAAAAAGAATTTTTTAATTCGGGCTTTGTGCGTGTAAAGAAAAGGCTCAAAAAAATAATAATGGCTCAGTGGAGTTAGTTAGTTTTTTTGTTTGGGGAATAATATTGTCTATTAATCTAATTTTGATGTTTCCTTTTTTGCTGTAACGACGTTGTTGGTGTTATCTCCAACAACATAATTTGATTAAAATAGATACACCGTTTCCCTCTTTTTATTTAAAATTTATTTTTCAGAAAAAAAACACATTTATACTATGTCAGAGCAATTAACCTTTGCACAAAAGATTGCAAAAGCAGATGATTTTTTACCGATTAACGGTACCGATTATATCGAATTTTATGTAGGCAATGCTAAGCAAGCAGCCCATTATTACAAAACAGCCTTTGGTTTTCAGTCGGTAGCTTATGCCGGACCCGAAACCGGTGTGCGCGACAGAGCTTCTTATGTACTCCAGCAAGGCAAAATCCGTTTGGTATTAACCACTGCATTAAAATCCGACCACCCTATTTCGGAGCATGTAAAAAAGCACGGCGATGGTGTTAAGATTCTGGCACTTTGGGTAGAAGATGCCTATAGCGCATTTGAAGAAACTACCAAAAGGGGCGGTAAGCCTTATCAAGAACCGATAACACTTACCGATGAAAATGGTGAAGTGCGTATGTCGGGGATTTATACTTATGGCGAAACGATACACATGTTTGTTGAGCGCAAAAATTATAAAGGTACTTTTTTGCCTGGTTACGAAAAATGGGAAAGCGACTATAAACCTACCGAAACGGGTTTGTTGTTCGTTGATCATTGTGTAGGTAATGTGGGTTGGAACAGAATGTTACCTACCGTAGAGTGGTACGAAAAAGTAATGGGTTTTGTTAATATTCTATCTTTCGACGATAAGCAAATTAATACCGAATACTCTGCACTGATGAGTAAGGTAATGAGCAATGGCAACGGTTATGCTAAATTCCCTATTAATGAGCCGGCAGAAGGGAAGAAAAAATCGCAGATAGAAGAATACTTAGACTTTTACGAAGGCGAAGGCGTACAGCACATTGCAGTAGCTACTAAAGATATTGTAAAAACTGTAACCGAACTCAAAGCTAGAGGAGTAGAGTTTTTGAGCGCGCCACCTAATGCGTATTACGAAATGCTACCCGATAGAGTAGGAGAAATAGACGAAGATATTGCCAAATTACAGCCATTAGGTATTTTGGTAGACAGAGACGAAGAAGGGTATTTGTTACAGATATTTACTAAGCCTGTAGAAGACAGACCTACTTTGTTTTTCGAGATTATAGAAAGACACGGAGCGCAAAGTTTTGGTGCCGGAAATTTTAAAGCATTGTTCGAAAGTATAGAAAGAGAACAAGCAAAGCGGGGTAATCTATAAATTTAAGAGTATCTATAAATGCAATCACTTTTTAGGGTGGTTGCATTTATTGCTTGAATGAATGTCTATATGTAAATTTAGGAAACGTATCATAAGTTAATTTAGCATTATCAACTCTCAACTCTCAATTACCAAACTCTCAATTATCAACTCTCAACTCTCAACTAATAAAAATGAACTATTGGATATTAAAGTCAGAACCTTTTAAATACAGTTGGGAACAGCTATTAAAAGATAAAAAAACCTTTTGGGACGGTGTACGGAATTATCAGGCACGAAATAATCTCAAAGCGATGCAGGTAAAAGATGTTGCGTTTTTTTATCATAGCAACGAAGGTTTATGTATAGTAGGAATAGTAGAGATTATAAAGACCGCATATCAAGACCCAACCACAGATGACGAGCGATGGGTGGTAGTAGATATAAAACCTATTAAAACACTCAAAAAACCTGTATCGCTTGCAGAGATGAAACTTCAGCCCGGATTAGAAAATCTTGGTCTTATACGTCAAGGGAGATTGTCGGTAAGTGCTGTTAGCGAACAAGAGTATAAAACAATAATGAAAATGGCAGGAGAGAAAGTGTGATAATGTAACACCGGTTATAATTTATACCATTTTGGCTCTTAAAATATAATCCGCTTGCTGTTGTTGTGCCTAATGTGGCAATCAATAAAAAAATGCACTTTTAGAACTTAGTTATTTTGCATAAACTATTTTACAAAATATCTTAGTGTCGTTAGCTCCTAAGGGGTTAGCGGCATTATTGCTTAGAGCAATTATCGAGTTTTGATATTCGGGTAGCATAGGTAATTTGCCCACTACTTTAGCGTAAATTATTTTGCCTGTTGCAGGATTAGTAACTTCAATTATAGTTCCCCTTAGAGCAGTTTTGTGCATAGCATAAAATGTATTGGCATCTAATTTTGTTTTTACAGGATAAAATGATGCTCCACCCGTTTCTTCTTCTATAAGTTTTCCGCCGGTTTGTAAATTAAATGCTTCTATTAATTTATCGTTATTGATTAACTCGGGAGTATTTACGGTTTCGTCTTCACTTGTTTCTTCTTTGTTACTATTAGGTTTGCTTGTCGATTTTATTGAAGCAGTATATTGATGATTATTACTACTTATTGGTAAATGTACTCTATCGAATTTTACCCAACCTATTTTTAAAACTCTACCGACTTTTACTTGTGGCATAGGTAAGTTATTCCATTTTTGGAGTGAGCTTTGCGTTATTCCTGCCATACGTGCTATAGTTCTAAGGTCGTCTCCATCTTTTACCGTATAATACAAAGGCTCGCTGTTGCTTTCTGTTGTTTGTAAATAATTGTATTTATCTAAAGGTATCCAAAGTTCCATTCCGGGTTTTATGCCATCTTGGTAGTTTTGGTGGTTTTCGTTTGCTAATACAGCAAGAGGAACACTATATAATCTGCTAATAGTAAATATAGATTCATCGAGCATGGTAGTATGCTTAATGTATGGTTTCTGAAACCGCTGAAAAACCCAAAGCGAATCTTGCGCTATTAGTGTGCTACCGTTAATAAGCAGCACAAATAAAAGAATACATCTCATGTGTTTTTTAAGTTTAATAACAACTAATTATTAGTTCATAGGTTCTTGCTTAGCTATATTGGCTGTTTTAGTTACTGAAGTATTTTCTCCCGAAATATTATGTCCTTGGTCATTTATAAGATTAAGACTAATTACTAAAGTGCCTTCAGGTGCATTTTTAATAAAATAGGGTTGCCATTTATCGATAATTATTTCTGTATCGTTTACTTTGGCTTTTACTTTAAAACCATCATCATCTAAATTAGTATTGTAAACATAAAAATCGAGCAATACATTTTCTATTTTACCATCACCTACATAGTCGCCTTTGGGTCTGCTGAAAAATATCATTGGATTGTCCGGAATGGCTAAATCGCTAATTACGCCATTGTTATCCACTTTAAAATGTTTGAGTACTCCTGCTCCCGGAGACTTTACAGATTCGTGGTACGAACGCGAAAGAAAAGACATTAAGTAATGTTCTGTATTTACAGGTACAGAAAAAGTTTTAGTAGGCTCGTACAGTGCTATATATGGTGTGTTGTTAAGAATGAAATGTATGTGCTGCCCATCTTTAGAATTGTCGCAGCCCTTGCCTACAGCATCTGTTGTTTGCGATTTTAGTTCATAGTTTTCTACATTGTAGTCTATGGTAATAATAGCAGAGTCTTTCGTTGTGTTTAGTACACTTTTTACCGATTTTATGCTTAGTTGCGCATTAGGAAATTCAGGACTTTGCGTGCTGAAAGGAACTATCGAAAACGTAGGAGTACTACCGACAGTTGTAGTATTAGTGTCATCTGAATTTAAATTATTACACGCATTTAATGTTATTAAGCTTGTAATTATTACTGCTGATTTAAAAAAAGTAGATTTCATATTTATTGTAGATTAAATAGTAATGTGGAAATAGTTTTTACCTATTTCAATGGTAAAGCTAAGCATTTAGATTTATATTTCCTTTTTTATCTCATAATTGTACTTTTGTATCAAATATTCACAAAAAGAAAAAATATTTATGATATACTCAATGACCGGTTTCGGAAGAGCCGAGCAAAGCACAGACAATAAAATGTTTGTAGTAGAAATAAAATCACTGAACGGCAAACAATTTGAAATAGCAAACAGACTTTCTACAATTATTAAAGCTTACGAAGTAGATATAAGAAATATACTTCAGCAACAGCTTAAAAGAGGTACCTTAGAGCTTAGTGTTACCATTAAACAAGATGGCTCTGCAAAACCAATGACGATTAATACCGCACTTGCAAAGCAATATTATAATACTACCATTGAATTAGCTAATCAACTCAATATAAATACCAACACCAACGCCGAACAACTTTTAGCTTCGGTATTAAGAATGCCCGAAGTAGTAGCTTCGGATATGGACTCTGTAAGCGAAGCTGATTGGGAAATACTACAGGTGCTTTTGTTAAAAGCCGCAGCACAACTTAACGATTTTAGAGCTAAGGAAGGAGAAGGTTTGCAAAAAGAATTAGCTATGCGGATAAATAATATTATTGCACTGCTCAACCAAGTACATCCCTACGAAGCAGAACGATTAAATAGAATAAAATTGAGAATAGAAAATAATCTTGATGAATTTATTGGAAAGGATAAAATAGACCAAAACAGATTGCAGCAAGAATTAGTTTATTTTATAGAAAAAATAGACATTTCCGAAGAAAAACAAAGACTTAAAGTACATTGCGATTATTTTTTAAACATTCTCGAAGAGGGTAGAGAAGAAGGAGTAGGGAAAAAGTTAGGATTTGTATTACAAGAGATAGGCAGAGAAATAAACACACTCGGCAGCAAAGCCAACGATTCCGATATTCAACGTATAGTAGTAAATATGAAAGACGAATTAGAAAAAGCAAAAGAACAATCACTAAATATTTTATAATTCAGTAGCAATAGCATAAAAAATGATTCAGGTAACAAAAAAAATATCCGTTGTACTATCCCTAATAATGTTTTGTTTTATTTATGGATGCACTACATCGCCAGTGTACCAAAAGCAATACGCAGTATCCGGTGCAGAATGGCAAAGTAGTTTTCAGCCCGAATTTAGCATTGAAATAAAGGATACACAATCTAATTATAAAACTTATTTTATACTTCGCCACGACGAATCTTTTCCATTTAGCAATATATGGCTAAAGCTATATGTGCAAGCTCCCGATAGCGAAGTTTATACACCAACAGAAAGGGTGGATTTGCTTTTAGCAACACCACAAGGTAAATGGTTAGGGAAGAATATTGGCAATATTTGGGAACAAAAGCAATTTATTCCGATAAACATTAAAACGTATTTCACACAACCCGGTATATACAAAATTAAGGTAGAACAAATAATGCGTACAGACCCATTACCATCAGTACTTAATGTCGGTCTGAATATAGAAAAATACTAACCGCCTTTTCGGATCGTTTTTTTCTGCAAAAACAACATTCAACAATAATGGAAACCCTAAATTATCACTATTTAATATGCTTGTAAAATTATTTGCCAGTTCGGTTTATGGAGTAGATGCAATGACGATTATGATAGAAGCCGACATAGCGTCTGGGCTTGGTTACGTAATCGTAGGTTTGCCGGATAATGCAGTAAAAGAAAGCATAGAAAGGATATTGTCGTCGCTCAAAAATAATGGTTTAGAACGTCCGCGTACTAAAATAGTTATTAATATGGCTCCTGCAGATGTGAAAAAAGCAGGGTCTGCTTACGACCTACCTATTGCTATAGGTATGCTTGGTGCTACCGGACAGATAATGACCGAAAAACTCAGCGATTTTATACTTATGGGAGAATTGTCTTTAGACGGTACTTTGCAGCCCATAAAAGGAGCTTTGCCAATGGCAATACACGCACGCAAAGAGGGCTTTAAAGGAATGATACTGCCAATGCAAAATGCACGAGAAGCAGCGATGGTGTCAGACATAGATGTATATGGCGCTAAACACCTAAAAGAAGTAATAGATATTCTTAACGGAAAAGAAACGATACAACCCATAAAAGTAGATACCAGAGCAGAGTTTTTTGATGCACAATCACAATTTGAAATAGATTTTAGTGATGTAAAAGGTCAAGAAAATATTAAAAGAGCAATGGAGATTGCAGCAGCAGGAGGGCACAATGTTATACTTATCGGACCTCCCGGAGCAGGAAAGACTATGCTTGCAAAACGATTGCCCACAATATTGCCTCCACTATCCTTGCACGAATCTTTAGAAACTACTAAGATACATTCAGTAGCAGGCAAATTACCCGAAAATGCCTCATTGGTAGCACAGCGTCCATTTAGAGCACCACACCATACCGTAAGCGATGTAGCATTAGTAGGCGGCGGCGGATTTCCGCAGCCCGGAGAAATATCTTTGGCACATAATGGAGTATTATTTTTAGACGAATTACCTGAGTTTAAACGCACCGTATTAGAAGTAATGCGCCAACCAATGGAAGATAGAAAAGTAACTATTTCGAGAGCTAAAATAAGTATTGATTTCCCCGCAAGTTTTATGCTAATAGCATCTATGAATCCATGCCCTTGTGGATTCTACAATCATCCCGAAAAAGAATGTTCTTGTTCTGCACAAATAGTACAACGCTACCTTAATAAGGTGTCCGGACCATTATTAGACCGTATAGATTTACATGTAGAAGTAACTCCCGTACCCTTTTCAGAATTATCATCTCAGCACAGAACCGAGTCGAGCGAAGTAATAAGGCAAAGAGTAATCAATGCAAGAGCCATTCAATCGCAACGGTTTAAAGAACATAAAGGTGTGTATGCCAACGCCTTGATGGGTAGCAAATTGCTAAAAGAAATTTGTGTATTAGATAAGCCAAGTGCCGCATTGCTCAAAACGGCAATGGAAAGATTAAACTTATCCGCAAGAGCGTATGATAGAATTTTAAAAGTATCTCGTACCATTGCAGATTTAGCCAATAGCGAAACTATTAAACCCGAACACGTAGCAGAGGCTATTCAGTACAGAAGTTTAGACAGAGAAAGTTGGATGGGATAATTTTTTTTGAGATTAACCCAATGTTAAATCTTAATAGCTCGTCTAAAAAGGTATAAGGCAGTAAAAATTATATTTTACAACAGGGAAAATAAGTTTATTGAATTTTGAGAAATTTTGCTACATTTACAGCTTGATAATTAAAATTTAAAAAAAGAATAAAGATTATGAAGAAATATTCATTAATATTGTTTGTATTGTTCGGCTTGAGTTTTATGCAAGTAAAAGCACAAGAAAATGGTGGTATGCCTTGGAGTTTTGAGTATAATAATTTAAGTGGAGAAGGTGTAGATGTTTCTACCGATGTTATTAATTTAACGCCATTAGATATAGAAAGATTAGCCATAGAAGATGAAGAAACCGAAAATTCAGGAATTGGACCATATAGAATTGCTGATTTAACAGAAACCGACATAGACATAACTAAAAGTGGTAAATTTATTTATCTTTCAGATGGGAGAATAATATGGGCAGCACAAGCCAATATAGAAAACGCTTTAGCAATAGATGCTTATTTAGACAAGTTTAATGTACCCGAAGGCGTAACATTATATTTTTACAACCAAAATCGCAAACAAGTATCGGGAGGTTTTAGTGGTCAAGATATGAATGAACATAACACGCTTAGAAGTGAGTATATTCAAGGTACTACAATATTTATAGAGCTAAATATAGAGCCTTGGGTTAATATTAATGATATTCAATTACGTATTAATAATTTAGGTGCAGCATATAGAGGCAGTAGAACATATATTATTTCTTATCTTTTTGGAGATGGAAATAGTAATCCTGCAGAGTTTGATACCAAAAATATGAGCCAGATTGGACCCGTTCCCGATAAATGCCATACTAATGCTAATTGCGATGGTTGGGGAACAAGCCACTATAAATTAAAGCAATCTGCAGTACATATTGATATGAATGGAGGTTACTGTTCTGGTAATTTAATTAATAACACTAATTTAGATTGTACACCTTATTTTGTAACAGCCTCTCATTGTAATAAAGCCAATGCTAAAAATAATGCACATTTTTCTAACTGGAGATTTTATTTTAATTACGAATCTAAAAATTGTAATGGTACGGGTATTGGAGGGTTAAGTGATTTTGTAACAGGTGCAGACTTTGTTGCACGTTCCGATTATTCGGAACCTGCTATGAAAGCAGATTGGCTTTTGTTAAAATTAACAGCTCCAATTTCAACTTTAGCAGAAAAAAATTTGTACTTAGGTGGTTGGGATAGATCTGGTACACTTAGTGCCGATAATCAATGGATTGGTTTTCATCACCCTTCCAGTTGGATGAAAAAAGTTTCTGTAACTAATAGAATATTTGGCAATGGAACATTTAATCAGCAAGCTGTTCCTAATACCCATTGGCGCGTAGATTCCTTTTTTGTAGGAGGAACACAGCCAGGTTCATCGGGTAGTGCATTATTTACTGCACATAATTTTCATATTATTGGCGTTTTAACAGGAGGACCACCTAGTAACGATACTTCAGAGTGTAAAGACAGAAAAACCAGAGGTGCGCTTTATAGTAAAATTGATAGGTTTTGGGAAAATACTCAAGGCGAGGGTGGTAGTACACCTACTTCAAGATTGAAAGAACATTTAGATCCGGCGGGTACAGACCAAAAAACACTTGGTACAATAAAATTAACTGGAACAGAATGTGGGGCAGATGTGTCCGTTAAGGATTACCAAACCTTAAATAATGGGATCTTAATAGCTCCTAATCCAAGTAAAGGAATAGTAAATGTTAAAGTAAATATTCCAACAGAAGAAAAATTAACTTTTGATATCTATAATGTATTAGGCCAAAAAGTAGCTACATATTATGCAGCACAAGCTAAAAAATCGGACATTACATTAGATATGAGTCAATTTGCAAACGGTATTTATATGATAAGCGTAAGTTCAGAAAATACTACTGTTACAAAGAAAGTTATTTTAGAAAAATAATATGATTATATAAATAACATTAAATTTAAGGATAAAAAATATAACATTAAATTTTGCTCAAGTTAAATTTTGATTATTTTTGCGTGTTAAATTTTAAAAATATTTAAAATATAGGGATATACAATTTTATATTTTCTATAAAACAAGAACTCTTTTAAACAAAACAAAACAAGTGTATGAAAAAATCACTACTAATTATCGCAGCACTACTATTTATGGGAGTATATGCTGTGTTTGCACAAGGTCGATCTGTCAGCGGTACAGTTGTCGATAGTAAAGGAGAAGGTTTATGGGGAGCTTCCGTACAAGTACAAAACGGCAGTGGGGCTACTCAGACCAAAGAAGATGGGTCATTTGAAATAAATGTTCCCGATGGATATTCAAAATTATTAATTGAATATGCAGGATTGGGCAATCGTGTTGTAAATATTAATGACGATTTGTCAAGAATCGTTATGACAGAAGACATTAAAGCAACAGGTGAAGCAGCCGTTATTAGAACTCCTTATGGCGGTACGATTTCCAAAGTAAACTTTGTTGGTTCGGGAGAAAGAATTTCTAGCGAACAAATCAGAAGACAACCTATTACCAATGCTACAAGTGCCTTAGCAGGTAGAGCAGCTGGTGTAGTGCTTGCAGGTGGTAATAACCCTGGAGGTCAGTCTTCTATAAGAGTTAGAGGTTTGGGTTCTATGAATGGTAACTCAGAGCCGCTTATAGTGGTAGATGGTAATCCATTCCCTGGTCAATTGAGTGCTATTAACTCTAACGATATAGAGTCTATGGACGTATTAAAAGACGCAACAGCTACGTCTCTTTATGGTTCTCGTGGTGCAAATGGTGTAATCTTAGTTACTACCAAATCTGGTAAAGGAGCTACAAGAACAAGTATAAATGTAGATGCAAGAATGGGTACAGTTACACGTTCTATTCCTAACTATGATATATTAACAGATCCTAAAGACTATTACGAATTTGCTTGGGATGCTTATAGAAACAATTTAATAAATGCAAATGGTTTAGATAGAACAAATGAGCAAGATATGTTGTTTGCAAGACAAGCATCTGCCGCAGATTTGTTAACTATGTTAGGTAATTATAATTCTTACAGACTACCCAATGGCGAAAATTTATTAACAGATGATGGTCAATTAAATCCAAATGCTCAGCTTTGGTATCAAGATAACTGGGATAAAGAATTAATGAGAGTTGGTTTCCGTCAAGAATATAATGTTTCTGCAGCTGGAAGCAGTGCAGGTTCTGACTATTATTTATCTTTAGGCTATACAAAAGAAAAAAGTTATTTAAAACATACAGAATACGATAGATTTACAGGTAGAACTAATGTAAATGCTAAAGTAACAGATTGGGCTAAAGTTGGATTAAATGTAATGGGTTCTATCGAAAATCAAGACAGACCTACAAGTACTGGTACTTCTCCTGGTTACAACCCATTTATGGTTAGCCGTTCATTCGCTCCAATATATCCAGTATATTATTACGATGCCGATGGCAACAAAGTAATCGATCCAATTACTGGTGAAAATAAATTTGATTGGGGTTCTGAAAATATCCATCCTAATTCGAGTATGGGTACAAGACAATCACCTAATGCTAACGTACTTGGTGCATTGGCTATGGATGATAATAGTAGAAGTATATACTCTATAGGTGCGTCTCCAAATTTAGAAGCTAAGTTTTTAAAAGATTTTACTTTTAGAACTAATCTGACTGCTAACTTTAGAACATATACAGATGTTGGATATAATAATAAATTCTATGGTCAGTTCTCAGAACAAGGAGGTCGCGCATCAAGAACAGTACAAACACAGTTTAGTTACTCTTGGAATCAGATTTTAAGTTGGGCTAAAAAGTTAGAAGGTGGTCATAATTTCGATGTTTTTGCGGGTCATGAAAACTATGATAATAGATATACTTACTTGTACGCTTCAAGATTAGGATTATCTATACCTGGAAATACGGAATTATCTATTGCTTCAATGCCTGAAAATTCATACTCTAATACAGATTTACAGAGAATTGAAAGTTATTTTGGTAATGTTTCTTATAACTTTAAAGGAAAGTATTTCTTAACTGCCAATTTCCGTAGAGATGGTATTTCACATTTTAGTCCAGAAAACCGTTGGGGTAATTTCTGGTCAGTAGGTGGTAGCTGGATGTTAGACAGAGAGAAATTTATTGAAGATGTAGATTGGATTAATATGTTGAAAGTTAAGGCGAGTCATGGTACACAAGGTGAGCCTGGTACTAACTGGTATGCATATCAATCATTATTTGGTGTTACTTTTGTTGACGGCGAACCCGCACTTCAACATAGCCAATTAGGAAACAGAGAACTAACATGGGAAAAACAAGCTATGACTAATATTGGTATTGATTTTGAAATATTTAAAAGAGTACGTGGTGAAATAGCAGTGTACAGACGTATTGGTACCGATATGTTAATGAATAGACCTTACCCACCATCTACAGGATATACCGGAAGATTAGAAAATATTCTGTCTTTAAGAACTAATGGTATTGAATTCCGTTTTGATGTAGATGTTGTTAAACAAACAGACTTACTATGGAATTTAGATATGAACTTCTCTCATTTCGGGGAAAAAATTATATCTCTTAGAGGAGGTGATAATGATTCTGTTTTAAGTGGTAATTTTTTGATTAAAAATGGTTATGACAGATACCAATATTATTTAGCTACAAGTGTAGGTATAGATTCTAATGGTCGCGAATTATATAAATATTACGATACTGCTTCTAATACTTACAGAGATACTACCGAATATACTTATGCTGCAGCTAATGGAGGACGTGAAATGATGGGTTCTGGTATTCCTTGGTTGCAAGGAGGGTTTACCAATACTTTTACATACAAAAATTTTGATTTTTCTTTCTTATTTACTTTCGGTTTAGGAGGTTTATATTATGATGATATTTATCAAGACTTAATGGGTAATGGACTTGCTTTTGGTAGAAACGTACATAAAGATTGGCTTACAGATCGTTGGACTGTTGAAAATCAAAATGGCACATTGCCTGCTGCTGAAGTATCCAATACTAACTTAGCTGGCGTATCAGATAGATTTTTAATTGATAGATCTTTCTTGAGTTTAAGAAATATCAATTTAGGTTATACTTTTAAAAATGAAAAGTTATCTCATTTAGGGTTACAATCTTTGAGATTATATGTTATGTGCGATAATGTGTTCTTATTATCTAAACGTAAAGGAATGGATCCTCAAGGAAACTTTTCTGGTCAAGTAGGTTATATGTATAACCCTGCTAGGATATTTATGGTTGGTTTAAATGTTGGTTTGTAATAAATACTAATATCTTATTGTCACTTTTAAAAATTTTAATTATGAATAAAAATAAAATAATATTAGCAATACTTGTAACAGCGTTACTTATTGCCTCTGGTTGTAAAAAGGAATATCTAACAACCAAACCTACAGATAGAATACCTGCTGAAGATTTATCTTCTGAGCTTTTATCTTCTTTATTAACTGGTCAGCATGGTCTATTTAATTCTCGTATGGCAAATATCCTTACAAACCATGCACAGTGGGGAAATAAAGCGCTTGACCTTAGTGAAGATATAATGGGACCTGATATTGTTGTTACCAGTTCTAATTTCGAATGGTTTGTATATCACTACCAAATGGTATCAACTTCTGCAGCTAACTATTGGATGCCATATAATATTTGGACTTATTGTTACAGAATTATTAATGGTTCTAATATGATTATTGAAGCAGTAGATATAAACGAAGATCCTGCAATTACACAAGAACAGTTGGATAATTTAAAAGGTCAGGCTTTAGCTTACAGAGCTTGGGCTTATCATAAATTAATTGTTTGTTTTTCTCATAATATTAAATATATAGAAGCTAACCCTCAATTTAATCGTGGTGTACCTTTGTATCTTTTGTCTATATCTGATGAGGCAACACACGTTGGAAGAGGTACTGCTACAGAAATTTATGACCAAATTAATAAAGACATTAATCTATCGGTTGAATTATTAGAGAGATCTGGTAATGCTTTAGGAGATGGTAAATCGAATGTTACTGCAAATGTTGCACATGGTTTAGCCTCGAGATTTGCTTTAGTTCAGGAAAATTGGCAAGATGCAATTGACCATGCAGTAGCAGCTCGTTCAGGTTATCCTTTAATGGGTGAAGACGAACTTAAAAGTGGTTTAGGTTCAAGAAATATTGGGGAGTTTTTATGGTGTTCTACGCAAACTACAGATGAGTATAATCAAAAAGGTATCCTTTGTTATATTTCATGGATGGATCAAAACTGCCCAGGATATGCTAATGCAGGTGCATTTAGAATGATTACTTCTGATCTTTATTCTAAAATTGATGATGATGATATTCGTAAAACATGGTGGTTAGCAAACTCAGGTGGTACTTTACCAACTAGAATTCAAAATAAATTTTTAGTAGAAGATCCAACAGGTTTCGATTACGATAATGTTTATATGCGTTCTGCCGAGATGTACCTTAACGAGGCTGAAGCTCAATTTCAAAATGGCAACGAAGGTGCAGCAAGAGATGTATTATCTGAATTAGTGCAAACAAGATTTGCTAATTATGATATTAGCTCTTTATCTGGTAATAATTTATTAAATGAGATATACATTCAACGTAGGATAGAGCTTTGGGGTGAAGGTTTTGCTTTTCAAGATGTACTTAGAAGACATCAAGATTTAGAAAAATTAACTACTTCTGGTAATCACAATCGTGCATTAGCAAATGGTGCAAGTAGATATAGCATAGCAAGTGATAGAGTATTTATCCCTGCTAATGATCCTAAATTATTGTTTAAAATTCCTCAAAATGAAATTGATAATAATGATGCGATGACTGGTGCAGACCAAAATCCTTAATATCTAATTTTATTTTTTCAAAGAGAGGAGACTAAAAGTTTCCTCTCTTTTTTATTTTTGCTTAATTTTAATATTTAAAACACACAAAATACTTATGTCATTAGAAACTAAAGTAATGGAACAGCTTAAACAAGCTATGAAAGATAAAAATGAAACTGCTTTACTAACTTTACGTGCTATAAAAGCTGCAATCTTAGTAGAAAAAACATCGTCTGGGGCAAAAGATACCCTTTCAGAGGCAGATGAATTAAAAATTATTCAAAAAATGGTAAAGCAGCGTAAAGATTCGTTAGATATATTTACAACGCAAGGGAGAGATGACTTGGCTGCTAAAGAACAAGCCGAATTAGATATACTAAATGAGTTTTTGCCAAAGCAATTATCTATTGAAGAAGTTGAAACTGCTGTAAAAGCCGCTATAGCTTCGGTAGGTGCTACAAGTCCTGCTGATATGGGTAAGGTAATGGGAGTAGTATCTAAACAGCTTGCAGGGCAAGCAGAAGGTAAAAGCATTTCGGAAGTGGTAAAGCGACTTTTAGCAGGTTCTTAATCTTATGTAAATTATTGTTAATGGTTTGGGATATTATTTTTATTACTTTTCTATTTCTATTTATGTACAAAGGCTACAGAAAAGGGGCAATAGTATCTTTATTTTCTTTTCTGGCTATTGTAATAGGTGTAATAGCAGCACTCAAACTTTCGAGTACGGTAAGCAATCTTTTGTTTGCACAGTCGGATAGTAGTTATGCTCGTTGGGTACCGCTTTTGTCGTATGCCATTATATTTATTTTGGTAGTGCTTTTGGTTAGATTTACAGCTAAATTTATCGAAAAAGCAGCCAAATCGCTTATGCTTGGTTTAATAAATAGATTGTTAGGTGCCGCTATATATGGTTTTTTAGTTTGTATTGTTTTTAGTACATTTTATTGGTTATTAAATCAAGTGCATATTATTAGTCCCGAAACTATTGCTTATTCCAGATCTATTTCTACTTTAGAGCCATTAGCTCCACGAATGTTTGCATTATTACAGTCTGTATTGCCATTTATGGGTAATGCTTTTAATGATTTGTTACATTTTTTCGATGAATTAAATACCAAATTGCCAACGTATGTGGGTATTAATAGATAATTACGACTCTTTTACTTATATACTCCATCATTATCTTTTATCTATAAATAATAATGTGGTGGTACTTAAAAACGATGCAATAGATTTAGAGCAGTTGATTAGATTAAATCCTGAGCGATTAATCATATCTCCGGGACCGGAAACGCCTAATAAAGCAGGTATTACGATAGATGCTATTCGATATTTTTACAATAAAATTCCAATTTTAGGAATTTGTTTAGGACATCAGGCGATAGGAATAATAGAAGGTGCAAAATTAGAAAAAGCCAATAAACCGATGCACGGTAAAGTAAGTGCTTTAGATTTTATATCGAATTGCCATCTTCTAACTAAGAATTTATACGATAAAACTTCGGTAATGCGTTACCATTCTTTAGTATTAAAGGATTGGGAAGCTTGTAAAAATATAAGCCCAATTGCTTTAAGTGCCGATGATGAAGAATTAATGGCTTTTGTGCATAAAGATTTACCCATTGTTGGTTATCAGTTTCATCCGGAATCTGTATTGACCCAGAGTGGAATGCAATGGTTGCTCAATTGGGATAATTATTGTAATAGTTTTGTTTCTGTTTAAGAAAATACCAAAAATACTTTTTACTCCATTACATTTGTTCCTGAAAATTAGCAATAACAATTACGCTATAATTACCAAATTTGAATCTTTCGTATTACATAGCCAACAAAATAGCCAGAAATAAGAGTAAATCTATTTCTCGTTTTATTATTAGATTAGCAACAGCAGCTACAGTATTTAGCGTTGCTGCTATGATAGTATCGGTATCGGTAGTACAGGGGTTTAAATCTACTATTAGAGATAAGATGTTTGTGTTTTGGGGGCATTTTCATATATCGCCATTTAATCCCAATGCTACACTTCTTGCAGGTAGCACTCCATTTAAAGATTCTTTGGCATTAAAAAATGCAATATTATACGAACCCGAAGTCGAAAACATTTACCCATTTGCTTTGGGTACTGCCATAATAGCTACCGAGACCGATAATGAAGGAGTAAAAGTTAAAGGAATAACAAAAGAGTATTTTAGTCAAACTAATAAAGCTATTCAGTTTTCGGGTGGTAAATTAGATTTTGGGACGGTAGATTATGCTCGTCAAATAATACTTTCGGAACAATCTCTAAACAGAATAAATAAACAAATCGGAGATACTGTATTAACGTATTTTATAATTCCGAACGAAGAAAGACCGCGAGTAAGAAAGTTAGCCATTGTAGGCACCTTTAAAGTAGGTATAGAAGAGATAGATAAGAACTTTGCAATGTGCGATATTCGTTTATTGCGCCAACTGAATGGTTGGGACAATAGTGCTATTACCGGCTATCAGGTATCGGTAAAAGATTATAGGCAAGCAGATACAATAGCGAATCGAGTATATAAGCAATATTTAGATTTACCTCTTACTGCCATTCCAATGTCGGAAATATATAAAGAAATTTTCCAGTGGTTAAATTTACAAGATATTAATGCTCGATTAATACTTATTATATTGTCGCTCGTAGCTGTTATAAATATGATAACGGCATTGCTTATTTTCATAATGGAAAGGAATAATATGACGGGAATATTGCGTACTATGGGTATGGATAATCGGAGTATTCTTAAAATATTTTTGCAGTATATACTCAAGATTATTCTTAAAGGTATTGTTTTAGGGGCTATACTCGGTATTGCCATTTGCCTGCTACAATATTATACGCATATTATTTCGATAGAAGAAACAGCATATTATATGCAGTATGTGCCTATTAAAATAGGTGTATGGGAAGTGCTTGCGGTTATGATAGGTACTTTTATGGTTTCAATGCTGATACTTACTATTCCGGCTTGGTTGATGATAAAGCGCAAAAATATTATTGATGCCATAAGGTTTAAATAAGGGAAATTTCATATTTTGGAAAAACTTCAACTCCGCTTTTGCAAATACAATGTGTTACCTGAAACCGAAACTATGTTCTGTTAGTCATTTAAACGATTGTCAATGTCCATTTGTTGATGCAGTATTCGTATAATTTCTATTTTTTCTTTTGCTACATTTATTTTGTAAAATATGAAATGTGATTTTATTCGTGAACGAAAATATCCTTTTCTAATTTCGTTGTAATCTTTTCCGGATTTTGGGTTTTCAGACAAATATTCGATTTCGTCGATAATCAAATCGTAGTAATAATCGGCTTGTTCAATCGACCATTGCTCAAAAGTATAAAGCCAGATTTTTTCCAAATCATTTTCGGCTTCTTTGCTGATTTTGTATTTCATTATTCAGCGGAATATTTTTGATGTAAATTTTGTTTGAAATTTTTACGATTGAAATTTGTAGAAAATCCGGATTTTTCTCCTTTTTCCAGTTCTTTAATGAGTTCTGACTTTTTAGTTTCTTCGTGTTCAAACATTCTTAAAGCAGCTCTTATAACTTCGCTTGCAGAAGAAAATTTGCCAGTTTTGATTTGTGTACTGATGAAGTTATCAAAATAATCGCCCAACAATATTGAAGTATTTTTAGCCATAATAATATATTTAATTTTCTAAAATCAAACATACCAAGTTTTGGTATTTAATCCAAATTTATTTTTAACATTCACATTGGACCTGCTGTAAAAATTGGTTTCAGCTAACACATTGGTATTAAATTGTATCACAAACTATATTTGTTCTTCATTTTACAGAATTTTTTTTTTTCTTTGCAGCGGTTTAATTTTCTATACTTCTCAAAATACAAATAAATGCTGCCAAAGTACAACAGAATTTTGCTCAAATTATCGGGAGAATCTTTAATGGGCGATAAAAATTATGGTATCGACCCTAAAATGCTTCGCCAATATGCCGAAGATATTAAGACTATAACAGATGTTGGCGTACAAGTAGCAGTAGTAATAGGCGGAGGTAATATCTATCGTGGTATGAACGAAGCCGAAACCGGCATAGAGCGTGCTCAGGGCGATTATATGGGTATGTTAGCAACTGTAATTAACGGTATGGCATTGCAGTCGTCTTTGGAGAAAA
Organism: uncultured Taibaiella sp.; assembly: GCA_964448955.1. Classification (GTDB taxonomy): domain Bacteria; phylum Bacteroidota; class Bacteroidia; order Chitinophagales; family Chitinophagaceae; genus MKSF01. Next base: position 10,684 of record CAYUXT010000024.1, on the reverse strand, counting down.
CAGGTGTAAGCACTCGCTTACAAAGTGCCATAGAAATGGAGCAAGTGGCAGAGCCATACATTCGTAGGAGAGCTATTAGGCACTTAGAAAAGGGTAGGGTGGTTATCTTCGGAGCTGGTACCGGTAATCCTTATTTTACCACAGATACGGCTGGCTCACTTAGAGCTATCGAAATTAATGCAGATGTTATTTTAAAAGGTACAAGAGTAGATGGTATCTATTCTGCCGACCCCGAAAAAGACCCTAATGCTAAAAAATATAATAAAATATCTTTTGACGAAGCTATCTCTAAAGGATTGAAAGTAATGGATATGACTGCATTTACTCTTTGTCAGGAAAATAAATTGCCTATTATTGTTTTTGATATTAACACTCCGGGTAACTTACTTTCTGTGGTTAATGGTGAATCCATAGGCACTTTAGTATCGTAAGATTGTTGCTTTTTGTAAAAAAACTCAAACTTCTCTTTTCCAAAATCGTGGGTGGCAATCTTCTAAAGTTTTGCGTAAAAAACGAGTGTCGAGATGTGTATAGATTTCGGTAGTAGTAATACTTTCGTGTCCGAGCATTTCCTGAACTGCTCTTAATCCCGCGCCACCTTCTACTAAATGTGTAGCAAAGCTATGACGTAGTGTATGCGGGTGAATATTCTTTTTGATTGCTGCTTTTAATGCTGCATTTTTAATAATATAAAATACCATTACTCTGCTTAGTGCCGCGCCTCTTCTGTTGAGAAACAAAGTGTCGTCGTGTCCTTTTTGGGGTTTAATCTTATGTCTGCTGTGTTCTCTATACAGCATTATATGATGTGCTGCTTGGTCGCCGATAGGTACTAACCGTTCTTTGTTTCCTTTGCCTATAACTCTTATGTATCCAGCGTCTAAATAAAGGTTAGATATAAGTAAGCCTGTAACTTCGCTTACTCTTAATCCGGAGCTATACATAGTTTCTAATATAGCTCTGTTGCGTTGTCCTTCGGGGAGGCTGTGGTCTATTCCCGAAAAGAGCAAGTCTATTTCGTCTGTGCTGAGTACATCGGGTAGCTTGCGTTTTGTTTTAGGACCTTCTAATAACTGTGCAGGATTAGTAGTAATAATTTCTTCTAATTCTAAGAAATTGTAAAAAGATTTTATTCCGGAAAGTATGCGCGCTTGCGAAGTTTCTTCTAATCCGGTTTCGCTCAGTTGTATTAAAAAGTCGCTAATTTGGTTTTGTGTTGCTTGCTCTATTGGTGGCGGTGGTAATTCTGTATTTAAAAAATCAGAAAACAATCCTATGTCTTTAAGATATGCTGTTATAGTATTATGTGCGTGTCCTTTTTCTAAGATGAGGTAGGTTTTGTATTTTTCGATTATATTATCCATTTAGAAAGTGTATTGTATTCTTTTGGGTTATGTAACAATTCACCTAAATGCTATCCTAATAATACGACTTCATCTTTTTTGTCGTTTTCTTTCCAAAGCACTTTTACCTTTTGGGAAGCTACAGAATCTACTGTCATTCCGATATAATCGGGCTGTATAGGTACTTCTCTGCTAAACCATCTGTCTATCAATACTAATAGCTCTATGGCTTTAGGGCGACCAAAATCGAGTAAGGCATCTAAACCGGAGCGAATAGTTCTGCCGGTATAGAGTACATCATCTATAAGGATTACCGTTTTATTATCGAGCGAAAAATTAATGTCGGTTTCGGTAGGGATATGCAAAAATTCGGAGGTATTAAAATCGTCTCTGTAAAATGTAATATCGAGTTTGCCGTATAAGATATTAGTGCTTGGCAATTGTTTTTTTAATAACGTATAAATTCTATTAGCCAAATATATACCTCTGGGCTGCAATCCTATTAATACCGTATTCTCCAATTTAGGATGACTTTCGATTATCTGATGTGTAAGCCTGTCTAATGTTATTTGCAAGTGCTTTTCGGTATATAATGCTTTCATTATTAATAGACAATTAAGTTATTACCAAATACAGGTTTTATGACCCCTGCAACGATGATTAATTTTTCTTTTGTGCAATAGCTTTTTTTGCTGCTTCAATGATATTTTCTGATGTTAATCCGTACTTTTCTAATAGTTCAGTAGGGGTACCGCTTTCGCCAAAAGTATCTTTAACTGCAACATACTCTTGTGGTACGGGGTAATGGCGTGCTGCTACACCTGCTACGCTATCTCCAAGACCTCCATTAATTTGGTGCTCTTCTGCTGTTACCACACAATTTGTTTTACGAATCGAATTTAATATTGCTTCTTCGTCTAATGGTTTAATGGTATGAATATTAATAACTTCTGCACTAATTCCTTGTTTTTTTAATGTACTTGCAGCTTCTAACGCGAGCCATACTAAGTGTCCGCAAGCGAAGATACTTACATCATTTCCTTCTTTGAGTATTTGTGCTTTGCCTATTTCAAAATCGCTACCATTTTCTGCGGTAAAGTTTGCCCATTTTACTCTTCCAAATCTGAGATATACAGGACCTTGGTACTTTGCAATAGCTTTGGTAGCGGCTTTAGTTTGGTTAAAATCGCAAGGAACGATTACCGTCATTCCGGGTAGCATTTTCATCATTCCGATGTCTTCTAAAACCTGGTGTGTGGCACCGTCTTCGCCTAAGGTAAGCCCTGCGTGTGAGGCGCAAATTTTTACATTTTTACCGCTATATGCTATGGATTGTCTAATTTGGTCGTACACGCGCGAAGTAGAAAAATTAGCAAATGTAGTAGTGTATGGAATTTTACCGCCAATGGTTAATCCGGCTGCAATGCCCATCATATTGGCTTCTGCAATACCACATTGTATAAATCGTTCCGGAAAATCTTTTATAAAAGCATTGAGCTTTAAAGAGCCTGCCAAATCTGCTGTAAGAGCTACTACATTGGGGTTTTCTTTAGCTGCTTCGTGTATGCCTTCGCCAAATCCGGCACGGGTTTCTTTTTCGTTTTGTAGTGTGTACATTTTTAGTTGAGAGTTAACAGTTTGCAGTTGATAGTTTTTTGTTATTCTATTTATTGAAATTGAGTAAATGTTACAACTTAATCGGAACAAAAGTAAATAGAAAAATACGATGTAGTAATTAAACTTTTAAACATTTACACAGAATTATTATTTTTCTTCTAATGAAAAAAGAGTATCCACAAATTCGTATTTATTAAAAATCTGCAAATCTTCCATTTTCTCTCCCACACCTATATATTTAACCGGTATTTTAAATTGATTGGCAATTGCCAAAACCACGCCCCCTTTAGCTGTTCCGTCTAATTTTGTAATGGCTAATGCGGTAACATCTGTAGCTGCGGTAAATTGTTTGGCTTGCTCTAATGCATTTTGTCCTGTACTGCCATCAAGAACTAATAGCACTTCGTGTGGCGCATCGGGTATTTTTTTGCTGATTACTCTTTTAATTTTGGTTAGTTCGTCCATAAGGTAGGCTTTGTTGTGCAGCCTTCCTGCGGTATCTATAATAATTACATCAGAGTTACGTGCCAATCCGCTGGCTACGGCATCGAAAGCTACTGAGCTTGGGTCGCTGCCCATTTCTTTTTTTACAATAGGCACACCAGTACGGTCGCTCCAAATGGTTAATTGATCTACAGCTGCTGCTCTAAACGTATCTGCTGCACCAAGTAGTACTTCTTTGCCATTTTTCTTGAAATTATGTGCTAATTTACCTATTGTAGTCGTTTTCCCTACACCATTTACACCTACTACTAAGATTACATAGGGTTTTTTATTAATAGGCAAATCAAAGGTGGCAAATTCCGGATCGGGGGCATCGGTAAGTATATCTGCAATTTCTTCTTGTAGTATTTGGTTAAGCTGTGATGTGCCCAAATATTTATCTTTAGCTACCCTTGCTTCTATCCTATTGATAATGGTTACAGTGGTTTCTATCCCTACATCTGCGGTAACGAGTGCTTCTTCTAAAGCATCGAGTACTTCTTCATCTACTGTGCTTTTTCCGGCTATTGCTTTGGTAATTTTTGCAAAAAAACCTTGTTTGGTTTTTTGCAACCCCTCGTTTAATGCCTCTTTCTGCTCTTCTTGTACTTTGTTCCTTTTAAAGAGTTTATCAAATATTCCCATTGCTGATTTTTGTTTATATTTTGGAAAGGCAAAAGTAATTATTTTGCTGTAACATTTCGAGGGAATATAAAAAGAAAAAGAGACTATCTTTTTAGGATAGCCTCTTTTTTTAAGGAAAATATAAACGTGTTGTATTAATCTTTTAATTTTAATTCTAATTCTACACGACGGTTAATAGCTCTACCGGCAGCAGTTTTGTTATCTGCTATTGGTTTGTTTATACCCCAACCGTTTGAGTGCATTCTGCTTGCATCTATACCTTTTCCAACTAAGTATTGCTTAACAGCAGCGGCTCTATTTTCAGATAAAGTCTGATTTTTGTCAGCGTTACCTGTATTGTCGGTATGCCCATCGATATGTAAATTGTAATCAGGGTATTCGTTCATCATACTTACAATTTCGTCAAGGGTATTAGCTGATTTTTTAGTAAGTATTGCTTTGCCTGTTTCGAACTGAATGGCTTTTGCTACTACTTCAAGGCGTTGTTTTACTTCAGCTTTTACTTCTGGGCAACCTCTGTTGCTTGCAGGTCCGGGTACGTTAGGGCATTTATCTTCTTCGTCATTAACGCCATCGCCATCGCTATCCGGTATAGGGCAACCATTGTATCTTGCTACACCTTTTTCGTTAGGGCATTTATCTTCTTCGTCGTTGATACCATCGCCATCAGTATCCGGTATAGGACAGCCATCGTATTTAGCTACACCTTTTTGGTTAGGGCATTTGTCCACATTATCGGGTATGCCATCTCCATCGCTATCTACAGGAGCTACAACTACTGGAGCAGCAGGTGGAGGAGTAGGTCTTGGTGTGGATTTGCCTATTCTTTGTGCTACGCCTAAAGAGTAAAATAAATGATTGTCTAAATGGTCGGAGAATGCAAGTCTGTAATTAGCTTGTGTAAAAATATAAGCTTCTCTAACCACAAAAAACTGGATGCCAACTCCTAATGGTACATAAGGCACTACTGTTCTTTCGTTGTACGATTTTTTGTAACCGGCTAATCCAACACCTCCTGTTAGGAAAGGGTTAACTCTTTTTTCATCAGAAAATGCTTTTAAATGTAAGGAACCTTCTAACTCAGGTACTAAGAAAAAGTTACTGTTGTAAATATCGTTTTGTAAATAATCTGTAATTCCGGCATTGAACCTAAGGGAATAATCTAAATTATTAGTAATTCCCTTCCAAAAGTATAGAGACATACCAACTCCTAAATTGTCGAATTTAGGCGAAGTGTTATATTCCCATAAATTTCCGCTAAAGCCTATAGAAGCTGCTTTGCGTTTGTAGTCATCGTCTTCATCTTGCGCAAATACATTTGAATTTGCAAATACAGAAAACAAAATTGCTGAAAGTAAGATTTTCTTCATTATGTTATTTTTTGATTCGTTAATGAATAATGTTGCAAAATTTATGCCAATGTAGATATTTTTTGGGAATTACACTTAAAAATATATTAAAAAGTAATTCACAATTTGTGTTTTGTTGGAATTTATCGGCTTTCTATTTTAGTTTTAACAAGTATTCTCCATAACCACTTTTCTGTAACGGTTGGGCTAAAGTAGTTAATTGTTCTTTATTAATATAGCCCATTCTGTATGCTATCTCTTCGGGACAGCCAATTTTTAAGCCTTGTCGCTGCTCTATAATTTGTACAAATTGGCTTGCTTGCATCATAGAGTCGAAAGTGCCGGTATCTAACCAAGCGGTACCCCTACTCAATACGCCTACTTGCAATTTCTTTTTTTCTAAATAATATTTATTTACATCTGTAATCTCGTATTCGCCTCGTGCAGATGGTTGAATGTTTTTGGCTATTTCTACTATACTATTGTCGTAAAAATATAAACCCGGAACTGCATAATTGGATTTTGGCTCTTTGGGTTTTTCTTCAATGGAAATGGCTTCGTATTTTTCGTTAAATTCTACCACACCGTACCTTTCAGGGTCGCTTACCTGATAGGCAAATACTACTGCTCCATCGGGGTCGTTTAACTGTTGTAATAACTTGGCTAAGCCACTTCCGTAAAAGATATTATCTCCTAATATTAAAGCAACTTTGTCGTTGCCGATAAACTCTTCTCCTAATACAAATGCTTGTGCCAAGCCATTAGGTACGGCTTGAATAGTATAGGTAAATTTACAGCCCCATTTACTGCCATCACCCAACAGTCTTTGAAAACTTTCATTGTCTTCGGGGGTAGTAATGATTAATATTTCGTTGATACCTGCCATCATCAATACGGATAATGGATAGTAAATCATTGGTTTGTCGTAAACAGGCATAAGCTGTTTGCTAATGCCTTGTGTAATGGGGAACAATCGTGTGCCCGAACCTCCTGCTAATACTATTCCTTTCATTATGAATTTTTTATTGTTTTTCGCCCAGAGTCGTAAAGGGACAAGGATACAAATATTATGTTATAGATTTTTCCTCCTATCGTCGTCAAAATGACAATAGATAGTATTATTTAATTTTTAATGTTGACTTTGAAAACCACATAGATACATAGTTTATTTTAGATTTTTTAAGGATTAGATATAAAATGAATTTTAAACATAGATTTACCCTATAAATGCAATCACACTTAGACTACGCTCAGTAACCTTAATTGCTTAATTGTCGAATTGCCAAATTTTTAATGTTGACTTTTTACTTTTGCATTTGAAACATACTCCTGCTCTACACTCCAAGCTTGCGCTTTTTCTAAAAAGAATACTTTTGTTTGCCCCCATACACTTTTAAATAATTCTGAAAAGCGATACTTATTTAGTGCCGCTTCGCTATCCCAATGGCTGTATGTAAAATATACATTGTCATTTCCCGTTTCTTTCCATAACTCTAAGTGCCTGCAACCTTCAAATGCTGCAATGCGTTCTTTGTTTTCCTCAAATACGGTTACAAAATTATTGACCATATCGGGTTTAAAAACCATTTTTACAATTCTTACTATCATATAAATTCTATTTTTACCTTAGACGAAAATAATCTTTCTGCATAGTACGATTCTACACTGATTAAACTTGATGCTTTGCCCTTGTAAACAGAAAGCTCCATATATCCGGAATGGTTAAATCTACAAATTAAATCTCCATTGTTGGCTTGATAATAATTTGGTGCTATTTTTTCTACTAAATGGTCGCGTAAATAAGATATTTTAAATTTTCGTCCTGCTCTTTTTTGTTCAAAAGTATCTTGTGTAACATTTAATACAATGTTTTCGTATTGGTCTATATGCAGTACATTACATTCTATAATATTATCGTAAAAGACAGGCTGAATTATTTCAGCACCTTTTATAGGCTCTACTAAAGATAAATCTTTTATTAAATTAGTGTGATGACTCGATATATATTGTGCACAACTTTCTATCCATTGGTAATAACCGTCTGCTATTACAGGTATTTGATAATAAGTTGCATTTTCTTCTTTTTCAAAAATGGAAGGCAGCAATCCATTATCCGTACTTATTAAATATTGCCCATCTTGATGGCACAATAAAGTTTTAATGTCTTTGTATTGCAAAATGTCGAATAAGGAAAGGTGTATGGTATCTTTCGGGAAATTCCGAAATGCAGATTGTATAATGTAAAAACAGTGATTAAGATTAAACGGCAATACTTGATGACTAATGTCTATAAGCGTAGCTTGTGGCAAATGTTTCAGGATTAATCCTTTGGCAATTGCCACGCTATTGTCTTTAATACCAAAATCAGATGTTAGCGTTATTATCATTTTACATTGCTGCCATTGGCTACACTTTCCGTAGGTGATACAAACACAAGCTTGCCATTGCTGTCTTCTGCCATTAATATCATTCCTTTACTTTCTATTCCTCTCATTTTTCGAGGAGCAAGATTTACTACTACCGTAACTTGTTTCCCTATTATCTCTTCGGGGGTATAGTGCTGTGCTATCCCCGATACTACTGTTCTTTTTTCGAATCCTAAGTCTATTTCGAGTTGTAATAATTTATCTGCTTTCTTTACTTTTTCGGCAGCAATAATGGTACCTGCTCTTAGTTCTATTTTATCAAAATCGGGATATTCTATTTCCGCTTTATGTTCTATTGTTTCTTGCTTTTCTTCTTGCGCCACAACTGTATTTTGCTGTGCTGCATTAAGTAGTTTGGCTCTTTGTGCTTCTACTTCTTCATCTTCTATTTTTCTAAATAATAATTCGGGCGGACGCAAAGCGTATCCGGTTTTTAATAAATCCAATTTGCCGGCATTTTCCCAATCGAGCATACGCTCTACAACCTTTAACATACTGCACATTTTCTTTGCCGTAAATGGCAAAAACGGATTAGCCAAAATGGTTAAGTTAGCAGTTAGCTGTAATGCTATATGCAAACAATTGTCTATTTTTTTCTGATGTTGTGCTTGCAATTCGGGGGTTTTGGCTAATGCCCAAGGTGCTGCTTCTTGCAGGTATTTATTGCCTTTACGGGCAAGGTCTATTACGTCAAAAAGTGCATCACGGAATTTATACTGCTCTATAAGTTGCTCTATTTTATTTTTACTTGCTACAATGTCTTTTATCAGTTCTAAGTCTCTTTCTTCTTTTTCTTCATCGTGAAATGCAGGTACTTTACCATTACACAATTTGTGCATCAGTACCATAGCCCTGTTTACAAAATTCCCGAAAATAGCCACTAACTCACTATTGTTTCTTTCCTGAAAATCTTTCCAAGTAAAGTCATTGTCTTTGGTTTCGGGCGCATTGGCGCACAGTACATAACGCAAGGTATCTTGCATATCGGGAAAATCTTTTAGGTACTCGTGTACCCAAACAGCCCAATTGCGAGAGGTAGAAACTTTTTCGCCTTCGATATTAAGAAACTCGTTAGCAGGTACATTATCGGGAAGTACATATCCGCCGTGTGCGTGGAGCATAGCAGGGAAAATAATGCAATGAAAAACAATATTATCCTTGCCTATAAAATGTACTAATTTGGTGTCTTCTTTTTTCCAATATTCGTCCCAAGCTTGTGGCAATAGCTCTTTAGTTGCACTAATATATCCTATGGGTGCATCGAACCAGACATACAATACTTTGCCATCTGCATCGGGTAGGGGAACGGGTACGCCCCAATTGCTGTCGCGCGTCATAGCACGAGGTTGTAAGCCACTATCTAACCAACTTTTGCATTGCCCATATACATTAGCTTTCCACTGGTCTTTTTTTCCTTTAATAATCCAATCGGTTAAAAATGCTTCGTAATTATTGAGTGGAAAATACCAATGTTTGGTTTTTCTTTTTACCGGAACGGCATTACTGAGTGCGCTACGGGGATTAATTAATTGTTCGGGCGAAAGTGTGGTGCCGCATTTTTCGCATTGGTCGCCGTAAGCATTTTCGTTTTTACATTCGGGACAAGTACCTATTATATATCTATCGGCGAGAAACATATTTTTTTCTTCGTCGTAGTATTGCTCCGATTCTCTTTCTTCGAATAGTCCTTTATTGTATAGATTGGTAAAAAACTCTTGCGAGGTTTTGTGGTGCGTTTCGGTAGAGGTACGAGAGTAAATATCGAAAGAAATACCCATTTGCTCAAAAGTATCTTTAATAAGCGAGTGGTATTTATCCACAATTTGCTGCGGTGTAACCCCTTCTTTCATTGCTCTAATGGTAATGGGCACGCCGTGTTCGTCGCTACCACCTATAAGTTGTACGTTGTTTTTATTAGCTCTTTGATACCGCGCATAAATATCTGCCGGAATATAGCAGCCGGCTAAGTGTCCGATATGTACTGCTCCATTAGCATAAGGCAATGCAGCAGTAATGAGTATTTTTTTATTTTCTGTTGTCATAAGTTATTAGCCTGCAAAATTCGTAATTAATTTTTTTGAATGAAAATTTAATTTGAAGGTGGGAGGAGCGGCAGAAATAACGATGACAATACAACAGCATTTAGTAAAGAGCGAAATACAATTAATTATCCTTTACAATAATTCTTTCGTTAAAAGGTATTTCTAAAATACTATCCGATCCTTTTGTGAGTATAACTTTTCCAAGTATTTCATACATTCCATCTTGAAAAGAATCAAACTTTAGCCTACCCAAAGTATTATTTTTTAAAACATACGGTTTTAGACTTATTTCTTTCTTTTTGGTGTAATCGTACACTTTATCCACTACCACTTCTATGTTGTGATTTGTTTGTACACTTCTCGATTCGATTTCATATATTTTCTGTTCTCTTTTAATGATAGATATATCACTTACAAAACAAGTAGTTATATAAAGTCTATTTAAAAGTTCATTTAATAAATACCTTTCAGCTTTATTAATAATACTATTCATCAATGCTGTATTTTGCGTTTCCACCCATTTGAATCTGGCGTTATTTTGGTATGAATTTTCATTGGGGTATATAGTTTCGTATAGTGAATCGCTTATAGCTTGCATTCTTTGCATTGTAAAATGATAAGCTTCATTTATTATTTTATTGTTCTTGATTTGCTCTTGGTAGCATAAATTTCTAAAAGAGTCTGATAATTCGTGAATTTCTTGACCCAAGCTTATATATTTATTATCAATACTGTCCTAAATGTTTTTTTATAGTTTATCAAAAGTTTTATTGCCGCCA
>CAYUXT010000023.1:0-53458 GCA_964448955.1 uncultured Taibaiella sp. | reverse complement strand
CAATATTTTTTTTGAAAATTTTTAAATAGTCTCATTTGCGCAATGTGGGTTAAGATTTACAAAAAAAATAAATAGTCAATATTTAAGCTGAAAAATATATGTTTTGCAATCTAAATATTACTTTTTTACCAATAGGTATTTTCCGGAAATGAGTTTAAGACAGTAACTATTTTATATAAATGCTCATTGGAAATTGCACAAAAGAATTTTTAAGTCTATTATTTTCAATGTTATAGCGTAGTCGATGTATTACTTTTTACTTTTGAACTTTTCTCTTGCGAAGCAAAATTTAGACTTTATTTTAATACACTATACGCTACGAAGGCTGCTATGTAAGCTAATATTGTCATATAGCTAAATTGAAATATAGTCCATTTAAGGCTTTTGGTTTCTCTGCGTACTATAGCAACTGTGCTCATACATTGCATTGCAAAAGCATAAAACATTAATAAAGAAATACCCGTAGCTAATGTATATACAAGTGTGCCGTCGGGGTGGCGGGCTTGCAGCATTTTTTCTTTAAGTGTATCTTCGTTTTCGTCGGCATCGCCTACATTATAAAGGGTAGCAATAGTGCCCAAAAATACTTCTCTGGCAGCAAAAGAACTTAATAGTGCAATTACTATTTTCCAATCGTAACCTAAAGGTGCAAAAGCAGGTTCTATACTTTTGCCAATAATACCAATGTAAGAAGATGAAAGCATTTCATTTGCCTTTAACTCTTCTTGTTCTGTGTCTAAAATGCCATTTTGTTGGGCTGCAATTTCTGTATATTTAGCGTCTATTGCTTGTCTTTGTTCTGATGGTCCGTAAGATGCTAAAAACCATAAAGCAATAGAAATAACTATAATTACTTTACCGGCATCTACCACAAAAATTTTGGCTTTTTCATACATTGTTACAAAAGCATTTTTCCAACGTGGCATTCTATATGTGGGCAATTCCATTATAAAAAAACTTTTGCCTTTTATTTTTATAAAAATACTCAGTACGAAAGAAACCAACATTGCCATTACAAACCCCAAAACATACATTGCCATCATTACTAATCCTTGTAGGCTAAATATACCTAATATTGTTTGTTCGGGAATTACCAAAGCAATAATAATAGCATATACCGGTAATCGTGCCGAACAGCTCATTAGTGGTAACGCTAAAATGGTCAATAATTTTTCTTTAGTATTACTTATGGTTCTTGCAGCCATTATAGAAGGAATAGCACAAGCCATTCCGCTTATGAGTGGTACTACCGAGCGACCGTTCATACCTGCTGTCTGCATTAGCTTGTCGGATAATACGCTTATCCTTGCCATATATCCGCTGTCTTCTAAAACGGTAATAAAGAAAAACAATATAGCTATCTGTGGTACAAAAATTACAATGCCACCAATACCGGCTAATAAACCTTCGGTTAAAAGGTTAGCCCACCAAACATCGGGGAGTAAGCCTGCTACCCAATTTTGTAATTGGCTAAAAGAGCTATCTATCCAATCCATAGGGTAGGAGGCAAAGCTAAATATACTCTGGAATACCAAAAACATAATTGCAAACAATAGTACATATCCTAACACAGGGTGCATAAGCCATTTGTCTGCGCGTTTGGTAAAGTCTGATGTAGTAGTGCTTTGTTGTTTTTGTTTACTAACTACTTTTTCTAAAATACCATCAATTTTTTGATACCGTGCTAAGATGTCTTGTGTTTGAAAGGTAGTTTTGTTTATATTATGTAAGGTAAATAAATTTTCTATTTCTTTTTTTTGTGTAGAAGGTAATAATGCAAAATTATTTTCATTACAAACTATTTGAATGGCTGCATACTCACTTTTTGCTGCGGTTAGTTCTGTTATTTTAGCTGTAAAATCTGATGTTATAATGTCTAAAGTGCCAAAAGAATTTGCTTGCAATTGTGCAATGTTGGGAGCTAATTCGGAAATAGTTTTGATAAGGTTATCTACTCCATTACCATTGCGTGGATTTATACTCACTACCGGAATGTTTAGTTCTTGAGCAAGTATTTCTTTGTTTATATTTAGTCCCCTACTTGTTGCTATATCCATCATAGATAAGGCTAAAACTACAGGAATGTGTAAGTCTATTATTTGCGAACAGAGTAGCAGGTTTCTTTTTAAACTTGTGGCATCGGCAATTATAATTACCAAATCGGGGTGTAGTGGATTATTGGGCTGTGTAAGTATGGTATGTGCTACATATTCGTCTTCGCTTTTTGGGTATAGTCCGTAAATGCCGGGTAAATCTATTAATTGAGCAGTAGTGTTGTTTCCTAAATTGAAATATCCTGTTTTCTTATCTACTGTAACGCCGGGGTAATTACCCACTCTTTGATTTAATCCGGTAAGAGTATTAAACAGCGATGTTTTACCACAATTTGGGTTTCCTGCTAAAGCTATTTTAATTTGCGACATTGGTTAGTAGATAAAAATGCTGATGGCTGCAAAGCTAAAATAAATTTATGTGTTGTAGTAGTTTGTAGGTTTTAAGGTGTAAAAGTTTTGTCATAATTTGGTGAGAATATTTTGTGGGTATGTCAATATATTTTTAATATGCGAGAGAAAATGATTGTAAAATATTATTTTTGAAAGCGATTACTAAGGGAATGCTATACTAATAATCAACGAGCATTAATGATTGAATTTTAGAGATTATTTAATTCTTATGAAAAAACGAATATTGTTTCTTAGCTTACTTATAGTATATACTGCGTGCTTGTTAATCTATTTAATTGATTTGTATGCATTTTATATTTGTGATTACTACTTTAGGAATACTAAATTAATTCCTAAAGAGAATGTAATTGGGAATTTGCTATTTTTATTGAAATTTTTATTTGCTTTTTTATTGATTAGAAATATAATTTTCAAAATTAACGTCTTCAAAAGTAAGATATTTGAAAAATGGGCTATTGTACTTATTGTAACTGATTTTTTACTTTTTATTTTTATAATAGTTTATCATAAAAATGACATTTAAAAAAGCATAAACAATACTGGTATGTAAGTTTAATTGATTGATATTTTTGAGTTAATTAATATCTGTAAATAATATTAATGAATCATTGGACTGTTTTACAATTGCAAATGGTATTAGAGTAATTTTTACTTCTAATTGTACCATCTATCAAATAGGTTTTTGACGTGTATTAGCTACTGCAATAATAAGAATGGATTGTTCCATTTCGTTGATATTGTAATGCACTAAATAAGGAAATACTTTTGGTATGCCACATCTTATATCCGCCTATCTACGGAAGGAAATTAATTTTTACACTACCGTCTTCTTTTCTTCGAAAACAAAAACAACAACATAAACGTAATAAACGCATTGATAATTAATAATTCTACGCCTATTTTATATCCACCAAAAATACTGTCTGAAAAAGATTGAATGGAGTGTTGTAAATTCTCCGACACTTTTATTTTTACTAAATACCATTGGTAATTATTGATGATGTCTAATACCAGCGTTAATATCATAGAAATAATACAAAGTATTAATGGCGCATTGGCAGCAACTTTTCTTTTGGTAAGAATGCCAAAGGCAAACAATCCCAATAATGGACCATAAGTAAAGCCTGCTAATTTCAAAAGAATGTCTATCAGCGAACCATTGTCTATTTCTCTAAAGAAAAAAATACACCCCAAAAATACCACCGCAAATAAATTATGTACTATTAATCTTGTGCGAGTAATATCTTTTTCTATTGCTTCTGCCTTTGTATTGTCTATTTTTAATAACTTTTCTTTCCTTTTCTGAATACCAAGTATATCTATACAAAAAGATGAAGTAAGTGCTGTAAGTGCGCCATCGGCAGAAGGAAACAATGCAGAGATTAAACCAATAACAAAACATACCGTAATGAAAAATGGTAATCCGCTTTGTATAGCTACTTCAGGAAAAAGATTATCGCCTGCTGCGTTAATGCCGTTTTGTGCTGCATACAAATACAAAACACCGCCGAGAAACAAAAATATAAACACCACAATCATTTGCATAGTACCCATTACCACCATATTTTTTTGCGAGTCTTTGAGGTTACTTACACTAATATTTTTTTGCATCATTTCTTGGTCTAAACCCGTCATAGCAATGGTAATAAACATACCACCAAGTATTTGTTTCATAAAATTATTGCCGGGCAAAATCTCCGTTTCAAATATTTGAGTATAGCCGGCATTACTCACTGCACTCCACGATTCGCCTATACCCCAACCCATTTCGGAAGAGATATAAACCAAGCTAATAATTAACGCCAAAAGCATAAATGTGGTTTGTAAAGTATCTGTCCAAACTATGGTCTTAACACCACCACGATAAGTATAAAGGAGTATAAGTGCTAAGATAAGAATGGCAGTAAATTCAAAAGAAATACCCAAATCTTTAAGTATAAACAACTCTAAAACTTTAATAACCAAATACAATCTAATAGTAGCACCTAAAGTACGCGATAGTAAAAAGAAAAAAGCTCCCGTTTTATGTGCGTTGCTACCTAATCGGTTTTCTAAATAAGTATAGATAGAGGTTAGTTTCATTTTGTAATAAATGGGCAGCAATACATAAGCCACTACAAAATACCCGAGCCAATACCCAATAACCACCTGAAAATACCCAAAATTTATATTACCTACCGTACCGGGAACGCTAATAAAAGTCATACCTGAAAGCGAAGTGCCTATCATACCAAAAGCTACCAACCACCATTTACTGCTGCGGTTGCCCACAAAAAATGATTCGTTATTGCTACCGCGCGAAGTATAAAATGCCACTCCGAGCAACAATAAAAAATAAGCTAAAATGATGATGAGCAGTATCGTTGAATTGTTCATAAAATATGATTGCTAAATAATAGGCAGACAAGGTATAAAAAATATCGGAAATGATTTTTAGTAATTTTTTGATTATCGAACTTTAACCCAAACTTTAGCCCTATCTTTATTTTTCAAAAGAAATGATGCAATGAAATTAGGTTATATAAGATTTACCAAGCAGTTCGATATTATTGGACATATTATTAAAAACGCAGTACAAAGCGATAACCCTACGGAGTATATTTATCAAAAAGATTTACGTACACCATTTTTTATGTTAGAAGGCTTATGTAGAGTTTATAGAAATATACATAATGGTAAGGCTTTTGGAAAATTATTACAACAATCAAAAGCAGTAGAAGATGCATTAGGTAAGTATGATTTTTATTTTGTGTTGTATAATAATATAGCAGACGATGCTCTCTTGCCGGAAAAAGTAAAACTACACATTGCCCAACAGAGAGATAATGCTTCATTGGCATTGAACGAGCTAATGCAAAATGAAGAATGGTGGAGTGGCAAGAGATTATACGATTGGAACAAAACACTCAGAAAAGTTAAATGGCAAAACGAAAAAAAGGAAATTAATGCCATCAAAAAAGTGTTTGTAAACGAAATAGAAAAAGCAATATCCTTTGTAAACGATTCTCCTTTTCCCTTTGAAGATATGGAAGAGCACGTACACGAATTGCGCCGAAAGTTAAGATGGATAAGTATTTACTGCCATTCTTTAGATGGTGTTGTGGATTTGCAAAATGTATTTGAACAAGAGCCGGAGCATCTAAAAAAATATTTTACCGAAAAAATAATTCATTCGCCATTTAATAGATTTACTGCGAGCTACCGATACAAACATTATTTAGCACTCAACAAAAGTAATTTTCTTGCACTAAGCTGGATGATTGCTACTATTGGCGACTTTAAAGATGAGGGTTTAGAGCTACATTCTATTCACGACGTTACATCGGTATTAAAACTCAATAAAGCGGAAAATCTTGCAATAGAAGCGTTTTTACAAGATTACGATGCCAAGAATGCGACAATTTTAGAAAAAGTTTCGGATTTAACCACACATTTTATTGCAGAGCAGGTGTTGCAACAATTAATCATTTCGTCAGCGGAATGATAGTTGTACATTCATATTGTTATTCCATTAGTCTTAAAACGAGCATTATATTTTTAGAGCAAATAGGCAGTTCTTTACAAATTTAACTACCTTTACGCTCCTTAAATAAAAGGAAAAATAAATTTTCAATCTAAAAAATAAACATAATGGCAAATCAATTATTAGCAGGTAAAAAAGGAATTATTTTTGGTGCTTTAGATGAGCGTTCTATTGCGTGGCAGGTGGCACTTAGAGCTGTAGAAGAAGGTGCTTCTATTGTGCTTTCTAATGCTCCTGTAGCATTGCGTATGGGAAAAATAAACGAATTGGCGGCTGCTTGTAATAATGCCCCTGTAATGGGTGCTGATGCGACTTCTATCCCCGATTTAGAAAAACTATTTACCGACAGTATGGAGCATTTTGAGGGAAAGATGGATTTTGTCTTACATTCTATCGGTATGTCGCCCAATGTACGTAAAGGGTTTCCTTACGATGCCACTAATTACGATAATTTTCTAAAAACACTTGATATATCTGCATTGTCGTTTCATAAAGTATTACAAACTTCTATGAAATTAGATGCACTCAACGAATGGTCTTCGGTGTTAGGCTTATCTTACATAGCAGCCCAAAGAACATTCCCCGGATACAACGATATGGCAGATGCCAAAGCATTATTAGAAAGTATAGCACGTAGTTTTGGTTACGAATATGGCTTTAAGAAAAAAGTAAGAGTAAATACCATTTCGCAATCGCCTACAGTTACTACTGCCGGTTCGGGGGTTTCTGGTTTTGGTTCGTTTTTCGATTATGCAGATAAGATGTCGCCATTAGGCAATGCAAGTGCAGCTGATTGTGCTAATTTCTGTATAACTATGTTTAGCGACCTTACTAAAATGATAACGATGCAAAACTTATTTCACGATGGCGGATTCTCTTATACCGGAGTAAGCCAAAATGTGATGGAGAGTTTGAAATAATTACTCAATTTGTATAATATTGAAAAGTAGGTAAATTTAATTTTTGTGTTTTTCTAAATTTTTTAATTGTCAAATTGCCGAATTATCGAATTGCCAAATTTTGACTTTTTAATTTTTAATAAATACTATTCTGCACAATATCACGTTAATATTATCACTATGATAGTGAGATTTTACTATATAATTTTAGGGACTTTGTTTTTGTTGCTATCCCAAAATACGCAAGCGCAAGTTACCGGTGGGCGATATGCATTTGAATATTTGCGTATGAGTAATAGCACTTATGTTACTGCATTGGGTGGCATAGCTCCGGCAAATCCTTCGCGAGATGTATCGCTTACTCTACAAAATCCGGGTTTACTTCGTCCCGAATTTCATAATCAGTTAGCAGTTGGGTACAATATATATTATGCAGGAATAGGTATTGCTAATATTCAGTATGCTTACCACGTACCTAAGCTACACACCGATTTTGGAGTTGGTATTCAATATTTGCATTATGGAAAGATAACAGGTGCGGATATTTATGGCAATGAGCAAGGGGAGTTTATGGCAGGAGATTATTCGGTAAATTTTTCGGCATCTCGTCAATACAACGAAAGGTGGCGATATGGTACTACACTAAAATGGGCACATTCTGTTTTAGGAGAGCGCAGCGGTATGGCACTTTTGGCAGATTTTGGTATAGTCTATACAGATACTGCAAACTTGCTTACCATTGGTGCTACGTCTAAAAATATCGGTTTAGTACTTAAAAAATATAATCCGGCAAACGAAGCCGAACCTTTGCCATTCGACTTACAATTAGGTATTACCAAAGGGTTGAAAAATGTGCCATTGCGCTTGTTTATGGTGGCGCACCATCTATATCGCTGGGATGTACGGTACGATAATCCTGCGGATAGAGTTAATACTTCTTTTTTTGGGCAAGAAGAAGAGGATGCGGAAAAGAGTTATTTTTTCGACAAACTTTTTCGCCATCTTAACTTCGGAGCAGAGTTAGTACTTGCTAAAAAGTTAACCGCTACAGTAGCATACAGTCATCTTCGCCGTAGGGAAAATGGTGTAAGCGATGCAATGGGGCTTGCAGGTTTTTCTTTCGGATTGGGTTTAGAGCTTAATAAAATGCAAGTAAAATATGCACGCTCTTATTACGGCTCTGCCGGAGGATACCACGAAATAGGCTTTAACTTACAGCTCAATAAATTTTTTGATATTGGCAAGAAAACAGAAGAGTGGGGTTGGAATAAGCTGTATTACTAAGGAATAATTTTCATTCTGATTTTAATGAGTAAACTGTTTCTAATTATTTTACTCTCTTTGCCTTTGAATAAGCGTTGCTAATTATTTCACAATTCTCTCTTGTCTTGCCGACGAATTAGGCGTCTATATTATGAGTTTTAGATTCCTCCCTGTGGTCGGAATGACAAGAGGTACTGTTCGACGCATTAGGATTATTTTAGTTATACAATGATGACAAGTTTACTTATGCCTTTATTTATAGCTTAATACGAATTATTTTACTCACTTTGTGTTTTTGAATAAGCGTTTCTAATTATTTCGCAATTCTCTCTTGTCTTGCCGACGAATTAGGCGTCTTATTGGTGTAATACTGAAAATTTATACTTACTATTTGGTGTAAGCGAATATACAATGTGGTATTTTGAATTTTTACTTTTTTACTTTTATTATAACCACCAGTAAGCTATAAATTGCGAGAGTATCCCTACTACATAACCAAGCCATACTTCAGAAGGTTTGTGGGCTTTTAAGAGAATACGTGCTGTGCCTATAATTCCGGCAATAATTGTAAATACTATTATTGCAGTCATAATATTTATTTTTCCGATAAAAGCCAATATTAAAACTGCTCCCAAAGCACCACCGGCAGCAGCTGTGTGCATACTTATTTTAATAAAAATATTAGCCATAAACACACCGATTATGCCCAAAAAATTACCAAGAAAAAATATTTTGAAAATCTGTGGCGATTGGAAATTTTTAAATACCTGATAAGCCCAAAAATAAAATATCATACTGGCAATAAGCGGCATAATACGATCTTTTGAGGTCTTCATTTTAATGCTTTCTATAAAGCCCAAAGCCTTCATTAATGCAGTAGCCAATAATGGGAAAAATACAGTATTAAGCACTATAATCGCTAACCACTGCATTTTGGTATTGGTAGTTAATGCTACAAAACTATTAGGTGCCAATAAGGATATTACAATAGCCACAGTAGGGGGCATCCATATTGGATGGAAAATCCAAGAAATAATATTGGAAACAACTTTTAAAACGGAATTTTGTTCATGCTTTTCGGAAGGGATACCATTATTACTCACCGCAATTTCATTGTTGTCCATGATGCAAAAGTGTATAATTGAATGGTAATAAAATATTGGTTTCTATATAAAACTCTGTGCAGGTTAAAAAAAAATTAATCTCTGTTTCTTTTTTTGAGTTTTACGTTTACTTTGTTTTCACTGCCTTGTATTAGTCTATTGATGTTTTTATGATGTGTAAGTACTACCATACATGCAGTAGCTATCGCAAATAATTTATACAATATCTCTTGACCTTGAAAAAAGAAAACAATCAAAATAGGAAAAGCTACACTTGCCATTATAGAACTCAAAGATACATAGCGAGTAAGAAAAAGCATTACTACAAATACCACAAGCATATAACAAGCCACTAATGGATGGATAGCTAAAATCATACCAAATAATGTAGCCACACCTTTACCGCCTCTTAACCCTGCCCAAATAGGAAAAACGTGCCCCAATACTGCACATAAGCCAAGCCCAATTTGTAAATTTACTATTTGCTCTTTTTGAAGATACCAATCGAAACCGGAAAAATGTGCTAAATGTACTGCTATGGCTCCTTTGAGCATATCGATAAACATTACTGCTATACCGGCTTTTTTGCCCATTATCCTAAATGAATTGGTAGCTCCTGCATTACCACTTCCATGCTCTCTAATGTCTATCCCAAACATTTTCTTACTAATGATTACCGAAGTAGGTATAGAACCTATTAAGTAAGCCAACGTGAGTAATAATATAACGTCCATGTATGGTTTCTAAATTTTTTAAGAAAGGCAAAGATAATACTTTAATTGAAAAATCATAACGGCATAACCATATTGTTGATAATCAATTAAATATAAATATATCATTTCGTTAATTAACGAAAAGGTGCTTTATTCTTGTTTGGCATTAGCCAAAATGTATGCCCTTACTAAAGCACCATCTTCGGGGCTGAGCTTGGCTTTGGGTATCATTCTGCGAAGTACTCTATCCCATTTTTCTTTATTACGAGAGTTGGGTTCATAGAGTTTATGGCATTTATTACAATTAGATTGCCATATTATTTTACCATTTTCTAACTGCTCGGCATTAAACTTAGCTGTTATTTCTTCGGGTGTTTCTATTGTTTCGGTTGTAGTTGTAGCTACTTTTGCTGCCTTTGGCGTACAGTTAGACTGAACCATAGCAAGCAATGCAATGCCAAAAATGATGGATGCTTTTTTCATTTTATTTTAGTTTTTTCATTTCACGATAAACTATACCAAAGTTAATTAATTTTATTATGGAGTTAGTATTATTTATTTGTTATTTTCATATTGGTATAAAATAGCTAATTCTTTATTGAGGTGCTAAGCATTATTTATGTGAATTGTATTTTAAACTTGTCTTATAGTAATAAGAAATAGTATGAAGAAGATGTGTGTAATAAATAATTACGGAGGAAGCCCCCCTCTCCTTTGGAGAGGAGTTGGAAGGTGAGGTGAAAAATGGATACGCTTATTAGTAACACGTAAATTTATTCCCTTAAATAGTTTTCCTTAAATTGATTTCGAATTAAATCGCAATAGTACATCAAAAAAGAATTAGACTATAAACGTCTCATTTGCAATTATATTGAGGGTATTAAATACCTTTGTGTATTCTTATTGTATAGTCTATGTTTACCTCTTTATTTAATCAATACAATTGGCACGATGTACAAGATCAAATCTTGCGTAAGTCGGAAGCAGATGTATTGCGTGCATTAAGTAAGGATAAAAGGACATTAGAGGATTTTATGGCATTAATTAGCCCTGCGGCATTGCCTTATATCGAAACAATGGCACAACTCAGCCATCATATCACACAAAAAAGATTTGGTAAAACTATTCAGATGTATGCACCGCTATATTTGAGTAACGAATGTCAGAATATTTGTACCTATTGCGCATTTAGCTTAGATAATAAGATTAAAAGAAAAACTTTGAGTAATGCCGAAATTCTTATCGAAGCGCAAGCTCTTAAAGATATGGGGTACGAACATTTGCTTTTGGTTACCGGAGAAGCCAATACTACGGTAGGTGTGCCATATTTAATAAATGCCATAAAACTTTTGCGTCCTTTATTTGCTAATATTTCTATTGAAGTGCAGCCATTGTTACAAGAAGACTATGAAGCGTTAAAGGCAGAGGGTTTATATTCGGTGTTGGTGTATCAAGAAACTTACCATAGGGAAATGTATAAAACACATCACCCTAAGGGTAAAAAATCTAATTTTAATTTTAGGCTCGAAACTCCCGACAGATTGGGCAAAGCTAATATTCATAAAATAGGGTTGGGGGTATTAATCGGATTAGAAGATTGGCGTACCGATAGTTTTTTTACGGCACTCCATCTTAAATATTTAGAAAAACAATATTGGCAATCCAAATATTCGGTTTCGTTTCCACGATTAAGACCGATAGAGTTAGCAGCAGGAGAGCATATCGAGCACAAGGAGTTTCATACTTATATGAACGATAAAGAATTAGTACAATTAATTTGTGCTTATCGTTTATTAGACGAAGATTTGGAAATATCTATTTCTACCAGAGAAGAAGAGCGTTTTCGTAATCATATTATAAAATTAGGAGTTACGAGCATGAGTGCAGGTTCTAAAACCAATCCCGGTGGCTATGCGGTAGCCCCTCAGTCTTTAGAGCAATTTGAAATTTCTGACGAACGAACACCTAACGAAATTGCAGCAGTAATCAGAGCCAATGGGTACGAACCGGTTTGGAAAGATTGGGACAAAGCTTATCGTGAAAAGGGTTAGAAAATTAGTATAACAGAAATTTAGAATTAAGCTATCTTCCTTTTGTAATTACTCATTTTATTAATTAAAAATGATATAGTACTCGAAATGTCATTAGCATTTTGTTTATAACATAATGCAGGCGTATCGAGCCATTCGTAAATTTCCTTTTTAAATTCATCTGTTTTTATTTTATCTAAAGCTTTTACTCCTATTTGTTTTAACGCAGCTACATTGCATTGTTGTTCGTATTGCGATTGGATGGGTATGCACATTAATTTTTTTTGTAAAAAAAGTGCTTCTGCCGGTGTCTCAAAACCGCCACCCGTAATTAATCCATTACAAGTAATTAGACTTTCGTTGAACCATTCGTTATTTACCGGAAAATAAATAATGTTGCCATCTGTTTTGGTATATTTTATCTCTTTTAGAAACCAATGAAATTGCACATCTTTCATTTCTTTTAATACACTTTCCAAACACTGTATTTTGTATGCAGGTAAATAAATGGATATATGCCAATCGTTACGAACATCTGCCTCTATTATTTCTTTTTTTATTACAGGTGGTAATATAAAGTCGTCGTATTGCCGGAAGTGTAAACCGAGATAATCGGTAGCTTTTGCATAGTTTTTGAGTAGCATTTCTCCTACTATATTGCGTTTGTTAGGGCGTGGTGTTTGTTTGCTTTTAAAGCTTGCCTGATGTCCGAACTGTATGCTTGGTATGTTTTTTATTTTACACGCTCTCGATGTAATGTATTCGAAATCGTTGATGACAATATCGTAATTTTCTACCGGTAAATCTTTAGCTTCTTTGTGCGCGCGAATAATGCTGTTGTCGTACCACATACGTTTGTAGTCTAAGCCGCCACAAGTAGTATAGAAAAGGCTAAGCCCTTTGCTTTTGTATTTTATCGGAAAACCTGTAGGTAAAGATGCATTGGCACCACTTAAAAAAATATCTACTTCTCCATATTGTTGTAAGTGAGGTATTAGCTGTTGCGCACGACTAATATGCCCGTTGCCCGTTGCTTGTACGGCGTATAGTATTTTCATTATTTATAAATTAACTGATGTGAAATGAAAATTAATTTCTTCGGTAATGACATTGAGTTCGTGTTTTGGCTTTCTGATTTTTATATTCTCAAATTCGTGCGGATTGTAAGTATAAATATTCCAAGCATTATGGCTGTATTCGAGAGCGGTTAGGTTTTCTACCCAATCGCCACTATTCAGATACATTACTTTACCTTTTTCGTTTTGGTAGCATTTTATTTGCGGTTGGTGTATGTGTCCGCAGATTACGTAGTCAAATTTTTGGTCTATGGCTAAATCCGAAGCTGTTTTTTCGAAATTATTTATAAAGGAAACGGCTTGTTTTACGCTATTTTTTATCTTTTTGGAAAAACTCATTTTTTCTCTCCCCAAAATGTGCAACCACCAATTAATAAATCTATTAATCAATATTAATAAATCGTAGCCCTTACCACCTAATTTAGCAAATAATTTGGCAGAGCCTTGTGTAGTAGCATCAAATACATCGCCGTGAAATATCCAACATTTCTTGCCATCAATTTCCATAAGAAGCTTATCGGTTATTTGTAATTCGCCAATGCTTGTATCGCTGTATTGGCGTAGTTTTTCGTCGTGATTTCCGGTAATATATACCACCTTAGTACCACTATTTGTCATTTTTAAAATTTCCTGAATTACCGCCAAGTGAGCAGGAGGAAAATAGCGTTTGGAAAAATTCCAAATATCTATAAAGTCGCCATTAATGACTAAGAGATTGGTTTTTATGCTTTGTAGGTATTGTAGCAGCTCATTAGCGTGGCAGCCATAAGTGCCTAAATGCACATCACTGATGATGACTACATCGAGAAAACGTTTTGCCATATTCGAAATGTTTTTCAAAATTCCGAACAGTGCATTACCTATATATTATGGGTGTATTAATAATAGAAAACCGAATGGTTAATACAGTATGAAGTCTTGAGCAATATTACAGCTATTACAAGTGTAGTTTGTCTTTTTTCTGCATTAATTCATCTACTGTTTCCTGATACATCTCGTCGGGTATGCAGCAATCTACAGGGCAAACGGCTGCACATTGTGGCTCTTCATGAAACCCTTGACATTCGGTGCACTTATCTGGAACAATAAAGTAAACATCTACTGCAAAAGGGTCGTGGTGGTCTGATGCGCCCGTTTCGCTTCCGTCCATTTTAATATAGCTACCGGTTACAGAAGTGCCGTCAGAAATTTTCCATTCTACACCGCCTTCGTAAATGGCATTATTAGGGCACTCAGGCTCACAAGCCCCACAGTTAATACACTCGTCTGTTATTTTTATTGACATCTGGTTTTTTCATTTTTCTGTTAAACATATATTTAATAGTAAAAAAATACTACTAAAATTAGTTTTTCAGTGTGCAAAATTACAACTTCGCAGCAATAAAACGATATGCTTATAATGGTATTGAAAGAAAGAATAGAATTTTTAGTGCAATTGGGTCAAAAATTAACACACAATTCGGAAGATTTTTTAGCCGCAAAGGACAATGCACATCGCCAAAATGCGTGGTTTGTCAATGAATATGTAGATTATGCTTGTACGCAAATTGCCAATAATTTTTTGAATAAAGAAAAACTAAACGAGTGGTTAAAATTGTATAATATCTCCGAATATGCCCACCTTTCCCCAAAACTAATAGGCATTGTAATGGCAGGAAATATTCCTTTAGTAGGATTTCACGATTTTTTATGTGCTTATATTTTAGGACATAACATTAATATTAAACTATCCTCTAAAGACAATGTATTATGGCAGTATATTTATGCCTCAATGAAAGAAATTGACCATAATTTTTCTGCTCAAGTGCAGTTTGCCGAAATGTTAAAAGGTTGCGATGCGTATATTGCTACAGGTAGTAATAACACTGCTCGATATTTTGAACAATATTTTCAGAAATACCCTAACATTATACGGAAAAATCGCACATCAGTAGCTGTTTTAGACGGTACCGAAACTAAAAATGATTTGGAAAAATTAGCAAACGATATATCGCTATATTTTGGTTTGGGTTGTAGAAATGTAACACAGATTGTAGTGCCTAAAGAATATAATTTTGAAAACTTTTTACAAACTTTCGACAAATACAAATTCCATAGAGAGCATAATAAGTACAAGAATAATTACGACTATCAATTAGCCTTATACTTGCTTAATAAAGTGCCATATATGTCTAACGAAAGCATATTAATGGTTGCCAATGAAATGCCTTATGCTCCGGTTAGTGTAGTGCATTATGCTTTTTACGAAGATTTTTCTGTAAGTTTAAACCAATTAGAACAAGACGATACAATACAATGTATTGCTGTAAATGATTCTATTTTTTCTAATCATAATAATGAATTTAAGAAAACAGTTTCATTTGGAAATACGCAATATCCTCTACTTTCCGATTATGCAGACGGTATAGATACTTTGGATTTTTTAATGAAATTGTAGATTCTAAAATGGCTTCGTAATTTCCCCAAAAACTATTTAAGCATTTTCTGCACTACGCCAAATATAGTTCTAATAATTGAGCGTTGCACTTGTTTGCCGGCAGAGCTATTGAGCGTTTTTTCTACCCACGTTTTTTCTTGTTTTCTACTTGTATTAGATGTTGTAGTTCTTGTAGTTGTAGTTTTTGTATTGCTTTGTTTAGCGGCTTCTTGTTGTGCTTCTAATTGTGCTATTTTTTTATTCAAAATTTCAAAAGCACTTTCTCTGTCTATATTTTGGTTGTAGCGTTTAGCAATATCAGAATTTGCAATTAAATTATTTATTTCTTCTTCATTGAGTATATCCATTCTCGACTTTGGCGACATTAGATATACGTGTGCCAATGGAGTTGGTACACCTTTTTCGTTGAGCATAGTTACCATTGCTTCCGCAATGCCAATTTGTGTGAGCAATTCGTCTGTTTTGTAAAAATTACTTAAAGGATAGTTTTCTGCTGTTTGTTTAATCTCTTTTCTGTCTTTGGCAGTAAATGCACGTAGCGCGTGTTGTACTTTTAAGCCTAATTGTCCTAATACACTTTGTGGTACATCTTGCGGGTTTTGTGTACAGAAAAATATACCTACACCTTTGCTTCGTATAAGCTTAATAATGGTTTCTATTTGTTGTAATAATTCTTTACTTGCTTCTTTAAAAATTAAATGTGCTTCATCAATAAAAATTACTAATTTAGGCTTGTTCATATCACCTTCTTCGGGGAGTGTGCTGTATAGTTCTGCAAGCAGTTGTAGCATAAATGCAGAAAACAGTTTTGGTCTGTCTTGCAGGTCTATTAAGCGCAAAATGCTTACCATACCTTTGCCGTTTTTATGCCGTATTAAATCATATACATCGAAGGAGAGTTCCCCAAAAAACATTTCCCCTCCTTGATGCTGTAACTCTATAACTTTTCTTAAAATGGTAGAAAGAGAAACGGTAGATATTTTACCATAAGAACGCTCAATATCGGCTTTGCCTTCTTCTCCTGCAAACTGCAATAGCTTAACCATATCTTTAAGGTCGAGTAGTGGGTAATGGTTATCATCGCAATACTTAAACAGTACAGTTAATAATCCGCTTTGGGTGTCGTTAAGGTCTAATATTTTGGAGAAGAGTATAGGTCCAAATTCTGTAACGGTGGCTCTTAACCTGCTTCCTTTTTCGTTGCTCAAAGTCAGTAATTCTACCGGATAAGGGTTAGGGCTATACGATTCATTCATTATGCCATATCGCTCTTCTATAAACTTATTATTGCTACCCGATGCAGCCATTCCACTAAGGTCTCCTTTAATGTCCATCAACATTACCGGCACACCGGCATCGCTTAGTCCTTCGGCGATGAGTTGTAGGGTTTTGGTTTTACCGGTACCGGTAGCACCTGCAATAAGCCCGTGCCTATTCATTGTTTTCAGTGGTAGTTGTATAGGGCAATCTGGATAAGGCACGCCTTCGTATTTAGCAACCCCTATTTTAAATTGTAGTCCTTTAAAGGTATATCCTTCGTTAATGTTAATAATGAAATCTTGATTGGGCATATTTTGTTTTTTAGGGTGTTATTTTTTTATTGTTGTAAAAATGATAGTAAATCTTCGGGTATCGCAGTTGCTCTTCTGGTTTTATAGTCGAAACAAACAATCCCTGTTTTAGCTTCTGCCACTAATACCGTTTCGTTGTTTCGCAAAGTTGTTATGCTGTACATTAAATCGAAAGATGCTCTTGTAATATCGTTTGCAAAAATATCAATATTGAGTAAATCTCCATAAAAACCTTCTGCTTTATAATTTATAATAACATCACTCATAATGATTCCACAGCCTCCTATGTCCATTTCGGATTTATCGATACTTTGCAGCAAACGTACTCTCGATTCGTGGATTATAGAAAGCAATTTATCGTTACCAAGATGATTACCATAATTTATATCTGAAATTAAAATTGGTATATTTGTCGTGAATATTGAATTTTGTTCAGGAAAATTTAACTTTATGCGCATTTTATGAAATCAATTTAATTAGTTTAGACGTTATGAAAATATTTTGTGTAGGCAGAAATTATAGAGAACACGCCATTGAATTAGGAAATCAGATACCCGAAGATCCAATTATTTTTATAAAACCGAGTAATGCACAATTATTCAATGGGCAATCATTAATTTACCCCGAATATACAGACGATTTACAATTCGAAGGAGAATTAGTTTTAAAAGTATGTAAAAATGGTAAAAAAATAGAACTGGAAGATGCTTTAGATTATATTTCGGAATGGACTGTAGGTATAGATTTTACGGCGAGAGATATACAAAATAAGTACAAAAAAAATGGTTTGCCGTGGGAAATAGCCAAAGGCTTTGATAACTCTGCTGCAGTAGGTAGATTTTTACCCTTCGATAGAAGTAATTATGATAGTACTATATTTTCTTTATTAAGAGATGGCGAAAAAGTACAAGAAGGCAATACCGCCGATATGATATTTAAAATAGAAAGAATTATTAGCTTTATTTCGCAATACTTTACAATTCAGATAGGAGATTTAATCTTTACCGGCACTCCTGCGGGAGTAGCATCGGTATTGCCCGGCGACGAATTTGAAGGATATTTAGAAAATGAACAAGTGTTAAACGTAAATATTAGATAAGATTTTTAAAATTAACAATTATGAGTGCAGAATGGTCCCTATGGGAAATATTTATTAGAAGTAAAACAGGTTTAGATCATAAACATGTGGGTAGTTTACACGCTGCCGATGCCGAAATGGCAATCCAAAATGCGCGCGATGTATATACGCGTAGAATGGAAGGAGTAAGTATATGGGCAGTGGAAAGCAAGAATATTTTTGCGTCTAACCCCGATGATGCTCCATCGTTGTACGATCCGGCTAACGACAAAGTATATAGGCATCCTACATTTTACGATTTGCCCGATGAGCTGAAACACATGTAAGTAATTATGAATTTTGAATTACTATATAAGGAGGCTAAAGGGTGTCTTAAAATAAAACAAAGAAGAAATAAACAGATGATTTTTCATCAATTCAACTTCTTAACCCTCAACTCTCAACTGTAAACTCTCAACTAAAAAAATGAGCAATCTATTAAACTATATATTACAGCTTGGAGACAATGCTTTAATTAACGGGCAACGCTTGAGCGAATGGTGCGGACACGGTCCGGTGTTAGAGCAAGATATTGCCCTTACCAATATAGCTTTAGACCATATAGGTCAAGCCAGAAGTTTGCTGCAATATGCTGCCGAAGTATATAATAATCTTAATGCCGAAGAGCAAAATTATGTTTTGAATGCTAATCTAAAAAATGCGAATGGTATAGCCACAGAAGATACTTTGGCGTATCTTAGAGATGCTTGGGATTTTAAAAATGTACTGCTTGTAGAGCAGCCCAACGAAGACTGGGCATATACAGTAGCTCGGTCTTTTTTTTACGATCATTTTTGTGTGCTTAATTTTCAGGAACTTGTAAATAGTGCAGATAAAACTTTAGCAGCCATTGCCGAAAAATCTTTAAAAGAAGCACTTTATCATAGAAAATGGAGTAGCGAATGGGTAATAAGATTAGGAGATGGTACCGATTTAAGCAAAGCTAAAATGCAAGAAGCTATAAACGAAAGGTGGGTATATACCGGAGAAATGTTTACCCCTTCCGAAGCGGATACAGCTATGTTAGCACAAGGTATTGCCCCGAATCTACAAAGTCTGTTGCCTAAATGGCAAGAAGCCGTTACTGCAATTTTGGAAGAAGCCACACTAAATATTCCCCCTGCCGATGTTTGGATGCAACAAGGTGGTAAAGTAGGTACCCACAGCGAACATTTAGGGTATATACTTACCGAATTGCAATTTATGCAAAGAGCATACCCCGGAATGGAGTGGTAACTCACTTATTTTTTCTCTTAAAGGTTATTAGAAATTCACGTTTTGCTATTCTTACAATAATTATTTAGTTATTGTCGAATAGTTATTTATTTTTGTTCTTCTTAAAAAAAAGAAAAATATGCAGGCACAACAAGCATTTAAAAATCTACTACCCCACCTTGCCATTGTTGCTATATTTATAGCCGTTGGTGTTATTTTTTGTTACCCCGATTACAAAGGTAATACTATCAATCAGCACGATATGTTTACTTGGTTACAAATGTCTAAAGAAAGTAGAGACTATCACGAGCAAACAGGAGAAAATGCAGGTTGGTCTAATAGTATGTTTAGCGGTATGCCCTTACCACAAACAGATATTTATTCGCCATCTAATTGGTACC
Source organism: uncultured Taibaiella sp. (assembly GCA_964448955.1). Lineage (GTDB taxonomy): Bacteria > Bacteroidota > Bacteroidia > Chitinophagales > Chitinophagaceae > MKSF01. Next base: position 33,645 of record CAYUXT010000023.1, on the reverse strand, counting down.
AAAAAGTACATCATGCCTTACATTTGTACAAACACGGAGAGCCAGTACACCCTGCTATACATTTTATATTAGCAATGCTATGTTTTTATATTTTAATGAATGTACTCCGTATTAATCGTTGGTTGGGTGCAATAGGTGCAGTTGCTTTTGCATTTAGTACATACAATCCTATTGTAATTACAGCAGGGCACGTTACCAAAATGATGGATATAGCTTATTTGCCTGCTATTATAGCCGGCGTGTTATTGGCATATAGGGGTAAGTATTGGCAAGGTGCAGCCTTAACGAGCGTAGCATTAGCATTGTTTTTCGATGCGGCACACTATCAAATTATTTATTACGGCGGTATTTTAATTGTAGTTTTCATTGCAGCTAAATTTTTCGAAGCAGTTTTAAATAAATCTTTAAAGCAATGGTTATTTGCTTCGAGTATATTATTAGTTGGATTTTTGTTGGCATTAGCTACACATAGTTCAAGGTTTGCTCAGGTGCAACAATCTGCACCATATACTACTCGTGGTGGTGCCAGCGAATTAGCAGAGGGCGACGATAAAGGCTCTAAGGGTTTAGACAAAGATTATGCTTTTAGATGGAGCAATGGAGTGGGTGAAACTTTTTGTCTTATGGTGCCGGGGTTATATGGAGGTTCTAATGCAGAAAGACTAAGCGAAAGCTCTGCATATTCCCAAAAATTACAATCGCTTGGCGTACCTATGATGCAAGCCGAAAATATGGCAAAAAATACACCACTATATTGGGGGCCACAACCTATGCTTTCGGGACCTGTGTATTTCGGTGCGGTTATTGTTTTCTTATTTGTATTGTCCTTTTTATTGGTAAAAAATAGACTTAAATGGTGGATACTTGGAGCGTCTGTATTTTTTATACTATTGTCATTAGGGAATCATTTCGAGGTGTTTAATTATTTTATATTCGACTATTTTCCGATGTACAGTAAGTTTAGAGCACCTACTATGGCATTGGTTATACCGTCTATACTTTTCCCTATGATGGCTGCTTGGGGGCTCAAAGAGGTTTTTAATGCAGATATTAACAAAGAAGAACTTTGGAAAAAAGTTAAAACTGCATTAATTGCCGTAGGTGGATTAGCAGTGCTTATCTTGTTGGCTACATTTATGTTTTTAGATTACAAATCCGAAAACGATGCACAATTGGTACAACAATTTGGACAACAGGGCGATGCTATACTTAGTGCCATTAAATCCGACCGCGCTTCTTATGCCTCTAAAGATGCCTTTAGAAGTTTATTATTTATCCTCTTAACAGGTGGTGTTATTTGGGCTTTTGCCAAAAATAAAATTAATACCAATATGGCAATGGCAGGTATTGGATTGTTAGTAATATTCGATATTCTTCCTGTGGCACACAGATACCTAAACGAAGATAATTACTTAGACGATATGGAATACGAAGCTAAATTCTATACCCGCCCAGTAGATCAACAGATACAAAACGACCCTACTTTATACTACAGAGTTTTTGATGTAACCCAAAGCCCTTTTAACGACCCATTCCCATCATTGTTTCACAAATCGGCAGGAGGCTATCACGGAGCTAAATTACAAATCTATCAAGACTTAATAGAAAACCACTTAGGCACATTTAATAGGTCGGTATTTAGTATGCTGAATATAAAATATCTAATAGCACCCGGTGGTGGGCAAAATAAGGGAGAAGTAATACAAATGTTACCTAACCCATTGGGTAATGCTTGGTTCGTTAATGAAATAAAATATGTGCCTACTGCACGTGCAGAAATGGATGCACTTAAAGCACCATCACTTAATAACCCATTCGATACATTAGCGGGCAACTTTAATCCGGAAACAACTGCCATTGTTAGAGAAACCTTTAAAGACAAAATAGGTAATTACACATTCGGCAAAGACTCTAATGCTAACATAACACTTAAAGTTTACGAGCCTAACAGATTAGTATTTAATGCACAAAATAGTGTTGCAGGATTTGCAGTATTCTCAGACATATACTACCCTGCTGGTTGGACTGCTTATATAGATGGGAAAGAGGCAGAAATTATCCGAACCAATTACGTATTACGTGGATTAAAAGTTCCTGCCGGCAACCACGAAATAGAATTTAAGTTTGCATATCCCGATTTCGATAAGTATGAGAACATAGCATTGATAGGTAGTATATTATTAACATTGTTAGTACTCGCGGCTTTATATTTTACTTTTAAAGGGAAAAAAGACGTAGGAATTGAAAAATAACAGTAAATGATTTTTACTTTTGAAATGAAAACGAAAAAAAACGCACAATAATTTTAGTAATCTAAACAAATAATTATGCAGGTAAAAACAATGGCAGAATATATGGCAGAAGGGACGCAACCCGAAGTATTATTTTGGGTGGGCTGTGCCGGAAGTTTTGACCAAAGAGCACAAAAAATAACCAAAGCATTTGTAACCATTCTGAATAAAGTAGGCGTTAGTTTTGCCATTATGGGCAAAGAAGAAATGTGTACAGGAGACCCCGCACGCCGTTCGGGAAACGAGTTTTTGTTCCAAATGATGGCGTATAATAATATACAGTTGCTCAATGGTTATGAAGTAAAAAAGATTGTAACCGCTTGTCCGCATTGCTTTAATATTTTTAAAAACGAATATCCGGCACTTGGCGGCAATTACGAAGTAATACACCACAGCACTTTTTTGCAACAGCTAATTAACGAAGGGCGAGTAACTGTAAAAGAAGGCGGTGCATTTAAAGGAAAAAAAATTACGTATCACGATAGTTGCTATCTTGGTAGAGCCAACAATGTATATGAAGCACCACGTAAGGTTTTAGAAGCTTTAGATGTAGAATTAGTAGAAATGAAACGCTGCAAAACCAAAGGGTTATGCTGCGGAGCAGGTGGCGCACAGATGTTTAAAGAAGACGAACCCGGAGATACACGCATTAATTTAGACCGAACCAAAGAAGCATTGGCAACAGGGGCAAGCGTTATCGCTGCTAACTGTCCGTTTTGTACCACAATGCTTTTCGATGGGGTAAAAAATAGTGAGCAAGAAGATAACGTACAAGTATTAGATATTGCAGAAATGATAGAACAATCTATTTAGTGGAGAGTTGATAGTGGAGAGTGAAAAGTTTACAGTTGATAGTTGAGAATGGATAGTGGATAGTAGATAGTGGAGAGTGAAAATAATTTTGATAGTAAAGCAACATATCACTAACGCCGTTGTTGGTGTTATCTCCAACAACACAAATTAAGTACCACTCAGCAAGTAATAAATTTAATCTGCCTTACTATGTTTAAAATTTATTTTCTATATTCATCTTAATAAAATAGCACAATTCTATGTTTCTATACGGTTTTTGAGCATCGTCGAAATGTGGTTAAAATAGTCTCGCCGTTGTTGGTGTTATCACCAACAACTTTACTGAAATACTATTTGTGTTGTATGCCATACAAAGCAAAACTAAAGTGCATTGAATAATTATTGAAAAAACGAATGGAAATCAAATCGAATTACAGCATACAAGAAGTAAAATCGCCAGAAGATGCGAAAGCATTTTTGCATTTACCATTAAAGATATATGCTAAGGACCCCAATTGGATTAGACCATTAGATAAAGACATAGAAGAAGTTTTCGATAAAGAAAAAAATAAATTTTTCCGCCACGGAGAATGTACCCGATGGTTATTATACAACAATGATGAGCTTATTGGTAGAGTAGCTACATTTATTAATAAAAAATACAAAACCGAACAACCCACAGGTGGCATTGGTTTTTTTGAATGTATTAACGACAAAGATGTAGCACATTTTATTTTCGACCATTGTAAACAGTGGTTGCAAGAGCGCGGTATGGAAGCAATGGATGGCCCTATAAACTTTGGCGAGCGAGATAAATGGTGGGGATTAGTAAGAGAAGGTTTTTTCGAACCGCTTTATGGAATGAACTACAATCCGCCATATTATGTAGATTTGTTTGAAAGCTACGGATTTCAAGTTTACTTTAATCAGGAGTGTTTCGGAATGGATGTAGCAGAAAATTTTCACGAAAAATTTTATATCCGACACAAGGAACATAAAAAAAATCCCAACTTAAAAGCCATACAAATCCGAAAAAATAATTTAGATAAATTTGCCAAAGACTTTACATACATATACAACAAAGCTTGGGCGGCACACGGGGAAGGCAAAACCTTAGCAGAAACACAAGCCAAATTGCTTTTTAAATCAATGAAACCCGTTATAGACGAAAAACTAACTTGGTTTGTATATCATAACGAAGAGCCTATAGCATTTTGGGTAAATCTGCCCGACCTTAATCAGTACTTTAAACATCTAAATGGTAAATTTGGGTTATTGCAAAAACTCAAATTTTTGTGGCTACAAAAGTTTGGAAAATGCACCCGATTTGTAGGTTTGGTGTTTGGTGTAATACCCGAATGGCAAGGCAAAGGTATCGACAACTATATGATTTTGGAAGGAGCGGCAATAATAGTTCCCCAAAGCGGCTACCAAAAATACGAAATGCAATGGATTGGCGATTTTAACCCCAAAATGGTAAATATAGCACGTTCGCTTGGAGCATCTGTTACACGCAGATTAAGTACATACCGCTATATCTTCGATAGGAGTAAAGAATTTAAAAGACATAAAATTTTGTAATGCTTTTTGTTTTAAGATAACTTCCAATTCGACAATTACACAATTTGACAATTCGACAATGAATAATGAAAATTTCTGGGCACTGAGGCTCTCGAACACTGAGGCTCTCGAAGTGTGTGGCTCTCGAAGTGTAAGGCTCTCAATTGCAGCAATTTCAAGCAGCAGATAAAGGAACAATTTTACAATTGATATAGAACCTACCAAACTATTAAAGAGGATAGTAAAATGACTTTTCTAATTTAGAAACTGTAAGCATAAGCGTAATTTCTGTTCCTTTTTGGGGTTCAGATGCAATATTCATTGTACCCTCTAACAAAAAAGCTCTTTGCTGCATATTTTTAATGCCCAAACCCTTACATTGTGTTGCATTTTTAACATCAAACCCAATGCCATTGTCGCTTATGGAAATAGTACAGTTATTGCCTGTAGTGATGATATTGACCTGTGCTTCTGTAGCTTGGGAGTGCTTAGCTATATTATGCAATGCCTCTTGCATAAAGCGCACCAACATTATTTCTTTTTCTTTAAATAAGGTTTTAGGGAATTTGCCTGTTTCTGATAACGAAAACGTGGTTTTATTTTCTGTATTGAGTTTCTCTATTTTTTCCGCTATTACCGTAACAAAGCCCAAAAAACCTATTAATTCGGTGTGGTAAGAATGGCTAATGTCTTTTACCTCTTCCATAAGCATTTGGGAATAATGTAACAGGCGATTTAAGGTATTTTGGTCTTCTGTATGGTGATGGATGTTTTCTTGCAGTTTTCTTAAATCGTTATTAATTACAAATAGCACTTGCCCAAGGTTGTCGTGTACTTCCATAGCAATATGCTGCATTGCTTTTTCGTTTTCTAAAGATAGTTTGTGTAGGTATTCCCTTTTGAGTTTATTTTTTATATTAAGAAACCGTATGATTACACCAATAATAAAACTCGATAATAATAGAGCCAATATTACCGAAACTATATAAAACACTATGGCACTATTGTTTGTCATTAGGTATAATTGTGGCTTTTACTTGATTGCGATAAGTTAATAATATTACAGTATAAATTACGGCAGATAATAGAGATAAATACATGATTACATACTGAGAAGTACCTATTAATGATTTTAATTTTATATCTATTTGAGCATACATACCCCAATGTACAAAACTAACCATTAGATTTACCATTATTACATTGGTAATAATAAACTTCAAACGGCTTACATACCGATAAGTAGTATTGTCGTTAAATAGCTTTTGCCAGAAATTCATAAGGCAAAAACAAATGAGTAATACACAAGATACTAAAAGGAAATTAGTGTAAAGCATATTTTGTTGCCAGCAAATAGCATTGATAATCCAAAATAAGATTCCTGCGCTTGCAAAAATATATGCTAATCTATATTGTTTAATTGAGTTATTGCTATGATGAAAAAAAGCACACAATAATACTAATTCGACTACATTATAGGTATTATAGACAGGTAGGTTGTAGTGATAAATTATCGCTGTAAGCAATGCCAACATTTCAGTAGCAAATGCAGCCACTAACAACAATGCTATACACTTTAATGATTTAGGCAAATGTTTAAAACAATACGCAGCTACTAAAGAGCCAAAGAATAATACAGTATAATTTACTATTGAGACAATGGACATATTTTTTAAGGTTCGGTAAGTATATCGTTTGAGGCAGTTCCAATTGACGGACATTGGATAGGACAAGGATTAGATTTGTTTAACACATTATCTGTATCATAATAAACATAATCGCCGTCTTCATCGTATCCGGCTATAATTACGGTTAATGCTCCACTTTCGTAACCACAATGTACGCCATTATTACTGTTGTTAATATAATCTAATGTATGTGCAAACATAATCTTTACATTGGATATATCTGTATTGCTCAAATAGGCTCTTATGGCATCTGCATTTAATATTAAAGAATGCAAATCCGGAACAAGTGGAGTTACTCCGGTTTCAATACTCAACAAGTAGCTATTTATCATTTTATTAGCTGAATCTATAGGAATAAAATTGACAGAATAAGACATTGTTTCCATTTTTTTCTCTTTTGGCGCAATTCGTTTGTCTGTAGATTTCAGTACCGATTCTTCTTTTTTGTTACAAGCATTCTGAAATAAAACAATAGCAATTAATGCTATTATTACTAAAATTGATTTTTTCATTTTTTGAATTTTAAATTAAATAATTAATAATTATGTCTTAATTTGATTATTGTTTACAATGTAGTATTCAAATCCACTAATCCGTATTGCAAAGCACACACCATAAGCCCGGCTCGAGAGTGCACCCCAAATTTACCGTATAATGTCCTGCTATAACCATCAATTGTTTTGTAAGATTTACACATTTTATCGGCTATATCCGTATAGCTCATATCGCTCACTATTAAGTTCAAAAATTCCAATTCGGTTTTATTAATTTTCGGAATATTGCTTTTGCCCCTGCTTACATCTATTACTAATTGCCGACTAAACCACTCCGAGTAGTAAATACCATAATGATACAGATTTCTGATACCCTGCTCTATATCCGCTACCTGACATGATTTAGATAAAAAACTATCAATCCCGCTTTCTATTAACTGCACTATAAATGCGTTGCTACTAAGCGAACTTAATCCAAGTAATTTTATAGAATCCCATTTTTGTTTAATAATCTTAATTGCTTCTATACCACCCATTTCCGGCATAAAAATATCCAACAACACAACATCGGGCTGTGTTTCCGATTTTGTTAAATAATCTATTAGCTCTTTACCATTACTACAATTATATACAAAATCTATATCTGCTATTGCACTAAAATGATTAGTAATAATCTCTCGGATTAACAGATGGTCTTCGGCATATACTACTGTAATTGGTTTGTTATTTTGCATAAAGGGCTATTTTAGTTTGGAATGCTGAAAACAAACATAATATCTAATTGTCAAATTTTTAAATCTACACAATTACTGAGTTTTTTCACTCAATGGCAATATTTGGGTTGGTTTAAATAAATAGATGACAATCAACATAATAAAAAGTAAATATTATCATATTTGTATTGATTTAATGAATACAATCCAATAAAAAAACAGGAAATTTCCTGTTTTAAATATAAAACATTCTATTCACTTTTACCAAACCCCGTGTACCGGGACAGACTATGGGTGTATTAGACATTATACGTTTAGAACTGCAGCCCAACCCAACCGCCGAAAGCACAGTAGCTGTCTTTAGCTTTAGCAAAGCATATACAGAGCGCTATATAGAGCTACAAGACATTACCGGCAGAGTGCTACGGAGAACACGTATCGACATAAGCGCAGGTAGTTTAGAAATAGATATGCAGCAATATGGCGCAGGCTTATATATAGTACGTATGGTAGGCGATGGCAAAGTGCTAAAACAACAAAAACTAAGCCTTACCCGATAATATAAAATATAATACAGCAGATAACAATATAAGCAGGCGATTTGTCCTGCTTATATTGTTTAAATAAAAAATTATTATCTTTAAACAACAAAATACACAATTTATGAAAAGGTTTCAAGCATACTTTATAGAAATATTTTTTTTTATTTTACTTATTTCCAACATTACCAATGCTCAAGACCTTCGCTGGGCAAAACACTCCGTTCCAGTTAGAGAAATACCTACTTGTACAGATACTAAAGGCAATATTTATGCCATAATGCACATATCCAACGAATATAACAATGATATTCGGTTTAAAAGTGTATTTGGTATTGACTCTATGGTGTTTAACAATATTACGGCAAATCTTAATTCTTTGAACATGAATCGAGATGTACTGCTTATTAGTTATGACTGTAACGGATATTATCGATGGCATAAATCAATAGGAGGAGGGGCGCAGGACTTAGGACTTGTCATTGCCTCTGATACTTTAGGAGGAATATATTTGTCCGGTTTTTTTCATGCTTATCCTTTAAACCACCAAATACATATTGATACTGATACCATTATTGCACATAAATTACAACGGTCCTTTATCTTAAAATACGATACCGCAGGTGTATTTCAATGGTTTAATTATATAGACCATTATCCTGCTGCTCTTTTACAAAATAAACTTAAATCTATACCAATGGATATTGCCGTAACACCCATTGGTGATGTTCATCTTTTTTGTATAATGTTACCCGATACTTTTGCTAATGGAGCATATATTACTACAAATGCGCCTGTTGAAAAAAAATTACATGTATTGCAGTACAATAAAGATGGAAATTTTAAAAAGGGTATTAATTTTGAATTTTATGATAGTGACACCTTCTTAGTGATGCATTATTATAGGAACTGCTTTACATACAGTCCCCACAACGACCGTTATTATTTTACCCATCCTCAAAAATCCTCCCCAGCATACGATGTAACTCTCGGTACTACCACACTCCAATTTTTAGAATCTTGTTTGGCTTGTTTTAAGCCCGACGGCAGCCTCGAATGGCTTAGGGTAGAAGATAGTGTAGAGTTTTTTGGTACGCCTACTTTCGACGATACAGGCAATCTATACATCGGCTCCGGTACCTTATATAACAATGTAACATGGGAGGGGTATTTTTTAACTAATACATTATATTCTTCCAATGCATATCGCAGTGTAAGGTTTATAGCAAAATTTAACCCTGCTAACCAATTGCTAATGGTTTCCGATATTATGGAGATTAGATATAATTTAACAGAATTTTCAAGCGTAGTTTATTCTAATGGTGTATTGGGTTTGGGAGGCAAATATTTGGGTCATTCTAAGATTAAAAATTATGAAGTTTTTGGACAACCAGGTAGCGGTGATCATTCAGATATTTTCTTTGCAAAGTTCGATGCCTCTACGGGTGCTATCTTGTCTTTCGATACCTTAAAGAGTTCATTAAATTCAAGAGATTATGTTCATAGCATTACAACTGACCACCGCAATAATTTTTATATAACGGGGCTATTTTCCGAAAAAATATCCATACAAGGCGATACACTTACTGCACGTCGTCCGCCTACAGCCATAGACCCCAATCCCCAAGACGGTCTCTTGCTCAAATGGGGTCACGACGACTGCAACTGTGTAGCCCCCAAACCCGACTTTACGTACTCCTATCAGGGTGCAGCTACTGTTCAGTACGATTATACAGGCTCTATACCCTATACCAATATAGAATGGAGTATGGGCGTACTAAGTCCGCCACAGTACGGCAACAGCGTATCTTATACCTACTCCAACAGCGAGCTGCAAGAAACGCTCAAAATCTGCTGCACCGTAACCTCCGGCGAATGTGGCAGTAACAAAATCTGCAAAGACATAGATATGAAAACCCTCTCGCTCAATGGTATGGAGGCGATAGGCAATACGCTTACACTCTATCCCAACCCTGCAAGTGCAACAATCAGTATTAGTCATAACTTACAATCGGCATATATAGAAGTCTATAACAGCACAGGACAATCGGTAATCGGCAGACGAGCGATAGGTACAAACCACACGATAGACGTAAGCGGTCTATCATCGGGAGTATATATCCTCAAGCTCATCAATGCAGACGGGCAGCACGCTACAAGGAAGTTTATTGTTAGTGAATAGTGGAGAGTGGATAGTGGACAATGGATAATTGATAATGGATAATGAATAATGAACAATGGATAATTGATAATGGACAATGGATAATGAAACATTACAACAAATAGAACGAGCGATACCGGCATTAGGAAAAAGGCGTAAAGAAAAATAACGAATTTGTGCGTTAAAAAAGAAACACTGTTCGAAGAACGTAGCGTAGCGAAGTTCAAGTTTGTTTCTTTTTAGCACAAAGAGATATTTTTTAGCCTTTTTTCGCAAGCCTTGATTTTTTGGTTCTTTTGTTTCAAGACAAAAGAACAATTACACAATTTGACAATGAAACGATACATGAAAAATCAAACTAATCATTTAATCACAAAAATCACAGTTCAGACAATGAAACGATAAATAAAAAAACGAACAATGCCTTAACCATGACAAAGCTCCCTCCGGTTACTGAGCCGAGTCGAAGTATTGGGGGAGGGGCGAACAACAATACAACAATATCAGTCATATAGACCACCATTATTCGGTCTTATTACCAATAACGATAATGTACAATCACTCACAATAACGCAATATATATATTAAAAATAAATAATATAAAAAGTAATTTTTTACATTTTTTGCTCTAAAATTGCATTTATTAATTTATCTTTTTATCTTGCCCCGTAATTTTAAGAAACAAATACGATTTTGTAGCTAAAATGAAGAAATTGTAAAAAAAATTTCGCCGTTTTAAATACAAGCTATTTAGTTTTTTATTACTTTCAACGCTCAAATTAAATTCCATTATGAGGAAATCTATACAAGGTATTGTTATTACCGGATTGATGACACTTGGATTTGGCTCTCTTGCATTGGATAAAGCCAATGCACAAAAAGACGAATTCTATTGGGGGAATCCAGATATACCTTATATCGAACAAAGAGGATTCTCTTTGGGAGTAAATATCGGTATGTCAGAAATGTGGGCAGATGTAGGTACTTACAACATCTTAGACCGATACAATAATTCCGTAGTAAAAGATGACATTTTAGGTACATTGCGCGGAATGGGAGGAATGTTTGTTCGCTATTCGCACGTTCCAGGAGTTGCTTTTCGTTTAGGTATTAACTACGGTAAGCTTTATGCTACCGACGAATGGAATTACGACAAAGCAATGGTCGCCAATACAGTTAAAGAAGATCCATACCAACGCTATCTACGTAATTTAGATGTACAAACAAGTATTTGGGAAGCCAATTTTATGTTTGAGTTTGCACCACTTCGTGCTTTTGACAATTGGGAGTTTGGTAAGCTTACCAAAATGCGTACACAACCATACTTATTACTTGGTGCTGCCGGTTTTCATTTTAACCCAAGAGGTACTTATTTTGATGTAGAAACAGGTAGCAAATCTTGGGTGGATTTACGACCATTACGTACAGAAGGACAAGGATTTAAAGCAGAAGGCAGAAATTTCCCCGAAACTTATAGTATGTTTGCCTATGCAGTTTTAGGTGGTGCAGGTGTTAAATGGGATATTGGCAAAGGCTTGGCTTTAGGAGTTGAATACCAATTACGCTGGACATTTACAGACTTCCTCGACGATGTTAGTGGACAATATGTAGATCCTATATACTTCGATATTGCATATTTAAACCAACAAAATAAAAGCGAGATGGCAAGAAAAATGTCGGATCGCTCCAGAGAAATTATTCCTGGTTACGAGCAGCAGCCATACTCTTACAGAGGAGACCCAAGTGATACAGATAAATACTCTACACTATCTCTTATGTTTACTTGGAAAATAAAATGGCGTGAAGTGCCTTGGTGGCAGACTTACCAATAGTTAAAACACAATTTTTATCAAACTTTTATACAAAAAACGCTGTCTGTATTAAACGAGCGTTTTTTGTTTTTTGGTAAAGATGATTTCACATTGCTGAGTATTGCTAAAATAAACAATTAAAATAACCCCAATCAAATGATAGGATATATAGAAGGTATTATAACGGAGAAAAACCCGGCTTATGTATTTATAGACATTAACGGATTGGGTTACGAAGTGCATATAACACTACATACTTACGATGCCATCGTTAATAAAAAAGAATGTAAGCTATTTACACATTTACAAATTAGAGAAGATGCCTGGACACTTTATGGCTTTGCAACTATAAAAGAAAAAACGGCGTTTCAAAGATTATTGGCAATATCCGGAGTAGGAGCTGCTACGGCACGTATTTTGCTATCTTCCATTACAGCAGATGAGCTAAGCCAGATAGTATGGAGTGGCAATAGCAGTAGCCTCGAAAAAGTAAAAGGTATAGGAGCAAAAACAGCACAACGGATAATTTTAGAACTTAAAGGCAAGCTGCCCGATGCAGCAACTACCAACATTAACAATATGCCACACAATACTTTAGAATTTGATGCGTTAAATGCTTTGTTGGGATTAGGTATTTCTAAACCCAATGCAGAAGCTGCCATTAAAAAAGCTAAAGAAAATTTGGCAGAAAACGAATTGACGGTAGAAGTACTTATAAAAAGGGCATTGAAAATTTTATAATTTATTTGAAATAAATACAATATTTGATATACATTTGCGCTCCATTTTTTTTTAAAAATATATTAACCTATAAAACTTTAAAGTATATAAGAGGAAATTTTACAATTTAATTTCGGTAATTTCGCGACCCATTTTTTAAAAAAAAGGACAGTTTTTACCATTTAAAAATGATAAATAGACTATCGAATTTGTATCCCCGAAAGGGTAGATAAATTTGGTTTTTAGGAATTAGTATTTTCTATCAGATTATATTATGAGAATGATTTTTTTAGATAGAATTTAAGTTTTTATAGTTTAGTATATTTTGGCAACGAATCAAAAATCTAATTTTGGATATGTAGTATTAGCATTCATAACCATTGCGGTGGTGATGTTAAGGGCTGTAACTGCGTATAGTATAGACGACCCTTTCTATATTCCCGACCCTACACCTAACGACGACTCCACCGGAAAAGATTCTCTTAAATTTCCAATAGAAGACAAAAAACAAATAAACCCCGAAAAAGACGGAACCAACAAACCATCTTTTGACCTTGACGACCCTTCTAATATCAAAAAAGAAGTAGAGTACAACCCTTCAGAAGACAGATATTACTTAAACGAAAAAGTAGGTGAATACGACATAAAAAACCCTACCTATATGAGTGCGGAAGAATATCTTAAATATAGAGGAGAGCAAGACGAAGCAGATTATTGGAAACAAAGGTTAGATGCACTAAATATGTTTAACCAAAAACCTAATTTACCTACTCTATACAAAGATGGTATATTTAATAGGTTGTTTGGCTCCAATGCACTCACCATTACACCACAAGGAAACTTAGACCTTACATTTGGCGGAAGCTGGCAGAATATGAAAAACCCGGCTTTACCGCAAATAGCACAACGATACGGTATATTCGATTTCGATATGGCAATGAATATAAATTTGCTTGCTCAGATTGGCGATAAAATGAAATTGAATATTACCAATAATACACAACCAAGTTTTGGAGAGCAAAATGTACAAAAACTCGAATATACCGGAAAAGAAGATGAAATAATTAAAAAAATAGAAGCCGGAAACGTAAGTTTCCCACTCAGAAGTAATTTAATTAGTGGTGTACAAACGCTTTTTGGATTCAAAACACAAATGCAATTCGGAAAGTTGTGGGTAACAGGAGTACTCTCGCAACAGCGCTCGCAAAGAAAAAGCATAACCGTACAAGGTGGTGGACAAACACAAGAATTTGAAGTGAAAGCAGACGATTACGACGAAAACAGAAACTTTCTTTTAGCCCAACACTTCCACGATAATTACGAAACAGCATTAGCACAATTCCCGCTAATAAACTCACAAGCAGTTATTACCAAAGTAGATTTGTGGATTACTAACCGTACAGGAGTAACCCAAGGTGTACGAGATGTAGCAGCTTTTATGGATTTAGGAGAAAAAAGCCCATATATGGGCTCGCTTAACGACCCTAATGCAAACCACTTGCCCGATAATAGAGCCAATAGGCTTTATACAATGCTACAGCAAAATCAAGCATTGCGTAGCCAAAGCTCTGCTACACAAACCTTAATAAATATGGGATTGGTAGAAAGTAGAGATTTTCATCGCAGCACTATGCGGCAGCTTAACCCTAATGAATTTACTTTCCACCCACAGCTTGGATATGTAAGCCTTAATACTACAGTAAACCCAGACGATATACTCGCGGTTTCTTTTAGATATACCTACAACGGACAAATATATCAAGTAGGGGAATTTGCAGAAGATATGCCTCCCGACTCTACCAATCAGAAGGTAATGTTTATGAAAATGCTGAAAGGCACAGCATCGAGACCGGTACTTCCTATCTGGAAACTGATGATGAAAAATGTGTACTCCATCGGAGCAGGCAATATTGCGCAAGAAGACTTTATGCTCAATGTATTTTATCTCGACCCCGGTGGTGGTCAGAAAAGATATATGCCGGAAGGCTCAAGAGAAGGTACGCCCCTTATCCGTTTACTTAATTTAGATAGATTAAATCCGCAAAACGACCCGGCGCCCGATGGGGTTTTCGATTTCGTAGAAGGTATTACCATAGTTCCCCAAATGGGAAAAATAATCTTTCCTGTATTAGAGCCGTTTGGTAAAGACCTTAAACCGGCATTAGACGGTAATCCGCAGTTAGAGCGTAGGTATTTATACCAAATACTTTACGATTCTACCAAAACCATTGCCCGGCAATTTCAGCAAAATAATAGGTTTCTAATAAAAGGAAGGTATAAAGGAAACTCAGGAAGCGACATTATGCTTGGTGGCTTTAATATACCACAAGGCTCTGTATCGGTTTCGGCAGGAGGGCAGCGACTTACCGAAAATGTGGACTACACCGTAGATTACAATATGGGTAGAGTAAAAATTATAAATCAAGGGGTACTTAATTCGGGTGTGCCGGTAAATATTGCATTTGAAGATAATGCCACATTTGGTTTAGTACAGCAAAACTTTTGGGGAGTTAGAGCAGATTACAATGTAAACGAAAAACTAACTATAGGCGGTACTATGATGCGCCTAACCGAAAGACCATTTACCCAAAAAGTAATGTTTGGCGACGACCCCATAAAAAATACCGTAGCCGGATTAGATGTAAACTACCAATCCGAAGCACCATTTATTACCAGAACTTTAGACAAAATTTTACCATTTTATAGCACTACAGCACCATCTTTAGTATCGCTTTCGGCTGAGGTAGCAGGTATGTTTCCGGGGCACCATAGATTTATAAATGCCATAGACCCCGAAGGCTCCATTATGATTGATGATTTCGAAGGTGCTAATAGTTCTATAGATTTAAGATTTCCCCCCATAAATTGGTTTTTGGCAAGTACTCCGGTAGATGCCAGAGATATAGACGACCGCGTATTATTTCCCGAAGCAATGAATATAAATACGCTATCGCCGGGATTTAATAGAGCAAAATTATCTTGGTACACCATAGATAACTCTTTAGTAGATGGAAGAGTAAATACACCGGAAAATGTTAAGAATGATACTGCACAGTTTAACTATTGGCGTATCGTAGCACAGCAAGATATATTTCCTGATAGACCTCGTGCTGCTTTTCAGGCTACCCTTAATACATTAGATTTAACCTATTTTCCTGATGAAAGAGGTCCGTACAACTTTTCTACACAAAATATAGACCCACTAACAGGTAAATTACTCAACCCCAAATCAAGATGGGCAGGTATCCAAAGAGCATTAGACAATAACAATAGTGATTTTGAAGCATCAAACGTAGAGT
The DNA here is from genome assembly GCA_964448955.1 of uncultured Taibaiella sp. Classification (GTDB taxonomy): domain Bacteria; phylum Bacteroidota; class Bacteroidia; order Chitinophagales; family Chitinophagaceae; genus MKSF01. Next base: position 17,577 of record CAYUXT010000023.1, on the reverse strand, counting down.
ATATTACTTTTTGGGTATTAGACCCTTTTATTTATCACGAAGGACAAGATGCCGAAGGAGAACTATACATTAATCTCGGAAACGTATCGGAAGATGTATTAAAAGACTCCAGATTATCTTTTGAAAATGGCACACCCTACCCCGAAGATTTAACCAAATTAGATGGAAGTGTATGGGGGCGTGTACCCAAATTTCAACAGCAAATAACCAGAGCATTTGAGACCGACCCTGCCGCCAGAGCCATACAAGATGTGGGCTACGATGCCTTAGATGACGAAAGCGAAAGAAACCATTTTAATACTTTTCTTACTACTATGGAAGGTGTATTGGGTAGTAATTCCGAAGCCTATCAGGCATTATTTAACGACCCCGCATCTGATAATTACCAACATTTTAGAGGAAAAGAACACGATGATGCAGGAAATGGCGTATTAAATAGATATAAGAATTTTACCAATCCTCAAGGTAATTCTCCTGTTGCAGACCTTAACTCGCAGTTTACAATGTCGGGCTCTGTAATACCCGAATCTGAAGATATAAACAAAGACAATACGCTTAACGAAACTGAATCGTATTACCAATACAGAGTATCGTTTAGGAATAATGCCCACCCCACTATGCAAGTAGGGCAAAATAATATAGTAAACAGAAGGGTGGCAAATATTAAACACCCCGATGGTAGAATGCAAGAAGAAGTATGGTATCAGTTTAAAATACCAATTAGAGGTTACGATAGGGCAGTAGGCGGAATAGGAGATTTTCGCTCTATAAGATTTTTTAGAATGTTCTTAAATAACTTTTCTAAGCAAGCTACACTCCGATTTGCAGAATTACAATTAGAAAGAAATCAATGGAGAGGTTATCTGTATTCTCTAAAAAATCCAGGAGAAAATATACCTGAAGACCAGCAGAGAAGAACATCGTTTGCCATTACATCTGTAAGCGTGGAGCAGCATAGCGGTAGAGAACCTGTTCAATATAAAACACCACCCGGAGTACAAAGACAGCAAATGCCGGCAGGAGCTACAGGACAAATACTGGCACAAGACGAACAGTCAATGGCTATTCAGCTATGCAGATTAGAAGACGGCGATTCCAGAGCTGCGTTTAAAGATACCAGAGTAGATATGCGACAATCTAAATTCTTGAGAATGTTTGTCCATGCCGAATCGGTACCCGGTCAGCCCGAATTACAAAATGGCGACCTGCACGCGTTTATACGTATTGGTAGCGATTTCGTTCAGAATTATTACGAATACAGAATACCACTTACTATTACTTTGCCCGGCGAAAATAATACAGAAAGCATTTGGCCAGAAGCCAATAGAATGGATGTGGAATTGTTAAAATTAGTACAAGCTAAAGCCAATAGAAATGCACAAAATATGCAATCTTTTATACCTTATTACGAAACCGATGAAAAAGGTAATCAGATAGTAGTAATGGGTAATCCTAATCTTGGAGAAATTAGAAACGTAATGCTTGGCGTGCTTAATCCTAAAAAAACGCCTACCAATATCTCTGATGATGGGTTAGAAAAATGTGCAGAAATATGGTTTAACGAAATGCGGATTGCCGGTATGGACGAACAACCGGGCTACGCTGCCGCCGGACAAGCAAGTATTCAATTAGCAGATTTAGGTAATGTAAATCTAAGTGGAAGTATGCACACCGTTGGCTATGGAAACATAGACCAAAAACTCAACCAAAGATTTAGAGACGATTTCCAGACTTTTAGTGTAAGTACTAACCTTAATTTTGGGAAATTATTACCACGCTCATTTGGATTACAACTACCCGTATATGTAGGGTACAACGAAAGCGTAAGCAATCCGCAGTACGACCCTTACGATATGGACATTGAGCTAAAAGATAAATTAAAAGCATACTCCGACGCAGGAGCAAGAGACTCGGTAAGAAAAGCAGCTCAAGACTTTACTTCTATTACCAGTATGAACCTAACCAATGTTAGATATACAGGTAATCCGGAAAAACAACCCAAAGTAGTAATGCCTTGGAGTATTAGGAATTTCGATTTCAACTATTCGTTTAATAAATACATGAGAAGAAATCCACTTATTAGTAGCGACGAATTAGTAGATCAAAAACTCGGCATTGGATATATGTACGATTTAAAGTCTAAACCAATAGAACCATTTAAGAAAAAAATAAAATCTAAATCTAAATGGCTACAGCCCATTAAAGACTTTAACTTTACCCCACTGCCTTCGAGCTTTACTTTCCGAAACGATTTACACAAAGTATATGGAGAAACCAATATACGCAATATAGACGGTAGTCCATTTGAAATGGAGCCACTTTATTTCAGAAATTTTCTATGGGACAGAACATATAACTTACGTTGGGAATTAACCAAATCGTTGTCGGTAAATTATACAGGACTTAATCAAGGAAGAGTAGATGAGCCTTATGGGAAATTAGACTCGCAAGAGAAAAAAGATACACTTTGGAATAATATAGCCAGATTAGGAAGAACTACATTCTACAATCATACCATTAACGCTACTTATAATGTACCAACTAAAAAAATACCTGCATTAGACTGGACTACACTTACATTAACTTATAACACAACTTACAATTGGACAGCAGCTTCGCGTGTGGCTTACGACTTGGGTAATATAATAGCCAACACACAAAGCAAACAAATAAATGCTAATTTTCAGTTTACGCAATTATATAATAAATCGCGCTGGCTAAAAGCAATAAATACTCCCAAACCCAAACAACCTAAAAATGTATTAGAAAACAAAGCAGAAGAAAAAGACAAGAACAATACTAGAAGTGGAATGCAATCAGAATCGGAAATGTCATCGGCATTGTTGAGTAGAGCCTCACAACAAAAATTGCCACCACGTCCCGAAAAGAAAAAAATATATCTCGATGATATAAAAGGGCACGATACTATGACTAAGAGTGATGCAAGAGACACACTGAAATCTAAACGAAAAGTAGAACGTAAGAAATATAAAGCAGAACTAAGAAAATGGAAAGCTAAGCGTAAAAATATTTTGCCCGAAATATCCGATGGACTAAGGGTAGGGGGGAGAATAGCTACAATGCTTAAAAGAGTTAATGTAGATTATTCCGAACAGTCCGGAACCGTACTCCCCGGATTTATGGATAGTACCCAGATCTTAGGGGTAAATACACGATCTAATATGTGGTACGATTTTGCATTTGGTTTTCAACCAGATCAGGAATGGTTCGACCAACAAGCACAATTAGGACGAATTTCTTCCGATAGTATTTTTAATGGGCAATTACAGCAGCAATACACCCAAAATTTTAGTATGCAAGCTACCATAGAGCCATTCTCTCAAATGAGAATAGACTTGACGTTAAACAAAAGATTTTCTAAAAATTATACCGAAACATTTAAGTACGATTACACCCAATCCGAATACCAACACTTTAGCCCATATACTATGGGGTCGTTTAATGTATCGTATATTGGTATCAATACAATGTTTAGGAATAGTAACCAAAACTACAGACAGTTTATGGATAACCGTACTACTGTATCTCGAAGACTTGGCGAAATTAACCCATATACTAACGGTACACCTGACCCCCAAAATAACCAATACGCCAAAGGTTATACCGAATATTCGCAAGAAGTACTAATACCGGCATTCTTAGCAGCATACTCTAACAGAGATGCATCGGATATGCCATTGCTTAATAACAATGATAATACCATACGCTCCAATCCGTTTAAGTATTACTACCCAATGCCAAATTGGAAACTTACATATAATGGATTAACCAAAATAGATAAAATAGCAGAATACTTTAAAACAGTAAGTTTAACTCACAATTATACGGGTACTATGTCGATGAATAGTTTTGTAAGCAACTTCTTCTTCAACGATTTTCTTGGAGTAGGTTTTCCGTCTTTTATCGATTCTAACTCGCATAACTATATACCTTTCTTCCAAATCCCTAATATAACTATTAATGAAAACTTTAGCCCGATAGTAGGTTTGGATATGTCGCTAAATAATGAGATGTCTTTCCGTATTATGTTTAATAAATCGAGAATGCTGAGTTTAAGTTTAATAGATTATCAAGTAAGCGAAACCAAATCGACAGAGTTAATGATAGGTATAGGACATAGACTTAAAGGACTAACCTTACCTTTTGAATTTTATGGAATTACCAGATTAGAAAACGACATAAATATTAGAATAGATGTAGGATATAGAGATGATATAACTACCAATACATATTTTGCTCAAGACCAAACCTTTGCTACACGTGGACAATCTGTAATAACGATACAACCATCAATAGATTACATAATAAATGAAAGTTTACAAATTAGATTATTTTATGATAGAAGGCAAAGTATTCCGCATGTAGAAAATTCTTTCCCTATTACTAACACCCGCGCCGGACTAACATTAAGGTTTTTGTTTGCACCGCAGTAATGAAGGGTTTTATTAAATTAATTATATAATCAATGTATTAACTGCGTTTTAACTTGATTAAATTTTATATTTTAATTTTATATAGTCGTTTTTTCTTACCTTTGCGCTACCAATTTAATAATAAATTAAACTTCATAAGAAATAGGAATTTTTACTTCACACTTTTATTAATTAAAAAAACATATACAAAAAATGGAACAAGTAGTGTCAGCAAACACATTGGTACTTACTAACGATGAGAGCCAAATTCAATTGGATTACGTTGCTGTAAAAAGCGCAGCTATGACTTTAAGAGCTATCAATCACAAATTACGTCAGCAAATAGTAAAATTGATAGATGAGAATAAAAGAATGAACGTAACAGACATCTATGTAAAATTAAGATTAGAGCAATCTGTAGCATCGCAACACTTAGCTATCTTACGCAGAGCTAATATCGTAAATACAGAAAGAGATGGTAAATTTATCCATTATACAGTTAATCATTCTCGTATTGCAGCATTGGCTCAATTTACTAAAGACTTAGTAAACACAGACGAAGCATAGTACTCTAAGAAATTTAACTAATAAAAACGGGTTGTAAAATTTTTTACAACCCGTTTTTATCATTAATCATCTATAAAAACATTGCCATTTCATCTCTATATTGCTTTGCTGCATTATTAGCAGCAAGGGCAAAATTTTCATCGTTTCCGGCATAGATTATTCCTCTCGAAACATTAATTAGTATGCCCACATCTTTGTTTAAGGCTACTTTAGAAACGCTGCTCACATCGCCCCCTTGAGCACCTACACCAGGTATTAAAAGAAAATGGTCGGGGATAATCTCTCGTATTTCCCCTAATTGTTCTGTACGAGTGGCACCGGTTACAAACATTAAGTTGTCCGGAGTACCCCAGCTCGCAATAGTACCGATAACTTTTTTGTATAAAGGTAAATCGCCCATTGGCAAAAATTGAAAATCTTTACTGCCCTCGTTACTTGTAAGCCCTAAAACTATTGTCCACTTATCTTTAAAAGCCAAAAACGGACCTACACTGTCTTTGCCCATATAAGGAGCTACCGTAACACTATCGTAGGGGTAAGTTTCAAAAAAAGTTTTGGCATATTGCTCAGATGTATTGCCAATATCGCCACGTTTGGCATCGGCTATGGTAAAACATTCTTGCGGAATATACTTTAAGGTCTCTTCCATTATTTTCCAACCTTCTATACCCTGTGCTTCGTAAAATGCAGTATTGATCTTATAAGCTACTGTATATTCTTTAGTGGCATCTATAATGGCTTTATTAAATGCTAATACAGGATTCTCTGTACTATCTATTAAATGTTGCGGAATTTTATCTAAAGATGTATCTAAGCCTACACATAAGTAAGATTTCTTTCTTCTGATTTCGGATATCAGTTGTGCTCTATTCATTGATTTAGTTATATAGAAAATTACAAGTTTATACCAATATGAATTGATAAATTAGACTAAGCGAAGGTAAATTTTATAACCAATTCGACTAAGTAAAAATCATTTTTAATTTTTTTCTAAATAATTTTAATGCAATTGATTTGCGTTAAAGATAAAAATTTTACCTTTGCACAGCTTTTATGCCTCGGTTCAATGATTATCGTTTATTCTATCTTACTGTTTTTGTTTTCACTTATTGGTGGTAGTATTCCCTTGTGGAGTAAAAGGTGGAATCCCGGAAGTTTGCAATATCTATTAGCTTTTTCCGGTGCTTTTTTATTGAGCATTACTTTTTTACACCTTATACCCGAATCCGTACACCATTTGGGTACTAAAGCAGGAGCTTTGGTAGCCATTGGTTTTTTCTTACAACTGATATTGCAGCGAATGACGCATGGAATGGAACACGGGCATATTCATTTACACAAAGACCATCACCATAAAGCACCGATATGGACATTATTTATCGGACTATCTATACACGCACTTAGTGAAGGATTGCCTTTGGGTGCTAATTTTGAGGGAGAACAAGTAACTGCTTATCTTTTTTTGGCAATAGGCTTACATAAGCTCCCCGAAGCAATGCTTATTACTGCATTGCTCAGTCAAGAAAACGAAAAACATAGCAAAACTTGGCAATTGCTCATTGTCTTTTCTTTGCTTACTCCCGTAGCAGCGGTTCTTACACATTATCTAGGTATTAGTTTTCATAAAATAAATACAATAAGTAATTGGCTTATTCCATTAGTGGCAGGTTCTTTTGTACATATAGCTACTACCATTTTTTACGAAAGTGGTACACGCAAGCACGAACTTAGTACTAAAAAATGGTTCGTTATTTTTGCAGGATTGGCATTAGGATTGGTTTCTTTAATCGGTCATCAAGGGCATACGCATTAGGGTGGATTTGTTTTTGTAGCGATGCTATATTGTAGAAGCATTGTATTGTTTCTACCAATTAATGAATATATAGTGTCTTTGTTCGATTGGTTTGTAACATAGAATGTGAGAGCGGAAGAAAGTAAAACACTCTGAACTTACACATATTATCTGCTCAAAGGCTTCCTTCGTTCCTAATACCTATCCAAATTCCGATAAAAACAAAAAATATATTTTTCCACACAAAATTTCTGTAACTTGCTGCGCTGAAAATAGCTAAACTATTAATTTTCATTTTATGAGAAAAATCAATTTAGGAATTATGTTACTAATCGGTTCGTTTATAGCCACATCTTGTGGAAACGGGGGCTCTGATAACGAAAATGGTACTACCGCAAAAGTGGTATTCGACGAAAGAGCATTTGCAGATTTGCAAATATTAAATTACGAAGTACCCGGTTGGGAGCAACTGAGCTTACAGCAAAAAGAATTTGCCTACTACCTTTACGAGGCTTCTCTTGCAGGTAGAGACATCGGCTACGACCAAAGAGGAAAATATAACCTTTTGGTACGCAAAACTTTAGAGTCTATTTTTAATACTTATAATGGCTCTAAATCAGGTAACGATTGGGCTAACTTTAATATCTATGCCGGAAGAGTTTGGTTTAGCAATGGTATTTACCACCATTATTCTAACGATAAAATAATTCCCGAATTTAGCTTCGATTACCTTGCTGCATTGGTTAAAAACTGCGATATAGCTACACTTCCTCTCGACGAGGGCGAAAGTATAGAAGACTTTTTGGTAAAAGTAAAACCAATAATTTTTGACAATACTTTTATGCCAAAAATGGTAAATCTTAGTCCCAATGTAGATAATGTAGTACATTCTGCAAACAACTTTTACGAAGGCGTTACAGCCAAAGAAGTAGAAGATTTTTACAGCAAGTTTCCACAGAGCGACAGAGAGCCCGAATGGGGCTTAAACAGTAAATTAGTCAAAGAAAACGGAGAGATAAAAGAATTGGTTTGGAAAAGCGGAAGTATGTATGGTGCCGCAATAGATAAAATGATTTATTGGTTAGAAAAAGCTATTCCACTTTCTGAAAACGAACAACAAGCAAAAGCCCTCAAACTCCTTGTAGAATATTACAAAACCGGCGACCTGAAACTTTGGGACGACTACAATATCGAATGGACTAAAAACACCGAAACAGTTATTGATTTCACTAATGGTTTTATAGAAGTGTATAGCGATGCTATTGGCAAAAAAGGCAGTTACGAATCTATAGTTTCTATTAAAGATTTTGAATCTTCTAAAAGAATAGAAGCCATAGCAGCTAACGCACAATGGTTCGAAGACAATTCGCCATTAATAGAACAACACAAAAAGAAAGAAGTAAAAGGCATTAATGCCAAAGTAATTAATGTAATAGTAGAAGCAGGAGATGCTGCTCCGAGTACGCCTATAGGCATTAATCTTCCTAACTCCGATTGGTTAAGAAAAGAGCACGGTTCTAAATCGGTATCTTTAGGTAACATTGTAAGAGCATACAACCAAACAAGTTCCGGTAGTGGATTTTTAGAAGAGTTTGCAGTTAATGCAGAAGTGCTAAAGCGCATTAAAGAACACGGCAATTTAGCCAGCGATCTGCATACCGATATGCACGAGTGTATTGGGCATGCATCAGGACAAATTAACTCTGGCGTATCTACTCCCGATAAAACTTTAAAAAGCTATGCATCTACACTCGAAGAGGCGCGTGCAGATTTAGTAGCACTATATTATATAGTAGATCAGAAATTAATAGATATAGGTGTTATGGCTTCGATAGAAGTAGGTAAAGCAGAATACGATGGCTATATGATGAATGGACTAATGACACAGCTTACCCGCATTAAAGAGAGAGAAGTAATAGAAGAATCGCATATGCGCAATAGGGCATTAAACGCTTATTGGGTGTACGAAAAGGGTAAAGCAGAAAATGTAGTAGAATTTGTAAAAAAGAATGGTAAAACTTACGTACAAATCAATGATTATGATAAATTGAGAGTATTGTTTGGAGAGCTATTAAGAGAAATACAAAGAATAAAATCCGAAGGCGATTACGAAGCAGGCAAAGCATTAGTAGAAACTTATGGCGTACAAGTAAATCCCGAATTACACAAAGAAGTTTTGGAACGCTACGCTAAGCTAAAACTTAAACCATACAAAGGATTTATACAACCAAAATTAGTTCCGGTAACAGATGCAGAGGGCAAAATAACCGATGTAAAAATCGAATACCCACAATCATTCTTTCAACAAATGTTGGAATATGGAAAAGTATATAATTTCTTGCCGGTAAAGAATTAATTTGAAGACACGCGGTTAATGATGTAGTAATTAATTGAATTATGTCGTTGCTATTTGTTAAAGAACTCCTCGAAATTATTTTCGGGGAGTTCTTATTATCTACTTATTTCAAAAAAAATAACTTAAAAAATTACAATAATTAAATTCAAATTAATATTATTGTGAGATAATAAATAATGATTAGCGATGATAACAATAGGTGTACTTAAAGAACCTGATTTTGAACCACGCGTATCGCTCAGCCCCGAAGTGGTGGCAGCACTTAAAAAATCTGATGTTTCTGTTTTTGTAGAATCAGATGCAGGCAATAAAGCATTTTATTCTAATGGTCAGTACGAAGCCGCAGGCGCAATGGTTGTTTCCCGTCAAGATGTTTTGTCTAAATCTCAAGTATTATTGTCTATAAACGCCCCTTCAGATAACGATATACAGTCTGCCGGAGCCAATAATATTTGGATAGGAGTGTATCAACCATTGTTTCAGAAAGAGTTGATGCACACTTGGGCTACTAAGGGATTAAGTGTTTTTAGTTTAGATACTTTGCCACGTACCACACGCGCACAAGCAATGGACATACTGAGTTCGCAAGCCAATATAGCCGGATACAAAGCGGTTTTATTAGCAGCCGAAAAATACCCACGATATTTCCCGATGTTTATGACTGCCGCAGGGAGCATTCCGCCAGCAAAAGTATTAATACTCGGAGCCGGAGTAGCAGGATTACAAGCCATAGCTACCGCACGTAGGTTGGGAGCTGTAGTAGAAGTTTTCGATACGCGCCCGGCAGTAAAAGAAGAAGTAATGAGCTTGGGTGCAAAATTTGTAGAAGTAGAAGGAGCAGCCGATGCAAGCAAGGCAGGCGGATATGCAGTAGAACAAAACGAAGAATACCAACAAAAACAAAAAGCTAAAATTGCAGAACACGCCTCTAAAGCAGATATTATAATTACTACAGCGCAAATTCCGGGAAGAAAAGCCCCTGTACTGATTACCAAAGATATGCTCGACAATATGAAAGCAGGAAGTGTAATAGTAGATTTAGCAGCAGCTACGGGAGGTAATACAGATTTTGCAAAAAACAACGAAACTGTAGTATATAATAATGTGAGTATCATCGGTAATTCGGCATTACATAATTTGGCACCGGCAGATGCAAGTAAATTATACGCCAAAAACGTACATAACTTTTTAAAACTATTAATAGACAAAGAAAATCACCTTCATCTAAACTTTGAAGATGATTTGGTAAAAGGCAGTTGTATCACTCATGATGGGAAGGTAGTGAATGAAAGAGTGATTGGATAATTTGATAATTCGACCATGGTTATTGAGCGTAGTCGAAGTATGGTAATATTTAATTCAAAATTCAATATTTAAAATTTTTAAAAAACTTCCCATTGTTATTTTGACGACAATAGGAGGAAAAATCTAAAACAAATAATAATTGCGTCGTTGCGTCTTCTTAGCGCACTTTGCGAGAAAAAATATAATTATGGAACAAATAGCAACATTTTTCACAGAACATTACGACCTAATTACGATAGTAATCTTATCGATATTCTTGGGTATAGAAGTAATAGGCAGAGTGCCGTCTGTACTACACACGCCGCTGATGAGTGGTGCCAATGCCATACACGGAGTCGTTATTATTGGTGCTATTATCGTAATGGGGCAGGCAGAAGCAGACGATTACTTAGCACTCATATTAGGTTTCTTGGCAGTAATATTAGGCACGCTCAATGTGGTGGGTGGTTTTGTGGTTACCGATAGGATGTTAGAAATGTTTAGTAAAAAGAAGAAAAAGTAATTTGATGATGTGCTGATTTGATAATTTGATGATGTTTATTGAGCGCGTAGTCGAAGTATGATAATTTGATGATGATATTTAAAGAAAAAATAAAAAACTTCCCATTTTCATTTTGACGATGATAGTAGGAAAAATCTAAAACAATTTTACATAGTGTCTTTTTCCTTTGTGTCTTTGCGAGAACTATAAAAAACAATTAATCATAGCGTCGTTGCGCCTTCTTAGCGCACTTTGCGAGAACATTTCACTTACGAAGTAAAAACAAAAAATAATAAAAATGAATAGCATATTATTACTCTCTTACTTAATCGGCTCCATTACATTTATAGTAGGGTTAAAAATGCTCTCGCATCCCGATTCGGCACGAAAAGGAAACCTTATCGCTGCATTCGGTATGACGGTAGCCATCTTCGCTACTATATTTTTGTACAAAAACGAAAATGGAGATTGTCTCGGCAACTACCCTTGGATATTTGGCGGTTTGGCGATTGGTACTATTGTAGGTACGCTTATGGCTAAGCGTGTAAAAATGACCGCAATGCCCGAAATGGTAAGCCTTTTCAATGGTATGGGAGGAGCTTGTGCTATGCTTATTTCTATAGTAGAATTTAACCATCTAATGCACACAGATGCCAATGGAAGTTTTTCTATTGGTTTTTTATTGATTGTAGCACTCGGAATGATTATTGGTAGTGTCTCCTTTGCCGGCAGTATGATTGCTTGGGGCAAACTCGCAGGAAAAATAAAAGACCGTTCCATAGGAGCGCAACAAGTAATTAATATCGGTTTATTGCTTTTAATACTTGGTGTTACTGTATATTTTCTTTGGGTAGCCAATGGCATTGCTCTTAATGCTGAAAATGTAACTTTATTACCAACATTATTTTATGCTATTCTTGCTCTATCGTTACTGTACGGTGTGCTTTTTGTAATGCCGATAGGAGGTGCAGATATGCCGGTGGTAATTTCATTACTCAATTCTTTTACGGGAGTAGCAGCAGCATTTGGTGGTTTCTTGTACGACAATCCGGTAATGCTTACAGGAGGTATATTAGTAGGCTCGGCAGGTACTATCTTAACTATACTGATGTGTAAAGCAATGAACCGCTCACTTAAAAATGTATTAATCGGTGCAATGGGTGGTAATAAAGCAGGCGGTGCAGCAGGAGGCAGCAAAGAACAAGGCAATTACAAAGAAATTTCTATCAACGATTTAGCAGTATTAATGGCTTATTCGCAAAAAGTAATAGTAGTACCAGGTTATGGTTTAGCGGTAGCACAAGCGCAACACACTTGCCACGAATTAGAAAAAGTATTGAACGAAAAAGGAGTAGAAGTAAAATATGGTATTCATCCAGTAGCAGGACGTATGCCGGGGCACATGAACGTACTATTAGCAGAAGCTGATGTGTCTTACGAAAAGCTTTTAGAAATGGAAGATGCCAACAGTGAGTTTTCGACTACGAATGTAGTATTGGTATTAGGAGCAAACGATGTGGTAAATCCTGCTGCCAAAGAAGACCCTGCAAGTCCTATTTACGGTATGCCGATATTAGAAGTAGAAATGGCAGAACACATTATTGTAAACAAACGCAGTATGAAACCCGGATATGCCGGAATCGAAAACGAACTATTCTTCAAACCCAAAACTTCTATGCTCTTTGGCGATGCCAAAAAGGTATTACAAGATTTGGTGGCAGAGTTGAAGAATGTGTAGGTAAATTATCTTGATATTGAATAAATGTCTTAGCATAAAATTATTTTTTAGCTCTAAATAATTTATTTTATCCTCATTTAATAACATAATAAATCAAAATGCCTATTTTTGGGGTTTCCTATAAAAATAGGAAGTGTAGTATTTGGGCATTACATTTGTGTAAAATTTGTTCAAGTACTATAGTTAAAAGAGTAAGTGTCCGAACAAAGGCAAAGTATAATTTTGACTTTTGCATTTTGACTTTTTATTTTTTTAACGAAGTAGAAACATAGGTTCTATATAGTTCTATATGTTTGGATAGGAAATATATTTTTAACACAGTTTTTAAAGGTTGAAAAACAAAGCAAAAGGGTTACAAGTATATTCGAAGTATGTATTTTGACTTTTTAATTTTTAATTTTGACTTTTTAATTTTGACTTTTTAATTATCAATATGGCTGAAGTAATACGTATGCCGCTTTTAAGCGATACAATGAAAGAAGGAATTATCGCAGAATGGCATAAAAAAGTAGGAGATAAAGTAAAATCGGACGATATTCTTGCTGAGGTGGAAACCGACAAGGCAACAATGGAAGTAATGCCTTATGTAGATGGTACGCTCCTTTATGTAGGCGTAGAAAAAGGCAAAGGAGTTCCCGTAAATGGTATAATGGCAATTATTGGAAAAGAAGGAGAAGATTTTCAGCATTTGCTACAAGAAGGAGCAAATACTACTTCTACCCCTCCGGCTGCCGATAAAAAATCTGATGCCCCTAAAGCAGAAAAAAAATCAAAAGCGCCACTACCCAAAGATGCTACTGTAGTCCGTATGCCACTTTTGAGCGATACTATGAAAGAAGGTAAAATTGTGAGTTGGCTCAAAAAAGTAGGCGATGCAGTTAAGTCCGATGATATAATTGCAGAAGTAGAAACCGACAAAGCTACAATGGAAGTAATGCCTTATGCCGATGGTACAGTATTGTATCTTGGTGTAGAAGCAGGACAAGCCGTAGCTGTTAATGGTATTATTGCTATTATTGGTAAAAAAGGCACAGACATTACTTCTTTTCTCGAAGGTGAAAATACAGACACTCAAGACGAAGTAGTGGTAGAAGAAACCATAACATCTACACCTGCCCCACAACAAGCAGCAGCAACTACAGCAATAACTTCTTCGAGCGATGACAGCAGAGTAAAAGCATCGCCATTAGCCAGAAAAATTGCAAAAGAAAAAGGAATAGATATAAACTTAGTTTCCGGAAGTGGAGATGGTGGAAGAATAATAAAAAGAGATATTGATAATTATACCCCTACACAAGCTGCTGCATCAAATAGTGTTGCTACAAGTTATGTATCGGGTGTAGAAGGACATACAGACATTCCTAATTCGCAAATGCGTAAAGTAATAGCACAAAGACTGAGCGAAAGTAAATTTACTGCTCCGCATTTTTACTTACGTATGACCATTAATATGGACAATGCATCTGCGGCACGTGCAGCGATGAATAATGTATCGCCTGTAAAAATATCGTTTAACGATATGGTAATTAAGGCTTGCGCAGCAGCATTAAGAAAACACCCGCAAGTAAATAGTTCGTGGATGGGCGATTTTGTTAGAGAAAACCACCACATTCATATAGGTTCGGCAGTGGCTATTCCCGATGGATTAATAGTGCCTGTAATAAAATTTGCAGACCAAAAATCATTATCGCAAATAGCAGAAGAATCTAAAGCACTTGCCGGAAAAGCAAGAGATAAAAAATTACAACCGCAAGAATTTACTGGCAATACATTTACTATTTCTAATCTTGGTATGATGGATATAGATGAATTTACAGCTATCATTAATCCGCCCGATAGTTGCATACTCGCAGTAGGTAAGATAGAAGCTACGCCGGTAGTAGAAAAAGGAAATATTGTAGTACGCAACCAAATGAAAATAACACTCAGTTGCGACCACAGAGTAGTAGATGGAGCAGTAGGAGCAGCGTTTTTACAAACACTAAAAGCTTATTTAGAAAATCCGGTAACGATGTTGGTCTAATCTTATAATTCAATTTAGTAAAACTCTATCAATAATTATTTTAATAAAATGTTGATAGAGTTTTTTTATTATTAAATCATAAATAATTTAAAAATGAAAAAAGCAGAAATTGTATTAATTACCTTATTGATATTTGCATTTACAATGAACTTAGTACCAATTGTAGGTGGTGCTTTTTTTACAACAATTTTTTTCATCTTATTGGCGCAATACTATATGGTATTTAGTTTTGCATTATTTCAAAATATTAGATTAAGAGATATATTCAAAAGTGCGAGTTACAAGCATACCAATGCAATAAGTAATATTGGCAGTATTGTAGCCGGTTATGGAATAAGTTTAGTAGTATTAGCTATACTTTTTAAAATTCAATTTTGGAGAGGGGGAGACGTAATGATGAATGTCGGGTTAATGACGCTCTTTGTAGCTTTTATTTTGAATATAGCTTTTATCTTGGCTAAAAGAAAAGGACAACATTTTAAGAAAATTATGATTAGAATTGTAGTATATGGGTTATTAGGATTAACATTTTTAAACCTACCCCATTATTATTTTTTCGACATCAAGTATCGGGAGTATCCCGAATACATAAAAGCAGCTAAAAACCATTTCGGAAATCCCAACAACGAAGAATATCGAGAAAGGTATATAGAAGAAACGGAAAAAATGAATATAGATAGACGAATGAATTAATTGTTGTACTGCACAATGGTATAACTAATGCATCATTTTCAAAAAACCCTCTGCATACACCAAATCTTCAGGAAGCGTAATTTTAATATTACTCTTTTCGCCGGCTACAAAATTTATCTTCGTTCCTATACTTTCTACTACGGTAGCTTCGTCGGTAAAGGCTGTGTTATAGGTTTGTTCAAATGCTTTTAAGACAATCTCTGTTGCAAAAGTTTGTGGCGTTTGAATGGCTATAAGTTGTTCTCTGTCTATGATTTCGTAGCAACCGACATCGTTTTTAATACGCATACTATCCGAAACAGAAACTACCGGAACTGCGCTACCATTGGCAATAGCTTGTTCCAAACATAGTAATATCAATGCTTTGCTTACTAAAGGGCGCACACCGTCGTGTACAAAAACGATACCATTATCTTGTATTTGTTTTAAGCCATTCTGCACACTATGAAAACGAGTAGCTCCTCCCGAAACGATTATTATTTCCGGTCTTTGTTCAAATGCTTGCAATACCATATTGGCATAGCTTAATTGCTCTTGCGGTAGCACTAAAATTATTTCTATTTCAGGAATGGCACTCAGGAAAGATTGTATGGTATGGTATAAAACAGGCTTGCCGTATAATAACAAAAATTGTTTAGGTACAGCACTCCCCATTCTTGTGCCTTGCCCTCCGGCAACGATTACCGCATATTTTTTTATGGTACCCAATGTATGATGTTGATTTTATTTCCCGGAAAATGTTTCCATAATTTTTTTAACGGCAGAGTACGGACTAATTGTTCCATCTTTAACTTGTAGCTCTACAGATTGCATTATGCTTTTCAGTGAATCATTATCGTAAAGCAGTTCTATCAGGCTCGCCTCCAATAATCGGTAGTAAGCTATTTGGTTTTGTTCTTTTCTCTTTGTGTAAAAATAATTATTGCTTTGTTGATGCTGTATATATTGTTCTATCATTTGCCATATTTCATCTATTCCGGTGTTTTCTAACGAAGAGCATATTTTTACTTGTGGTATCCAACCCGAAGGCTGAGGGGGCAAAAAGTGCATTGCTCTTGCATATTCTGTACGGGCAGTTTTAGCTTTATTTATGTTTTGTCCGTCTGCTTTGGTAATTACCAAACCATCTGCCATTTCCATTATACCTCTTTTAATACCTTGCAGTTCATCGCCTGCTCCGGCAAGCATTAGTAATAAGAAAAAATCGGTAATTCTACTCACTTCGGTTTCGCTTTGTCCTACACCTACTGTTTCTACAAATATAGTATCGAATCCCGCTGCTTCGCAGAGCAAAACGGTTTCCCCAGTTTTGTTGGTTAAGCCACCCAAACTACCACCCGAAGGCGATGGGCGGATATACACATTAGGATGTACAGAAAGATGTTGCATTCGTGTTTTATCGCCTAAGATACTCCCTTTGCTCAAGCTACTCGATGGATCAATGGCTAAAGCAGCTATCTTTTTCCCTTGTGCTGCCAGATACATTCCAAACGATTCTATAAAACTACTTTTACCTACACCCGGTACGCCTGTAATGCCTATCCTTACCGATTTTCCGGAATAAGGCAAAATGTTGTCAATCAAAGAAGATGCTAAATTCCTATGTTCTTTTTTATTAGATTCTACCAAAGTAATAGCCCTACTCAGTAAAGCTATATTACCTGCCAATATGCCATCGGTAAGTTCTTGTATGTCGGGGAGTTTGTACAATGAAAAATTGTTTTTTTGGAAATGTATTAATTAAGTATGCAAGTTATATTAATTCTGTAAAAGGATAAAAAATGCAGAGAAATAATATAATTGCGAATGTATGTTTGAATTAAACTATCATCGGATTTTGTAAATAATTACGGAGGAAGCCCTCTCCTATAGAGGCAAGGGAAGTAAAAAGAGAAATAACCTCTAAGTAATTTCCACTTAAAACAAAATAACACCTTAAAAAAGAATTAGCCCAAAAGCTCTACTCTATAATTTCTATTTTTAGTACTTTTATATTATTCACATATCGACACAGATAATTAGCCATATATGTACAGTATTTATTAGCGCATCTGTGGCATACGTTAGAGTTTAGCGCACTTAACGCTTGCTCTATTCATAAAATAAGAAATTTAAAAACTACAAGAATTATCCATTCTCCCCCCTCACTTCACTTTTTTCCAAAACTAATATCCTTTGTGGGCTTGTAT
>CAYUXT010000022.1:3474-53566 GCA_964448955.1 uncultured Taibaiella sp. | reverse complement strand
CAATAAAACTTTTGATAAACTATAAAAAAACATTTAGGACAGTATTGATTTGCAAGTGTAAAAAAATGTTGTTGAAGAAGTTTTAATATTGGAGGAAATGACATGTTATTTCGAATACTAAAAAATACTTTAAATACTGTTTTATTAATAATAGACTATCCATTTGTCTTTTATTATACTATTCAGAAAAAATCAAAATATAGATTGTCTCATAAAGGAAACCTGTTCGCTTTAATTCTCTATTTCCTTGTTTTTGCTACAATAATATTAGATTATACTAAAATCGATTTCGGTATCTCTTCAATCATCTTTGTTCTCTATATCATATTTAGATTTATTTATAGAAATAATATAAACAATATACTGATTAAATACAATTTGTTTAATAAGAATGTATTGTATCTTTTGAAAATATATTCAACGATTATATTGTTAATACCTTTGTATTCAATATATAAAAAGGGATATTTTATAATTTAGTAACAGCTATACTTTACTATTTTAAGAGGTTGGTATTGAATTGAAAAATAAACATTTTCCATAATTAGAATAAATACAAAAAAGCCCCGAGAATTTCTCTCAGGGCTTTTTTTGATTTAATGCGGTTGCTTATTCCGCAAAATATTTATGGAAATACGGTAATGTTTCTATTCCTTTAAAGTAGTTAAATACATCGTACTTTTCGTTTGGCGAGTGGATATTGTCATTGTCTAATCCAAAACCAAATAATACCGTTTTTAATCCTAAAATAGATTCGAAAAGTGCTACAATAGGAATACTGCCACCACCGCGTGTAGGTATTGGGTCTTTGCCAAAGGTAGTTTGTATTGCTTTGGCTGCAGCCTGGTATGCTTTGCTATCCGTAGGTGTAACCACCGGCTCGCCGCCGTGGTGTGGTCGTACTTCTACGGTAATACCTTCGGGTGCTATGCTTTTAAAATGATTGGTAAATAATTCTGTAATTTCATCAGAAATCTGATTGGGAACCAAGCGCATAGAAATTTTTGCAAATGCCTTAGCCGGTAAAACGGTTTTAGCACCTTCGCCAATATAGCCACCCCAAATGCCATTCACATCTAATGTAGGTCTGGTACCTGTACGCTCTAATACAGAGTATCCTTTTTCGCCCCATACATCGGTTACGTTTAGGTCTTTTTTGTATTCTGCTAAGTCGAAAGGAGCTTTGTTTAAATCGGCTCTTTCGTTTTCGGTTAGTTCTGCTACTTTATCGTAAAATCCGGGAATGGTAATATGATTATTTTCGTCGTGTAGAGAAGCAATCATTTTACTTAATTGGTTTATAGGATTAGCCACTGCTCCACCATAAACACCACTATGTAAATCACGATTTGGTCCGGTAACTTCTACTTCGAGGTATGCTAATCCGCGTAATCCTGTTTCTAAAGATGGATTTTCCATACTTATCATAGAAGTATCAGAAACCAATACTACATCGGCTTTTAATTTTTCTTTGTTGGCTTCTAAGAATTTTCCAAGATTATTAGAACCCACTTCTTCTTCGCCCTCAATCATTATTTTTACATTACCCGGAAGTGTATTGGTTTTTACCATCACTTCTAAGGCTTTAATGTGCATAAACATTTGTCCTTTATCATCGCAAGCACCACGAGCATAAATTTTTCCGTCTTTAATTACAGGGTCGAAAGGACCGCTGTGCCAAAGGTCTAATGGGTCGGGTGGCTGTACATCATAGTGTCCGTAGATGAGTACTGTAGGCAAATCTGGAGAAACTATTTTTTCGCCATATACTATAGGATGCCCCGCAGTAGGACAAACTTCTGCCGTATCGCAACCGGCAGCTAATAGGTGCTGCTTTACAGCTTCTGCACATCGCGCCACATCTTCTTTGTATTTACTGTCTGCGCTTACCGATGGTATGCGTAATAAATCTAAAATTTCTTCTAAGAAACGGTCTTTGTTTGTTTCTATATAGTCTTTCCAAACTTGCATAATTATATTATTTAGGATAAAATGAATTAGGGTATCAAAGGTAATATATTTTGTGAATTTGGCAATTGGAGGATTAAGGAGATTGTATTGACAATATGTTTGGAAAATAAATTTTTATTTATTTTCGCACATCTTACCTTTGTCGGTATGGGCATTTCCCATTTTGTTGCAACAATTAAATTTACAATAATTGAAAAATACATCATCTCAAATATATTCTATTATAGGCATTTCATTAGTATTGTTTTTATTGGGTGCTATTGGTTGGATGGCAATCAGCGGTCGTTCTTTAAGCCGAATGTTTAAAGAGAAATTAGAAATAGACGTAATTCTTAACGATAATACCCGCGACGAAAAAGCAGCAGAATTAGAAGCCATATTAGCAAAGCAGCCTTTTGTAAAAAGTGTAGATATGATTACAAAAGAAGAAGCCGCCAAAAAATATGTAAACGAAAGTGGCGAAGATTTTGTGCCGTTTTTGGGTTTTAATCCATTGTATATTTCGCTGCGCACTACGCTTTATCCCGAATATGTAAATCCCGATAGCATAGCTAAGATTACCACTTTTATACAGCAAAGTAATATTGTTAGAGAGGTGTATTATCCGCAAGGTATAGTAGTAAAAATGGACTCGTTGATTAAGAAAGTAGGGATAGTTTTAGGAATTATAGCTTTAGTGCTTTTTATAGCAGTAGTAATGATTATAGACAATACGGTAAAGTTGTCTATGTTTAGTAATAGAATGTTAATTAAAACAATGCAAATGGTAGGAGCTACACGATGGTTTATCGTAAAGCCATTTGCCAAATCGGCAATTGTTTCGGGCTTGATAAGCGGCGTTTTAGCTGTAATTGGCATATTGACAATTCGGTATATGGCGGTATCTCTGTTGCCGGAATTACAAACACTGAATAATCCTGTATTGTTTGCAATATTAATAATAGGGTTATTGTTGTTGGGGGTGCTTATTTCTTTGCTGAGTACTTACCGCTCTGTAATCAAATACCTAAAGTTGAAGTTAGATGATTTGTATTAAAAAGTAAAAATGCGAAATTACAATTCGACAATAATTTTAGGACACACAAGATAAGATAAATTATCAATTATAAATTGTCCATTATCCATTATCAATTGTCCATTATCCATTGTCCATTATCAACTATCAACTATCAACTATCAACTATCCATTATCAATTATCCATTGTTCATTATCAACTATCAACTATCAACTATCAACTATCCATTATCCATTGTCCATTATCCATTATCCATTATTCCCTATGTTATTTTAATGATAATATACATTGTGGGTTGGCATAAAAAAAGGAAAAAAAGCAATGCGACAGTAACTCCTTCTATTCCCAAAAAAGAAGTTCGTTTTAGTATTATTATACCGGCACGCAACGAAGCCCACAATATCGAAAATTGTCTTACTTCCATTATTCAAAACAATTACCCAAAACATCTTTTTGAAATAATATTAATCAATGACTTTTCTGAAGACGAAACCGCTGCAATAGCAATGCAAGTTTTTCAAAAAATGAATTTTGAAAATGGTAGGGTATTGCAGCTTGCAGAATACATCAGTAAAGAAGAAAGAATTAATTCTTTTAAGAAAAAATCTTTAGAAATAGCCATTGCACAAGCTACCGGAGATTGTATAGTTACCACAGATGCAGATTGTATAGTACCTATAAATTGGTTAGCACTTTTTGCGGCAAAAATTATTAACGAAAATGCACTATTTGTAATAGCTCCGGTAAGTTTTATCCCTTACGATAGCAAGCACATTTTATACTATTTTCAGTCTTTAGATTTTATGTCGATGCAGGGCATTACTGCTGCCAATGCCAACCTTAATGTTGGTAGTATGTGCAATGGAGCAAATTTGTGTTTTGATAAAGATACTTTTTACCAACTCAATGGCTATTCGGGTATTAATAGTTTAGCTTCCGGTGATGATATGATGCTGTTGAATAAATTTCGGAAATCGTTTAAAAACAGGATAGTTTATTTAAAATCTAAAGAAGCCATTGTACATACTCCGGTGCAAGACAGTTGGAATGCTTTTTTACAACAAAGAATAAGGTGGGCATCTAAATCGGGTAAATACAGAGATGATATAATTACGCTGCAATTAGTATTGGTTTATTTGTTTAATCTCAGCATTTTAGTTGTCGGCATTTTATCTGCTTTTAATATTGATTACTTGCCATATTTTGTTGGCACTCTAATTGCCAAAATTGTTATAGAGTTAATATTTTTAATTCCTGTGGCACGCTTTTACAATAAAGAAAATGAGCTTTTGTATTTTTCATTACTACAACCATTGCATATTGCTTACATCACTATTGCAGGATTTTTAGGTTTCTTTGGAAAATACAAATGGAAGGGTAGGGTGGTAAAGTGAGCATCTACCTACTCTTCCAATTTATCCAACGAGTTTTCATTTTACAGTATGTACAATCTTTTCGCCGTTGTTGTGTCTTTGCTTTCTCAAGTCTTACGCAGCATACTAGTGAGTAATATCCTTGAAGTTTATTAACTTTACAAAAGTTCATAATCCGTCCAGAGTATATTCGCACACAAAAGACATGCAATAACGTTTTGGACTTAAAAGAAAACGCCGATGTTGTTATACCTGTTATTAATTAAGCCGAAAGCAATAAAAGTGCAAGGTGCAATATTATGCACCTTGCTATTTCTTTTATTTTGTTTTGGCACTTCTTGTAATTCTACAGATGTTGAATATGTAGAATTAACTGTTTTAGATAGTATTGATACAGAAGTAAACGCCCCTGATGTTTCTTTAGTTGGGCTTTCTGCACAAAGTCAAAATGGTATGGACTCGCTTATTTTATTTAAAAAAGGCAGTAATAAGTATTATTTAATTTCATCCAATCAACCAAAGAATAATCAGAAAGAAGTAACATTGCCTTTCAATATTGAAGGCTCAGTTTATCAGACTTCAGATAGCGTTTATCTTTTGGATTGGGATAAAAATACCATTCAATTATTCGAGCAAAAAGCGAATAAAATAACAAACTATCATTTCGATTCTAACTACTTCTATATGAATCATTTGTTGCCCTTTAAGATTTGCCATAATAAGTTTATAATTTATCAAATTCCGAAAATTAGCCTTTTAGTGCCATCTCAACGACTCAGCTATTTTAAGAGCAAACTGATGGCAATAGGAACATTGTCTGGAGATTCAATATCCATAGAACCTTTAGATTTTTACCCCCCCCAAAAAAAAATACTGTCAATTTTTACGATGAAGTTTACCCAATACCTTATTACGGTAAGGATAGCACCCTTTTATATACATTCGACCATACAGACAGCATTTTTATTTATTCCATTAATGACAAAACTATAAAACACATAACAATACCTAAACAGTTTAGCACACAAACTAAACCTTTTGATGAAAGTAAAATGGATGATTTAGCCTATTCTAAAAGTCATTGGATTGAAAGTAATGCAAATTTTAATCTATTCGCTGATGAGCAATATATTTATTTATTACAAAAACCAAAAGCCCCGTACCTGACAGAAACGGAGGAGTTAAACACGTTTGAAACAGTAAACAAACAGATATTGTGTTTTAATTATGGAGGGAAACTTGTTAAGGTATTGAATGTTGATGCAAGTATAGAATTGAGGAATGCAGTTATCTTAAACCAAAAACTTTACTCATCTAAAACTATAAAAGGAAAAGCTAAAATATATGAATACAAATTGGATTAATATCACTATCGTTTTATTTCTTTTTCTTATTTCAAGTTCTTGTTCTTCTCAAAAAGACGAGACATCAAAGGAATTGAAAAGCTATCTCGAAAAAGTTGCTCCGGCGGTTACGTTAGATAATATATACGCCGTATTTATTGGTAGTCCTGAGGGTTGTCATGGTTGCCTTAGCAGACTATATTATGATGCAACTTGTAAAAATAAGGAGGGGCGCATTTTTATACTTGCAAAAACTGATTTTACGAAATATTGCGACGAAGAGAAATATTCCAATGCTTTAATTATAGATACTTCTTCTACTTTTAAAACTAATAAAATGCATCAAGGCAGTATTGTTTTATATTTAAAGCAAGATTCAAGCAACTTTATTTCAATAAACGTTACGCCTTCTAATGTTGATAGCTTACTAAATTTATGAGTTTCTAATGTTGGAATTTGTAGTTTGATTTGATTCTATTACTAAATAGGGTTTGCTAAATAACTTATATGGATCATTTTAACCACATAGGGACATAGAATTGGTGTAGTTTTGTAAGGTAAATAAAGTTCACATAGTAATTTCATCGAAGATGAAAAAGCTATGTAGTCTTTATAGGTCTTAATTTTCAAAAAAAATATTCTATGAAATTCTATGTCTCTATGTGGTTAAAAATTGTTAGTTGATTATGGTTACTGAGCGTTGTTGAAGTATGGTGCCTTGTTTTCTAATAATATCAAATTATAAATGTTTACGCAAGTAAGTACTGCAACCTTTTTTGGGGTATTATTGTTAAATCCTTTGCAGAAAAAAATAACTAAATCTGTTTGAAATGTTTGTAACTAAATTGGTTTGAATTATTTATCAATCCCTAAATAAAATCCCAATCCATCTACTCTCCCAATTTATCCAACGAGCTCTCTGCTTTCTGTTTACGCACAGACAGGAAAGTGTACATTACCGGAACAATAAACAAAGAAAGTACTAACGAAAACATTAATCCACCTACGATAACCACACCAAGCGGAATACGGCTTGTGCTTGCAGCACCAAGCGAAAGAGCCAAAGGTAATGCGCCACCTGCCATTGCAAGTGTAGTCATTAATATCGGGCGCAAACGCATTTTGGCGGCTTGTATCGCTGCGTCTTTTTTGCTTAACCCTGTATCACGAATATGATTGGCATACTCTACTATTAATATACCATTTTTAGTAACCAAACCTATAAGCATTATCATTCCTATTTGCGAAAAAATATTCATCGTTTGTCCGAAAAGCCACAAAGAAAGTAAGGCACCGGCAATAGCCAAAGGCACTGTTAGCATAATAATAGCAGGGTCTATAAAACTTTCGAATTGGGCTGCCAATACCAAGTAGATGAGCACTAATGCGAGGATAAACGCAAAAGAAATATTAGAAGAACTTTCGGCAAAATCTTTAGACTCTCCGGCAAGCGAATAAGAAAAAGATTCGTCAATTACATTTTGGCTTTTTAATTTGTCGTAAATTTCTTGCATTGCATTAATGCCATCGCCAAGTGTGTATCCTGGAGCGGGGTTAGCAGATACCGTTGCCGATTTATAACGGTTGTAGTGGTATATCTGCGAAGGACTAATCGTTTCTTCAATAGTTATTACATTATCCATCGAAACCATATCGCCATTAGCTGTACGCACATAATAATAGCGCAGGTTAGAAGGCTCATCGCGATGCTCTCTGCTTACTTGTCCTATAACTTGATATTGCTTGCCATTCATCGTAAAATACCCCAAGCGTCCATTACTTAATGCTAACTGCAATGCCTGTGAAATATCCGAAACAGAGATGCCCATTTGCGATGCTTTGGCTCTGTCTATGGTAATACTGAGTTCCGGTTTGTTGAGTTTTAAATCTACATCTACATTCTGAAATGCTTTATTGGCGTATGCTTCATCTAAAAATTGCGGAAGCACTTTAGTGAGTTTTTCAAAATTTATATTTTGTAACACAAAAGCTACGGGCAATCCACCAATACCACGCTGAACAGAAATAGTAGCCTCTTGTCGGGCAAATGTTCTTCCAAAATTAAATTCTTGAAAGTTTTTATTGAGCATATTTACTATCTCTTCTTGCGTACGTTCGCGTTCGTTGGGTAAGGATATTCTAATATTTCCAAAACCCGAATTTACCGCACCGGAGCCTCCAAAGCTCGGCGATGTAACGGTAAGTACAGTTTCACTTTCGGGTACAGAGTCTATAATAAGTTGTGCAACCTGATTTATATAGTTATCCATTGCATCGAAAGAGGTGCCTTCGGGTGCAGACATACCTAATCTAAAACGAGAGCGGTCTTCGAGTGGAGCAAGTTCTGTTTTTAAATTTTTAAACAAAAAGACAATACCAATTACACAAACCAACATACTTACAGTTGCCATCCATTTGTGTCCCATAACCCAAGTAAGCAATCGTTTGTAATTCTCTTCCATACCTTTAAAGAATGGTTCGGTCATCGTGTAGAATTTAGGTTTTTTGGTGGTGTCTTTTCTGCTTAGATATACATTAAGTATGGGGGTAAGCGTAAGCGAAACAAAAGCAGAAATCAATACAGCTCCGGCAACTACAATGCCAAATTCTCTAAATAGTCTTCCGGTAAAACCTTGTAAGAAAACAACCGGTATAAAGATGATAGCAATAGTTATAGACATTGCAATAACCGCAAAATATATTTCTTCGCTACCCAATAAAGCGGCTTTACGCTTTTCCATTCCGCCTTCCATTTTCTTGTAAATGTTTTCCGTTACTACTATACCATCATCTACTACTAATCCGGTGGCTAATACAATGGCTAAGAGCGTAAGTATATTTATGGTAAAGCCAAAAAGATACATAATGAAAAATGCGGCAATCAAACTTATTGGAATGTCTATTAACGGACGAATAGATATGAGTATATCTCTAAAGAAAAGGAATACGATAAGCACTACCAAACCAAAAGCTATAAAAATAGTTTCTTGTACCTCGTGTATAGAGTTGCGAATGGTAACGGTATTATCCATTGCTACATTCAGCGTTATGTCTTCAGGAATATCCTTTTTAATGTCTTCCATACGCTTGTAAAATTCATCAGCAATATCTACATAATTAGATCCTGCTTGAGGTATTACAGCGAGTGCCACCATTGGTACACCACTCTCTTTGAGTACTGTTTCTTCATTTTCGGGACCTAAAACCACTTCTGCAAAATCGCGAAGAAAAATATCTTTACCATCTATGTTTTTTACGATTAATGTTTCGAACTCTTCAGGTGTTTCTAATTGTCCTTTGGTACGAACAGAAAGTTCTGTTTGGTAGCCTGCTATTTTTCCTGCCGGCAATTCTATATTTTCTCTGTTTAATGCAGTTTGTACATCGTTAAAAGTAATGCCATAAGCTGCCATTTTTAGTGGGTCGAACCACAAGCGCATAGCATATCTTTTTTGCCCCCAAATTTGTATGCCACTTACTCCCGGAATGGTTTGTAATCTTTCTTGCAATACATTTTCGGCATAGTCGCTAACCTGTAGATGATTTCGCGTATTGCTCTGCACTGTCATAGATAGTATAGGAGAGGAGTTGGCATCTGCTTTACTTACTACAGGGGGGGCATCTATGTCTTGTGGTAGATTACGCAATGCTTGAGATACTTTATCGCGCACATCATTGGCGGCAGCTTCAAGGTCTTCGCCGAGTGAAAATTCTACTGTTATATTACTCATCCCCTGGCTACTCCCAGATGTAATATTATTAATACCTGCTATGCCATTAATTGCTTTTTCTAACGGTTCCGTAATTTGGCTTTCGATTACTTCTGGGTTAGCTCCGGAGTAGCTTGTGCGTACATTTATAATAGGTGGGTCTATAGAAGGATAATCTCTTACTCCAAGAAAACCAAAAGCAATAAATCCAAAAATTAGTATAAATATATTGGCAACGATAGCAAATACCGGTCTTTTGAGTGCGAATGAAGGTAAGCTCATTGTATGATTGTAAATGTCTTAAAATGTGAACTATTTTACTGTTCTTCTTTAATTAATTCAAAGGTATAGATGAAGTAATAATATCGGAACTATTATCTAAATACAATAGTATAGGTAACGGTACAAAATTAAGAATTAAGTATTTACAATAAAATGTATTTAGATTAGTAATGTGTTAAAAGCTAAAAGATGAGAATAATACAATGAGAAAAATGATAATATAGCTGTTAATAACACAAACTTTAACAGTACTTCAATCATTTTATCATAGATTATTCGTAAATTGTCATTTTTTTCTGACAATACTTAAATTCTAAATAAAATTCATTATGGCTTTCGATATATCATTAATTAAAAAAGTATATGCAGCTCTACCTCAAAAAATTGAAACAGCTCGTAAGGTTGTAGGGCATCCGCTTACACTTACAGAAAAAGTGCTTTATACCCATTTAGATATTGCCACAGATAAGCCGTTTAGGCGCGGAGAAGATTATGTAAATTTTAGACCGGATAGGGTAGCTATGCAAGATGCAACTGCACAGATGGCTTTGTTGCAATTTATGACCTGTGGAAGAGACAAAGTGTCAGTGCCTTCTACGGTGCATTGTGACCATTTAATACAAGCTAAAGTAGAAGCAGCCACAGATTTACAAACTGCCATTGATAGCAATAAAGAAGTGTTTGATTTTCTAGCCTCTGTATCTAATAGGTATGGTTTAGGTTTTTGGAGAGCTGGTGCAGGTATTATACATCAGGTGGTTTTGGAAAATTATGCTTTCCCAGGAGGATTAATGATTGGCACCGACTCGCACACACCTAATGCCGGAGGGCTTGGTATGATTGCCATTGGTGTAGGCGGTGCCGATGCTTGCGATGTAATGGCAGGGCTGCCTTGGGAACTAAAAATGCCAAAATTAATAGGGGTGCATCTTAAAGGAAAACTCAATGGTTGGGCTACTCCTAAAGATATTATTCTTTGGGTGGCAGGACAATTAACTGTAAAAGGAGGTACCGGATGTATCGTAGAATATTTTGGCGAAGGCGCAACAAGCATTTCGTGTACCGGTAAAGGTACTATCGGCAATATGGGAGCAGAAATAGGAGCTACAACTTCTACATTTGGCTACGACGAAAGTATGGAGCGTTATCTTAGAGCTACAGGCAGAGCAGAAATTGCCGATGCTGCTAATGCAGTAAAAGAGCACTTAACAGGAGACCCCGAAGTATATGCAAATCCTAAGGAATATTTCGACCAAGTTATAGAGTTAGATTTATCCACTTTAGAACCGTATATCAATGGTCCATTTACCCCCGATTTAGCAACGCCTATTTCCAAAATGAAACAAGCTGCCGTAGCTAATGAATGGCCCACAAATTTAGAAGTTGGTTTGATTGGTTCTTGTACCAATTCTTCTTACGAAGACATTTCTCGGGCCGCCAATCTTGCAGAGCAAGCGGTAGCCAAAAACTTAAAAGCTAAAGCCAAATATACTATTACTCCCGGTTCGGAGCAAGTAAGATATACTATAGAAAGAGATGGATTTATTAATACTTTTGAAAAAATAGGCGGTACGGTTTTTGCTAATGCTTGTGGTCCTTGTATTGGTATGTGGGCAAGAGAAGGAGCAGAGAAAAAAGAAAAAAACACTATTATACATTCATTCAACAGAAACTTTGCCGCACGTCAAGATGGTAATCCCAATACTTATGCTTTTGTGGGTAGTCCCGAAATTGTAACTGCATTAGCCATTGCCGGAGACCTTACTTTTAATCCGCTAACCGATACATTAACTAACGAAAACGGAGAACAAGTAAAACTCGACCCACCTACAGGATACGAATTGCCTCCTAAGGGCTTTGAAGTAGAAGATGCAGGGTATCAAGAACCGGCAGCAGACGGCAGCAATGTTAGTGTAGTGGTGTCGCCCGATTCTTCTCGTTTACAATTACTTGCTCCATTTGACCCTTGGGAAGGTACAGACATTAAAGGACTAAAATTATTGATAAAAGCTAAAGGAAAATGTACTACAGACCATATTTCTATGGCTGGTCCTTGGTTAAAGTTCAGAGGACATTTAGATAATATCTCTAACAACTTATTAATAGGTGCTACCAACTTTTTTAACGAAAAAACAAATACCGTTAAAAACCAATTAACAGGAGATTATGGTGCAGTGCCGGATACGCAAAGAGCATACAAAGCAGCAGGAATTGGTAGTATCGTTGTAGGAGATGAAAACTACGGAGAAGGCTCGAGTAGAGAGCACGCAGCTATGGAGCCTCGTCATCTTGGGGTACGTGTAGTATTGGTAAAATCTTTTGCACGTATTCACGAAACTAATCTTAAAAAACAAGGAATGTTAGCCGTTACATTTGCCACAAAAAGCGACTACGATAAAATTCAAGAAGATGATACTATCGACATTTTGGGATTAACCAATTTTGCTCCGGGCAAACAATTAACTATTGTATTAAATCATAAAGGTGGTACCAAAGATGAAATATTAGTTAACCATACCTATAATGCACAACAAATAGAATGGTTTAAAGCAGGCAGTGCATTAAATGTAATTCGTAAAGAATTTGGTGTAGCTTAATATTCTTGTAGTATTTAGGGATTGCTAAATATGGTTAACATTAGTTCGTAATACTCAATCCATATATATTCTCTAACTGTGCCAAACAAATGTTTTTGTGTTTTAGCGGTATGGTAGAAACAAATAGAAATCATAAAACTATATTGCGGTAAATAAAGAAAATAAACACCGCAAATATGCGGTAAATATTATGTATATTTGTTGCATATTTGGTTTACAGCAATGGCAAAATATATTTACGAATACAAAAATTGGACTGATTTTACTTGGAATGACAAAGCTATAAATGCGGTATTTGGGGAAGTGCGGCTTTTACAGGGTAAAATAATCGGTCAAATGAATGCTTTAGGTTTTTCTGAAAAAGAAGACGCTACGCTTACTGCCCTTACCTTAGATGTAGTAAAATCATCAGAAATAGAAGGTGAATTACTGAACTACGAGCAAGTGCGTTCGTCCATAGCAAGACGCTTGGGTATCAATACCGCAGGGCTTGTGCCGAGTAGCCGCCACATTGAAGGCATCGTAGAAATGATGCTTGACGCTACACAACGCCATAATTTTCCTTTGACCCAAAAACGATTATTTGGCTGGCACGCATCACTTTTCCCGACAGAACATAGTGGACCATACAAAATCGAAGTAGGGAAATATCGTACAAGCGAAATGCAAGTGGTATCGGGAGCAATGGGAAAAGAAAAAGTACATTACATAGCTGTACAGCCCAATCTTGTACAATCAGAAATGGGTAAGTTTTTAGATTGGTTCAATAATGATAATAGCCTTGACTCTGTATTAAAAGCTGCCATAGCTCACTTTTGGTTTATTATCATTCATCCTTTTGATGATGGAAATGGTAGAATTGGTCGCGCTATAACCGATATGTTACTTGCCCGTGCTGAGGGTAGTGGCGAACGGTTTTATAGTATGTCCAACCAAATTTTGATAGAACGCAAACGTTACTACGATGTGCTACAAAAAGTCCAACATAGCAGTAGTGATATTACGGAATGGCTCGAATGGTTTTTGTATTGTCTCAAAAATGCAATGCTTGCTACGGAAAACACTGCACAAAGAATATTGCGCAAAGCAAATTTTTGGAAATTATATGAGCATACTCCTATTAATGAAAGACAACGACTAATGCTTAACAAACTCTTAGATGGTTTTGATGGTAAATTGCAAACATCAAAATGGGCAAAAATTACCAAAACATCTACAGACACATCTTTAAGAGATATCAAAGACTTAATAGAGAAAGGTATTTTGATACAAACAAAAGAGGGAGGACGAAGTGTAAATTACGAATTAGTTGTCCTTTAAACGGAATAAAACATTGATTGAATAAATAATTTTTAATAAAAAAATAATAGAATTTTAATAGTTAGATAAAATTCGCATTAGTTAGTTATACTCAATCCGTAAATATTCTCTAACTGTGCCAAACAAGTGTCTTTGTGTTTTAGCGGAATACCAATAACCGATTCGCAAAATAGCTCCATTTTATTCTTGATTATGGAAACATTATTTTGTTTCAGTACCATCATTACTTCGTTCATTATGGGATATTCAAATTGTAGTTTGTAGATTACTTCAATATCCTTTTCTATAATTTCGGCTTGTTGTACAGCATCGGCAGTTGCTGTTTTGTAAGCATTTATTAAACCGGGAACACCTAATAATGTACCGCCAAAATACCTAACTATAACTACTAAAATATTAGTAAGTCCAAAGCTGTCTATTTGCCCTAAAATCGGCTTGCCTGCACTGCCGGAAGGTTCTCCGTCGTCGTTGGCTCTATACTGTGTGCCATCTGTACCTAATCGCCACGCAAAACAATGATGCACTGCTTTAGGGTGTTCTTTTTTTAATGCTTGTAGATGTGTTTTAATTTCATCTGTTGTGCTCACCGGAAAAGTATAAGCCAAAAACTTGCTGCCCCTATCTTTAAATAAGGCTGTAGTGGGGTTTATAGTAGTTTGGTAAGTATCCGACATTTAAAATGTGCAAATGTTTTTAGGATTGCAAAGGTACATTTTCCGTATTTAATGTATATTTACATACTTTGTTGACGCTAATTTTGAAAACAGAAAGTAGTAAAATGAACCCCGAACACAATTATATAGAAATTAACCGAAACTCTTGGAATAACAGAACAGAAACGCATTTAAAGTCAGAATTTTACAACCTTGATGGTTTTCTACAAGGGGAAAACTCTTTAAAAGAAATAGAAATCAATTTGCTCGGCGATATTCAAGGAAAAACCATTTTGCATTTACAGTGCCATTTTGGACAAGATACTATTTCGTTGAGTAGGCTTGGAGCTGATGTTACAGGTGTAGATTTGTCGGATAAGTCTATTGAAAGTGCGAAGCAAATTGCAAAGGATACTAATTCAAACGCTAAATTTATTTGTTGTGATATTTATGATTTGCCAAATTATTTAAACGAAAAATTTGATATAGTATTTACAAGTTATGGCGTTATTGGTTGGCTACCCGACTTAGATAAATGGGCAAAAATTGTTTCTCAATATTTACAACCTAACGGACAATTTGTATTCGTCGAGTTTCACCCATTCGTTTGGATGTTTGACGATAATTTTGAAAAAATTGCTTACAGGTATTTTAATTCAGGTGTAATTATAGAAACGGAAAATGGAACCTATGCCGATAAAAATGCAAGCATAACACAATCTTATGCAATGTGGAATCATAGTATAAGCGAAGTTGTAAATAGCTTAATAGAAAACGGAATGGAAATAAAATCTTTAAATGAGTTTGACTATTCGCCTTACAATTGTTTCAACAAGACTATTGAAATTGCACCGAATAAATATAGAATAGCACATTTTGACGATAAGATACCAATGGTATATTCTATAAGGGCGATAAGAAAACGCAGTTAGATTTGTCGTAATAATAATGAGATGATTGATGTTTAGTTCAAGTGCATTGCTCTAAAATGATTAATTATATTATATCTTAACCTAAAATATTAACTTGATGAAAAAATATTTATACTTACTAATAATTGGATTGCTATTATGGAGTTTGGAGTTTATATATCCTTACATTGTCTCCGATGCAGATTTTGACCCTAACCAAAACTTGATGATGCATTTCCGGATGTTTCCGGTTTGGGTTATGTTATTGTATGCAGTTGTAATTGGTCCCATTTTTGAAGAATTGGCTTTTAGGTTATGGGCAAAAGGAAAAATGTACGCTACTATAATTTCTTTTGCTTTAATCTTGATATATGTCTTAGCTATTACACAAAACTTCTTGATTGTTTTACCTGTAGAATTAGTATTTGC
Organism: uncultured Taibaiella sp.; assembly: GCA_964448955.1. Taxonomy (GTDB): domain Bacteria; phylum Bacteroidota; class Bacteroidia; order Chitinophagales; family Chitinophagaceae; genus MKSF01. The sequence goes on along the minus strand of CAYUXT010000022.1, from coordinate 37,961 downwards.
ATATCTATACTTTTTCTATAAAGGAAAATACAAAATGCATTTGTTAGCCATTACTACGAGTATCGTGTTCGGTTGTATTCATATAGATAATTATGCAGGAATGCCATATAAGTATATACCGATATTGATTGTTATCGGTATAGGTATGATATTGAGTTTTATAGCTTTGCGCTTTGGTGTAAGATATGCTATTTTGCTGCATATTGTCAATAATTTTTTCGCATTTTATTTTTCTACCGATGGGTTTAAAAAAATGGAAACAGAGCTTGTAATTACTAACGAAAATTATACCGTAAATGTACAGAGCGTGCCTTTGACAGAGTATTTAATTAATAAAGTAACTGAGAATAACTTCTTAGATTCATCTATCGTATATTTTGGAGGTGATGTGCAATTTGCCTTAAATTATGCAAAAAAATATTTAAACGAAACCGATGTACAATATTACACTGATAATGGTACGGTATTAATTAACTACGAGTTTACAATAAATGCTTCCGAAAGCCTGTATGGCAATAGAGCTATTTTCGATTCTATAATTTCTTTTACAAAAACTACTATGGATACCTTTATGGCACCAGAAATTATTTTGAAATTAAATGACACTACTCAATACAAAGCAATAGACACCACGCGTTTTGTAATAGGAAAAAGAATTATAGAATGGGATTTATATGGTATGTTACCTACTATTTCCAATCAATTAAAAGCTCCTGTAAGCGTGCCACACGATAATTACTTAATAGAAATCGACAAAAAAATATTATCTGCAAAAAGCAGAGATGAGTGTATTAAATATTTACAATCGAGTGGTTTTAATATTACTTACGACAGTACCCAAATGTATAAGTGTATTAAGTTTACAACAAATACAAGTGTCGTGAATAATAATTGAGCTTATTAATGGTAAGTATTAATGGCAGATGTTAAATGTTTTTCGTTTCCTGTTAATACACATAATCTTTCTATAACTCTTTCTACAAGCGCATCGGGACAGCTGGCACCCGATGTTATCATTACACTTATATTTTCTTTTTGGGGCAAATAATCTTGTGTGGTAAATTCTTGTTTATTATGAAAATCGAAGTGATGAATAATATTATTTTCTTCGAGACAGTTTTCGTTATTGATAAAGTATGTAGGTAAAACATTTTCGCATAATTCTACTAAATGCGAGGTGTTGCTGCTGTTGTACCCACCAATTACTAAAGCAAAATCTGCTTTACGTTCTAACATTCCGGCTACTGCGGTTTGGTTATCGTTAGTGGCATAGCAGAGCGTATCTCTTGTATCTGCAAAATGATTTTTGATGTCGTTGCCGGAAAGGTTGTGGAATTCGGCTATTTCGTTTTTTAAATAATCGGCAATGCCCTGAGTATCGCTGGCAAGCATTGTAGTTTGGTTTACTACGCCTATTTTTTCTAGATCTTTGGAAGCATCAAAACCAATAGAATACTGCCCTGCAAATTCGGTATAAAAATTTTCTAAAGGTTCTTCTTGTTTTATGTATTTTGCTAATCGCTGTGCTTCTGCCATATCCTTAACTACTACGGTAGGCGTATGTTTTCTGCTGTGCGAAAAAGTTGCTCTTGTTTCTTCGTGTTTGGGTTTGCCGTGTACTACTATGCTGTAACCTTCTTTGCCTATTTTTTCGCTTCGGTTCCATACTTTTTCTACAAAAGGGCAAGTAGTATTGTATCTTTTAGGTTCTATGCCTTTTTCTTGTAAAAGTTGCTCTATTTCGAGTGTAGTGCCAAAGGCAGGAATAATAACTATATCGTCTTTCGTTATTGTGTTCCATTCTATTAATTGATTGCCGTAAGTGTCCATTATAAATTGCACCCCTTCTGTTTGCAAATCTGCATTTACCTGTGGGTTATGAATCATTTCGCTAAGGAGGTAAATGTTTTTGTCGGGGTTTTCTTTAACGGCTCTAAATGCAATCTCTATGGCATTTTCTACACCATAGCAAAATCCAAAATGTCTTGCTATAATTATTTCTAAACTACCAATTTGTAAAATAGTAGGTTGGAAATCTTTTTTGAGCTTATCGGCAATTCGTCTGCTATTTTTTATAGCGGTAACTAAAGGGCTTCGGTATTGTTCTGGTACATCAAACGACTTCATTGCTTGTTAATGTTTTTTATTAACGGCTCAAAGTTATTTATATTCTATTGCTTAATTTTGATTTTTTTAAACAAATATTATGAGCAGTATATTTTCCAAAATAGTAGCAGGGGAAATTCCGTCTTACAAAATTGCAGAAAACGATAACTTTTTAGCCTTTTTAGATGTGTTTCCGATAGCTTATGGGCACGTATTAGTAATCCCGAAAAATGAGGTAGATAAATTTTATGATTTAGACGATACTACATTGGCAGATTTAATAGTATTTGCCAAGCCTATAGCTAAAGCCATCGAAAAAGCATTTCCCTGTAACCGCTGTGGATTGTCTATAATAGGTATAGAAGTACCGCATACACATATTCACTTACTGCCTATTAACGAAGCAAACGATATTAATTTTACCAAGCCAAAATTAAAATTAAGTGCGGAAGAGTTTGAAGCAGTGCAAAAGAAGATAAAAGAGTGTATGTAATAATTAGTAGATTTAATTTTTAGATTTAGTGTAATTATTAGAATATACAATATAATAACTAACTTGCAACTCTATTTTAAAATAGCCAAAGAAATGATAACCACAGATGTATTAGTAATAGGTGCAGGACCGTCAGGTACAGTAGCTGCATCCATCATTAAACAGGCAGGATTTGATGTAAGAATAGTTGAAAAACAACAGTTTCCTCGTTTTGTAATTGGAGAGAGCTTACTTCCTCGTTGTCTTGATGCATTAGAGTCTGCGGGGTTTATGGAGGCATTAGAAGCTAAAAGTTTTCAAATAAAATCTGGTGCTAAATTTGTGCGTAAAGGCGCAATTTGTGATTTTACTTTTGAAAAACAATTTACCAATGGCAGACAATATGCTTGGCAGATGCCACGTGCCGACTTTGATTTTTGTTTAGCAAACGAATGTGAAAAAAAAGGCATTCCGGTAAGTTATAGACACGAAGTTACTGCGATAGAAATTGCAGTAGATGGTACAAGTATTACTACCATAAAAGATGAAAACGATAATATTTATCAAATAAAAGCAAGGTTTATAGTAGATGGTAGTGGGTATGGTAGAGTAATACCTCGACTTTTTAATTTAGAAAAGCAATCTTCGTTACCACCACGCAAAACAATGTTTGCACACCTCACAGACCCCCGAAGATTAGAGCAGGAAGAGCCTAACAGAATTGTGGTGTATGTACATAGAGACGATTGTTGGATATGGACAATACCATTTACTTCCGGTATTACATCTGTTGGCTATGTATCCTCTCCGGAGTTTTTTGAGCAATATAAAGATGGCGATAATACACAGCAATTTAGAGCAATGATACAAGACGAACCTGCAATAAAAAATAGGTTTGGTAATGCGGATTTAATTTTTGACCCAATGATATTGCAAAGTTGGAGTGTAACTACCGATACTTTTTATGGCAATGGATTTGTACTTACCGGAAATGTTACTGAGTTTTTAGACCCGATATTTTCTTCAGGTGTTACATTAGCTACCGTTTCGGCAGAGACGGCAGGTAAATTAGTAGTAAGGCATTTGCAGGGCGAAAAAGTAGATTGGGAAAAAGAATATATGGAACCTACTATGCAGGGTGTAAATGTATTTCGCACGTATGTAAATGCTTGGTACGATGGTACGCTATTCAAGATATTCTTTGCAGAAAACAAAAGCGATGATATGAAAGAACAGATATGCAGCGTACTTGCCGGTTATGTTTGGGATTTAAATAACCCATTTGTAAAAAACCACGAAAAATCTGTAAGGACTTTGGCTAACTTTTTAGATGCGAGAAAAGGGTAGAGACAGTAGATTAATTAAATTCACTTGTCAATATAGATGATAAGTTATTGCTACAATCACAAAAGAACCATTTACAGCGGATTAGCTAAAATTAAATTGAGGTCGGTAAATTTCATTTCAAATCTACGAGCAATGGTAGTACTTGTAATTAAACCTTTGTAAATATAAACGCCGTTTCTAATACCGGCTTTGGTTTGTAATACATTGTCTATTCCTCCTAATTCGCCACACTCTAATATTATGGGCATAAGTACATTGCTAATGGCACGAGATGCGGTACGCGATACACCCGATGCTATATTAGGTACACAATAATGAATAACGGCGTGTTTTACAAAAGTGGGCTGTTGTAGGCTTGTAGCTTTTGATGTTTCAAAACAACCACCTCTGTCTATACTTACATCTATAATTACAGAACCGGCTTTCATATTTTGTATCATTTCTTCGGTAACTACTACCGGGGTTACGCCATTTACAGGTTTTAAAGCACCTACTACTACATCAGCTTGTGTAATTTCGAGGGCTAACTCGTTAGGGTCTATAACAGAAGTATATACTCTCTGTCCTACGTTATTTTGCAGGCGCATTAATCTGTAGATAGAATTATCATACACTTTTACCGACGCTCCTAATCCTAACGATGCGCGAGTAGCGGATTCTGCCACCATTCCTGCTCCTAATATAAGCACTTTTGCAGGCGGAATACCCGAAATGCCACCCAATAAAACGCCCTTTCCGTTATGTACGTTACTAAGATATTTTGCTGCGGTCATTATTGCAGAACTTCCTGCTATTTCGCTCATAGAGCGCACTATGGGGTATGTGCCGGAATCATCTTTTATGGAATCGAATGCAACGGCTATGATTTTTTTCTTTACTATTGTTTCAATAATATTTTTATTCAGGAAGGGTAAATGTACAGGCGAAAAGATAACCTGACCCGGCTGCAATAAAGGAGTTTCTTCTTCAGAAATAGGGGCAGATTTCATTATCATATCTGCTTTAAAAATTTCTTCTTTGTTGTAAGCTATAATAGCTCCTGCTTCGCTGTAATCGTTATCGGTGTAAAAGGAGTGTAAACCAGCGTCGTGCTCTACTATTACTTTATTGCCATTATTGATTAATACCGATACTGCTTCGGGGGTAAGTGGTACCCGATTTTCTTGAAATGATGTTTCTTTAGGAATACCAATTAATAACTGTTTTTTCTTCGGTAATATCTCTAAAGTTTCTTCTAACGGTACGTAAGAAAACGTAGGTGTAGCATACAATTTGCCTGCCATAATCGATTACATATAAATAATGGATTGGTAAGGTAAGCAGTATTTGTGTATTTTACAATCTTTTGCTGTTATATTTTCAGAAATGTACTATTGTACATTTACCGCTACCACATAATTTTTAATCAATTTTACTTGCTCTGTTCTTTCTTTGTTTTTTAACAGACTGTATTTATTGAGTTTAATTTTGTTGGCTTTGGGTAATTTATCGATGAGTTCATTTATAGATTGTGCTCTTACTGCATAAGTAGTACCGGTAGTATTGGATTGCTTACCGGAAAGTATGCCTATTACAATGCCGTTTTTGTCTAAAATAGGTGCTCCACTCTGTCCTGGGTTTGCGGTAATATCTAACTGATAAGCATTTATATCTCCTTCAAATCCTGTTTCGCAACTCACATAGCCCTCGTTATATACTATATCGTCTTTAGGGAAACCAATAGAGTAAATTCTGGAGCCTAATAACGAAGAAGCATCTGATATTGCATAGGGAATTTGTTTTTTTCCGAAAGTAAAATTTTTGTCTTCTACTTTTAGAATGGCAACATCAGACTTAGGGTCGAATGCTACTGTATATGCTTTGTAGTTTTTGTTTTTGGCAGTATTAATAAATATTTTCTTAGCATCTTTTACTACGTGGTAGTTAGTAACGATATAGCCATCGTTAGTAAGTGCAAATCCTGTACCACCAAAGAAAGTTTCGTTATTTTCAGGAATTAAGGTGCTGCTATTTTCCTTAATGCTATCTATAATTTGTGTTTGCGATTTTTTGATGGTTTCTATCTCTCTCCGCAACTGCATATATTGCTGTTTAGAAGAGTTTTTAGAATTTGTCTGCTCTATGGCAATTTTACCAAATCCCCATCCAAAACCAAATAAAACTGCTGCTGCTGCAATTTTTACAATGTGCCTTTTTGCAAATTGTAACACAATATTAGATGCAGGTTTTTGATTACTCAGTTCTTTGGCTTTATCTATTTTGTGCTTTAAGTTCTTTAATGCCGAAGCCTCCTCTAATTGATGCAATAAAGCAATACACTCTTGCCATTGTGTGTCAAGGGCATCGTTATTTTGCAAGGTTTTCTGAATTTGCTCCCACTCGTTATTGGTAAGCTGATTATTATAAAATCGCTCAGCTAATTCCATTATGTTTAATTCGTTCAACATCTTCTATATCAGCGTTTATACTTTTTATAATCGTTTTTCTGTAAAAAATATTTTCCTTAATCTGTTAAGGCATTTATATTTTTGTACTTTGGCGGTTTCGGTATTGCTGTAATTTAATATATCTGCAATCTCTTGCATTGATTTTTTTTCTATATAAAAAGCTTTTAAAAGCTCATTACAAGGGCTGCCCACTTTTGTTAAGGCTTCATTTAGTTTTTCAAAAGCAATTTCTTTTTCTTCAAAAAATGAAATGTCTGTATTAATCTCTGCTTCTAATCCTAAAGTGTCTTCTATATCTACAATTTTAGCATTTGCTTGTTTAGCTATTTTCTTTAGCCAAATTCTTTTTGCTACGCCAAAAATGTAAGTTTCTAATTTACAAGTTAAAACAAAATCTTCTTGTTTTGCTTTGTGGTACAATACTATTACAGCTTCTTGAAAAGAATCATCGGCATCTTCTTCCATACCACCTCTGCTGAGTATCCATTTTTTAACGTGTAAATGAAATTTACTGTAAATGGCAGCAATGGCAGTTTCTTTGGATTGGGAGATGCCCACTAAAAGTTCTTCGTCGCTATAATGTCTTTGCTCCAATGTATTAATACAATTTTGGGGTTAAAAGTAACCCAAAAAATTATTTTTTATTTTTTTTTAAATTTTTGGGTTACCTTTTTTGACCTACGGTATTAATGTCATCTTTAACAATAAAAACAACAATAAAATGAAAGCATTAAAAATTAGCTTAATCGCATTATCTTTTGGATTTTTCGCAGTTTCTTGTGGCGAAACTACTGAAGCTGAAACTACAACTCCTGCAGAAGTAGAAAATACTGTAGATAACGCAGCTCAAACTATTGAAAACGCTGCTAATGAAGCAACTGAAACTATCGATAGCGCTGCTACTGAAGCTAAAGAAGCAGTACAAGAAGCTGCCGCTAACTAATATAAGAAATAAATAACTGTTAGTAAAAAATTACCTCAAATTATTGGGGTAATTTTTTTTATAATTATCTTTAACATATTGCAGAAAACTACTAATTAAAAACAAAATACAATTCTTGCATTCTTTTAAAATGTAATATATTCCTCGGATTTACAATGATTTAATGCAAACTTTTGCAAATAAAAAACGACTTTTGCAAAGCAAAATCCAAAAACGGATTATTTTTCTATCTGTTTAAAAGAAAAAAGACCGCTAACATAATTTTCCATTTTCTCTTCTTTGGAGAGGAAAAACATAGGAGAGGTTAATGAAAAAATAGAATTATGTTAGAGGTCTAATATAACCGAATATATGGTAAACAAAACCATAGACGAATTAATAGAAGAGACCGAAATGTATATCGAAAACGGTAACGAGGAGGCATTAAATGCTTTGCTCGAGCCGCTTAATATATCTGAGGTAAAAGAGCTTGTAGATGAATTTCCGGAAGAAGGAGCTAAGTTTATTGCTATGCTTCCTATTAGTCGTTCGGTGCACGTTTTTAGGATATTGGACTTCCCTGTTCAAGAGCGTATTTTTAAAAAATTATCGGCAGCCAAAATATCGGAACTTATTAACGAGTTGCCTCCCGATGACCGTACCTCTTTTTTTAGCGAATTACACGGCGATGTGGTAAAGAAACTTATTATTATGCTTCCGGCAGAAGATAGGAAAGAAGCATTGGCATTATTGGGTTACAAAGAAGACAGTGTGGGTAGGCTAATGACTCCAGATTATGTGGCGGTAAAAAAAGATTGGAATGTAAACAGAGTTTTGGAGCATATTCGCAGATATGGCATTAACTCCGAAACCATCGATGTAATTTATGTAATTAACGATAAAGGAGAATTATTAGACGACCTTAGAATTAGAAAAATACTCTTAGCAGACCCCGATACCAAAGTAGGCGAACTTACCGACGAAAGACTCATCTCGCTTAATGCTAACGACCCTCAAGAAAAAGTTATTGAAATCTTTAGGATGAACAATAGAGTGGCGCTCCCTGTAACTAACGACGACAACATACTTTTGGGTATCGTAACTGTGGACGACATACTTTGGGTCGCCAAAGAAGAATATACAGAAGATATTCAAAAAATAGGTGGTACCGAAGCATTAGACGAACCATATTTAGATGTTTCTATTGTGGATTTAGTGAAAAAACGTGCCGGTTGGTTGGTGGTTTTATTTGCCGGACAGCTACTTACCGCATCGGTAATAGAGCATTATGAACATCAGTTAGCGAGTGCTATGGTATTGTTTATGTTTATCCCTTTGCTTATTTCGAGTGGTGGTAATAGTGGCTCGCAAGCATCTACGCTTATTATACAAGCGATGGCTTTGGGCGAAGTAAAAATGAGCGATTGGTGGAGAGTAATGCGCAGAGAAATAATCTCAGGACTTATTTTAGGACTTATTTTGGGTATCTTGGGAATGTTACGCATTTTTGGTTGGCAAGTATTTACAGGTAGCTATGGCGAGCATTGGATGCTCATCGGATTAACGGTAAGTATATCTTTAGTAGGCATAGTTTTATGGGGTTCGCTTATGGGAGCGATGCTGCCGTTTATATTGAGAAGACTCGGTGCCGACCCTGCAAGTTCTTCTGCTCCATTTGTATCTACTTTTGTAGATGTTACCGGATTAGTAATTTATTTTACTGTAGCTACTTTGGTATTGAGTGGTGTTTTTTTCTAAAAGTATAAATAATGAATTATTATTCCGCAGATAAAATTCACGATGGCTATAAGTTTTTACCGGCTAATTCTGTAATCGAAGCAGACAATCAAGGAAAAATTATAGCATTAAGCACCATTAATGAAGTGCCTGAAGAAAAAATAAAACACTTTAAAGGAATACTCTGTCCGGGGTTGGTTAATGCGCATTGCCATATAGAGCTTTCGCACCTTAAAGGTTTAATACCCAAACACACAGGACTTACCAATTTTGTAAAACAAATACCCTCTTTACGAAAAACTTTAAGTGAAGCACAAAAAAAACAAGCAGCATTAGATGCTATTACTGCAATGAAAAAAAACGGTATCGTTGCCGTTGGTGATATTGCTAATAATACAGATACGCTTCCCTTACGAGAAAACTCAGATTTGCATATACACTCATTTGTAGAATGTATTGGGTTTAATAAAAATGTTGCCCAAAACAATTTTATTTTTTCTGAAAATATATTGCAACAATTTCAAGAAAACGATACAAGTAAAAGCGGTAAAATATTATCTCAAAGTATTGCACCACACGCTCCTTATTCCATTTCGATGGAGTTGTTACAATTGATTAATAAAAACCAAACAACCGATGTGCTTTCTATCCACAATCAGGAAACAGAAGCAGAAAACGAATATTTTATTGCCAAAACCGGAAAACTAAAAGAGCTTTACAATCATTTAAAAATTGATGACACACATTTTAACCCTACGGGTAAAAGTTCATTACAAAGCATATTGCCATATTTCGACAAAAAGCACAGTTTAATTTTAGTGCATAATACTTTTACAGAAAAAGGCGATATAGAAGCCTTAAAGCAATCTGAAATTTCGGTGCATTTTTGTCTTTGTCCTAATGCTAACTTATACATCGAAAACCAATTACCCGATGTAGCATTATTAATTTCGAGTGGTATTAATATTTGTTTGGGTACCGATAGTCTTGCCAGCAACGACGAACTCAATATTGTATCGGAAATCAAAAGCCTACAAAGTGCATTTCCTCAAATTAGTTTAGAAATGCTGCTCTCTATGGCTACCATCAACGGAGCCAAAGCCTTGCAAATGGAAAATTTGATTGGTTCCTTTACTGCAGGAAAAGTGCCGGGCATTAATTGGATAAAAGAAGATGACAGTATAGAGAAGGTGGTTTGAGTTTTAATACCAGATAGACTACTAATAAATACTTAGAGATTCCTACTGCGTCGGAATGACAATGGGGAGTTTTATTTGTCATTTCGACCGTAGGGAGAAATCTTAATAATAAAATAGATGTCCATTTGGTATAAAAACTTTCAAATGTAAAAAGGACGATAATCTACCGTCCTTTTATTATATTTAATCAAAATGTTGGCTTCCAAAAAAGCACCATATTTGACTACATTGCCATAATAGCAAAAGAAAATTATTGTTTTATGAACTTAGAAACAATTTTTTCGTTACCGGATTTTAATTCTATAAAATAGATGCCATTGCTTAGGCTTTGGGTGTTAAGTTCCAGAGTGGCGTTGATATTAACTTTTGCATTTTCTGTCATTATAGTTCTACCTGTAATGTCTAAAATGGCAATTTGTAAATCTTGAGCGTTTAGACCTTTTATGCCGACACTTAAATTGCCTTGCGTAGGATTAGGATAAATCTTGATTTGCTCTGCTAATGTATTAGTGTAGATGCTATTTGGTTTTTCTTCTAATATAAATGACACGCAAGCTGTATCGTTATCTTGAACTGTATCGTCAATAATTAACAGTGTAGCATTTACGGTAGCATCGATATAGGCACAAGCTTCGAAAGTGCTATCGGCTGTAAGGTTAAAAATATGTGTAAGAGAAATAGCTAATTTTGCATCAGAAGTATCTCCGACAGCAATAGAAAATCCTGTAAAAGTATCGGGTAAGGAAACTCCTAATGCCGCATATCGAACATAAATAGTATCAGACACTTCAATTGCGGAATCGCCATGGTTTACTATGCGGTAGCTAAAATCGAAACTCGCATTGTAACTTATGCTCTGATTGGTTGTTGGTGATTCGATAATAATTTCTAAGTCGGTTTCTTTTTGCGCTAATACGTTGTTAGCAAACACAAAGGCTAAAGCAAAGAAAGAGTAGAATAATGTTTTTTTCATATCAATTTATTTTTTGTTAGCTTGCAAAGGTATGTAAAACCTACAAAATGATTAATATCCATACTAAAATTCATAAAAATCAATATTTACTAATCTAAGTTTTTTAACTTCGCAGCATACTTAATTGTAGATTTTAAATTTTATACAATGTCGCATTATCATAGCTTAGGTAAATTTCCTAAAAAACGTCATACTCAATTTCGTAAACCAGATGGTGGATTGTACTCTGAGCAGTTATTTAGCACCGAAGGGTTTTCGTCTAATTATTCGCTCTTGTATCATGTGCACCCACCTACGCAAATTATAAAATGTGATGAGCCAACAAATATTGCTCCTAAAGCTATTACCGATAATATCTTAAAACATAGAAGCTACCAAGGTTTTAAAGTGAAACCCGAAAAAGAGTTTTTGAATTCTAAAAAAACGGTATTGTTTAACAACGATGTTCATATATCTTTAGCAGCACCAGAAAGTGGTTTAAGTGGTAATGTGTTTTACAAAAATGCAGATTCTGATGAAGTAATTTTTATCCATAAAGGCTCCGGCGTATTAAAAACACAATATGGCAAAATACCCTTTGAATATGGCGATTATTTGGTAATTCCTCGCGGCACTATATATCAGATAGAGTTTAATGATGCCAACAATAGATTGTTTATTGTCGATTCGTTTAGTCCTATTACTTTTCCTAAAAGATACCTAAGCCGCTATGGACAATTATTAGAGCACGCACCATTTTGCGAAAGAGATATTAAAAAACCATCAGACCTCGAAACATTCGACCAAAAAGGCGAATATCTTATTAATGTAAAAAAGAATGGATTGCTTTATCCGATATGGTATGGTACGCACCCTTTTGATGTAATCGGTTGGGACGGTTGCGAGTATCCTTATGCTTTTAGCATTCACGATTTTGAGCCAATAACCGGAAGAGTGCATCAGCCGCCACCTGTACACCAGACTTTTGATGCTCACAATTTTGTTATTTGTTCTTTTGTGCCTCGTTTGTACGATTATCATCCTCAGTCTATACCTGCGCCATATAACCATAGTAATATAGACAGCGACGAAGTGTTGTATTATGTAGATGGAGAATTTATGAGCCGCAAGCACGTAGAGCAAGGAATGATAACTTTACACCCATCGGGTATTCCGCACGGACCACACCCGGGAGCAGTAGAGAAAAGCATAGGACAAAAAGAAACTCCGGAACTTGCAGTAATGGTAGATACTTTTAGACCGCTTTTTATGACCGAAACTGCACAGCAAATAGAAGACGATGATTATGCACTAAGTTGGATGGATTGATAATAGTTATTGCATTGATCAAGTTTGTGGATTATACCAACCTGGAATATAAATTAGTATAAAATAGTCTAATGAATTGTTGTTTGTGAAAAGACACAACAACGGCGGGCGAGGGTATCGGGGGTAATTTGGACTAATTCTAATTTATAAACGGCATTAATTCATTTAGCTTACAACCCTCTGTATCCTCTTAGAAAATCTATGATATTCATTTTCTTTTTACCTTCTATTTGTACTTCCTCACAGTAGAGCCAACCATCGGAGGTGGCAAAACGCAAAAATGTATTACCATCTGTTTCGTAATTTCCGGGTGTAGTTTGGTGTGCTTCGGTAGTAAATCGTGATTGGTAAATTTTAAAAGTTTTTTCCTGTAAGGAAGTAAATGCCACAGGTATGGGCGACAAGCCTCTTATTAAATTATGAATACTTTCGGCAGTGTTTTCCCAATGAATTATACAATGTTCTTTAAATATTTTTGGAGCGTGTTTTTGTATTGCACTAAAAGGCTGTTCTTGTTCCTGAATGCTTCCATCTTCTATACCACGTAAGGTTTTTACTAATAATGCAGCTCCTTCATTCATCAGTTTGTAATACAAGGTTCCAAAATTATCTTCGGGTAAGATGGGCACTTTTTGTTGCAATAAAATATTTCCGGTATCTATTTGGTGTTTGAGCTTAAATGTTGTTACTCCAGTTTCTGTTTCTCCATTGATGATAGCATAATTAATAGGAGCAGCACCTCTGTATTGTGGTAGTAAAGAGCCGTGAACATTAACCGTTCCCATTGGTGGCATATTCCAAACAGCTTCGGGGAGCATACGAAATGCTACTACTACTTGCAAGTCTGCCTTATAGCTTTTTAACTGTTCTAAAAATTCGGTATTTTTAAGTTTTTCGGGTTGCAGAATGGGTAAGTTTTGTTCTAATGCATATTGCTTTACTGCAGATGGGGTAAGGGTTCTGCCTCTACCTGCCGGTTTGTCGGGGGCAGTAATTACAGCTACTACATTAAAGCCGTTTTCTACTAAAGCTTTAAGACTGCCAACTGCAAAATCCGGTGTGCCTATAAATATAATGCGCATTGTGTAAATTAAAAAGTAAAAAATCAAAAGTAAAAATTCAAAAAATAATAATTCTCATCAAACATCTAATTGAATAGTTTGCATTAATTACAACTACAACAATTTTATCTCTATTCTTCTATTACTAAAAATTGATTGCCATAGGGTAGGGTGTGTTGCAAAAGTATATCGAAATATTTGTCTCCATATTGTAAATATTGTGGCATAAATGTTTCGTATCGCTCTTGTAATTTACCATAAGGAAATGCGTGTTGTTTTATGGTTTCCAATTCCGAAATCCTATTTTCTATATTTCTTTTTTTCGCCCTTATTATTTTTTTACGCAGTATTTCTAATTGTTTATTTATTTTTACCATTACCGCTTCTGTAGAATTAGCAAGGGTTTTGTCTATATTAACTACTTTGTCTTTGATGTTTTGTAACAGCGCAATCAGTTGCTGTTCTTCGTGTTCTAAGGAGATTTCATTGCCAAATATTTTGTCTATTTCTTTATTTGCCCATTCGTCTTTTGGGATGAAAATCTCTTTAAGTGCTATGCCCATCTTGTGGATATGGGCTACTGTATTTTTATTAAGGAAATGTACAGACTGTCTTAAAATTACAGCAGGGAAAAATACATTGTAATGTTTAAAAACATCTTTTAACTGCATCCAATAAGCTACTTCGCTGCCTCCGCCGATAAATGCTACATTGGGCAAAATGCTTTCTTGGTATAGACCTCTTAAAATTACGTTAGGGCTAAAACGTTCCGGAAATTCTCTAACTTCTTGCGTAATTCCTTCTTTGTCGAATGTAATCTCTGTGTTCTTTACAGACCAAATTCCGGCGTTATATTCTATGCGTTCTCTTATGTTATCTTTTAAATAAAAAAGATTAATAGGACGAGAAAATGCTTGCGCTTTGTATGTTTTGTTTAATGCTTCTGAGGTCTTTTGTATTAAGCTGTCCGATTGCGGAGCGAGTAATTCTTGCAGTAAAATTGGAGCGAATGATTTTTTGAAATTTTTATCGTCTGCATCTAAAACTATAATACCATATTTACCCAGAAATTCGTTGATGATATACCTGATGGCATCGGCAATTTTGTGTTTAGGTTGATAGGCTTGTTCTATAATTTGTTTTAACTTTTTGGTTTCTTCGCTATGTGTGCCTAATGCTGCAAAAAAATCTTTTAATAAAGGTTGTAGGTCATTGGTAAACATTCTACCCACTGCGCCTGTTTGCTCGGTTTGCCAACGGTAAGTTTTTTCTTGAAAACGGAACACTCCTAATTCATCTAAGTCGTTATCTTCTGAGCCAATATAAAATACGGGTACAAATTTGTTTTCGGGATAAAGCCTGCTGAGGTGTTGCGCTAATTTTATACTATGTATAATTTTGTAAAAAAAGTAAGCATAGCCTGTAAGTAAATTGGGTTGGTGCGCAGAAGTAATCGTGAATGTTTTTTCTTCTTTTAGTGCTTCTATATTTTTTTGTACATTTTCGGGAATGGTTAATGTAGTATATTGTTCCGATATGGTTTGGTGTAACGTAGTTCTGTTTACAGGATAGTTTTTTCTATTATTTATTGCAATAGTTAAACCTGCATCATTGGGCGTATAATCCAAAAAATGGAGCAATGGAGCATCGTCGTTTAAAAAGTCTTCAATTAGTCGGGAGAAAAAACGAGTATCTGAATGTGAAATATATTTTGCCCTACAGTCGCTTTCTGTCATTTGTTGGGTTTTATTGTTAAATAATATGCCAAAATTAAAAAAATATTCTTAGCTATATTTTGTTTTTAACAAGCCATAACAAATATTGTTTTAAGGATAGTTTGTTTTAGGTTTAGAAGTTAATATAATGTAAGACTTAATTATCCTATAAGCTAAGTTGAATTTTCGTAAATTACTGTTGCAATGATAATACGTAAGTTATTTAGTAAGCTCTATCTAACCTACTTTCTCATACTTTTCTGTATCTTTCTATTCAGCTTATATTTATATTGACGTTTAGTTAAACCGTTTTTATTATTACTTAGTGGCCAGCCCTCTTGTACTGCCGATATTACTCCATTACCATCTATTACTATCAAAGTGGGATATACAGATACACCATAAGATTGTGCAGTATTCCAACCATTATATATATTGGTATAAGTAAGATTTCTTTTTTCTAAAAATGGTATAATGGTTTCTTTAGCGTCTCTTACATTTACCCCTATTACTACAACTTTAGAAGTATCGTATTTAGTTGCTATTTCTTGTATATCGGGCTGTGCTCTAATACAAGGAAGACAACCGATATACCAAAAATCTAATAAAATGGTTTTCCCTTTGTATTTACTTAGGTCAAAGTCTTCATCTTTTAGGGTTTTTAGTTGAATATCGGGTGCTTTATTACCGACTTTCACAAGTTGTAATGTTTCGCTTTTGCCATAAGTTTTGGGGTTGTACAATCGTCTAATGCAATGTGGTGGCAAATTGTTTCCTATTATAAAAAGCTGAGGCGATAAATCCGGATTTAATTTTAGATTAGATACTTTATAGTAGGAATATTGGGTCATGTCTTCAAAATTTACCGTTGAGCTATACCCAATTGGAAAGTATGTGGTTTTATCTATATAAAATTTAAAGTGAAAATACTCATTTTCATTTTTAGCTCCGGCTTTGTCTATATATTTTATTAAATAGCAGTCTTTATCATTAAAATTTTCTTCGCTTAGGGAAATATCAATTATTGATTCTTTTTCTAAAATTTTTGCATAAAAATCGTCAATATGAAAACTGCTAATGAAAGAGGGTATATCTCTATTGTATAAAAAATTTTCTGCTCCTCGTTGTTTCATTCGGATAATTAGCGCGCTGCTATCGTTTGGACTAATATTAACTATAGTGTCGCCATTATATATCTGTTTGTACCGAGTAGGGTAATATCCAAAGTATTCTTCTAAATGATAGTGCATTTTTTGTTTGTCATTGGGTGCATTCTTTGCATAACACTTTGCTTTAGTAACTGTGGTATCTTTTTCACTTAAATATTTTATTCCGGTTTCTATTTCATAAGCAATAGCGGTACGCCCCTTTAAAACTACGTCTGTACGTTGGAAAATTTCTTTGGCAGTGGTTTGGGAGAATACATTTTTCTGTATAATAATTAGGAGGAAAATAAAAGCATATTTCATAAGCAATTATTAGTTTATATATTTGATGTAAAGTAAATAACGCTGAATTCTAAAACAAACTCAATTATTATTTATGGGTATACGCAAATATAAGAAATTGCCTTAATTCCCCCTAGTAATACGGACTTATTAAAATGTAAATTAGCACTCCTGTAATAGCAATATAAAACCATAAGGGCCAAGTAATTTTGGCGATTTTTCGGTGTTTGCCAAATTCTGCGGTAAGTCCTCTATATGCCGTAAATAGTATAAACGGTAACATTACTGCTGCGAGTATAATGTGCGTCAAGAGAATAAAATAGTAAAATATTCTTACTCCTGTACTGGTTAATGCTTTTTCTGCCTCGGTTACTACGCCGTCTTTGTTTATATCGCCAAAATAGGTGTCGCCGGCAAATAGGTGATGCCCGATATAAAACACCAAGAAGATTACAGAAAATATGATGGCTGCCATCATTGTTTTTTTGTGTAATACAAATTTTTTGTTTTTGGCATATATTAGTCCTACAACTAATAATATAGATACTATAGAGTTAATAATTGCATTGATTAAAGCAAATATATGCACGTCGAAATCGAATGGAAACGGTACAGCTTCTAATCTGCCCAAAAGCACAACTACTATTAGCACTACGGCAGATACGGTGCCGATTAATATATTGGCAAGTTTGTCGTTTTTTTTAATTACTGCTTTCATTTTAATTTTTATTTCTCGCAAAGGCGCAAATTATCGAATTAGCTAATTCTATAATTCGATAATTACCTCTTCTTTTCTAATTTCAGCACTGCTATATCATTGGCTAATTGTGCTACTTCTTTGTCTATAGTTCCGTTGTAATATCCTCTTATGTATCTGTCGGGGTCTATAAGTATTAGATTTTCGGAATGGTCAAAACCATCGCTACCATCGGCGGGTTGTAATAATACACCTAATTCGTTTTTAGCAAAATTAAATATCTGCTCTTGATTTCCTGTTAAGAACCACCATCTGTCGTGATTGGCTCCAAAATTGTCTGCATAAGCTCGTAATACCGGCACACTATCGTTAGGGTCCACGCTAATGCTAATAAATTGTACCCAATCTGGTTTTTTCTTTTTATATGCATCTTGCAATTGGCGCATAGAGCGAGAGAGTACAGGACATATAGACTTACAAGACGTAAACATAAAATCTATTACCAATACCTTGCCTTTTAAATCATCGTTGATGCTGATTTGTTTACCAAGTTGGTTGGTAAGCACCAAATCGTTTATTTGATGATAGATAGTATCTGTGATTTTCTCGCCATTTTCTGTTTTCGATTCTATGCTTTTAACTCTGTAGTATTGGGGCTTTTTTACACCTCCGCCACCATATTTACTAAAGATAAAATACAACGATAGCGGCAATAATGCCGCTATCGTTAAGGCTAAAAATAATTTAGTTTTTGATTTTTTTGTCCTCATTTAATCTACTTTACTGTTGGCATAGAATTACCAAATGTGGAATTCATAAATAGCGAGAAATCAGCATCGTAAAGGAATGCAATAATAAACCAAATAAATAGAGCAAGTGGTCCTAATACTACCATTACAAAACTGTTCCATTCGTCGCCTAAGTGCATAAATACTTTTACGATTAAGTATGCTTTTAATATTGTTAATACTAAGAAATAAGTAATTAAAAAGACATGGTTTAAGTTACCGGTAGAGTGCTGGTACAAACCTGCAGCTACTTCTACGATAGTAATAATAGAAAGCCACAAAGTAATCATCCAAATCTTTTTTACATGTGCTTTGCTTTCTTCCGATTTAATATCGGTATGATGATTATACACTCCAGAGTATAGTTTACTTTGGTCTCCTTCGTATAAATCCTGAATGCTTTCATGTGCGTTATGATGTGCAGACATAATATATAAAATATTGTAGTTTAGAAATATTGTTTTTTATTAAGATAATTATAGTAAGTAGAAAATGGTAAATACAAATACCCAAACCAAATCTACAAAGTGCCAATATAGACCAACTTTCTCAATAGTTTCGTAGTGTCCTCTGCGCTCGAAAGTACCATTAACGGTCATAATTAATGCCATAATGTTAAATAATACTCCTGTAAATACGTGGAAACCGTGAAAACCTGTAATGGTAAAGAAGAAGTTGAAATAATTGGTAGTAGCACTCATTGTTGGCTCTAATTCCAATTTAGCGTGGACATTAGGATGATAGAAATCTTTTGCTTTTTCCAAATCGAAAGTTTCTGGATTTAGATAGCTACCCCACCAAGCACCTTCGTGGTGTAAGTGTACCCACTCCCAACACTGACAAGAAAGGAAGGCAATACCACCCACTATTGTCCATAACAACCATTTTACTACACCTTTTTTATCGCCATAATGCCCTGCGTGTACGGCTAATACCATAGTTACCGAGCTTATGATAAGTATAAAAGTCATTATACTTACAAACACTAATGGTGCTTCGGAATTACCACTAAATGGAAACGACTTAAATACATAGTTGGCATCGGGCCACACTTCTGTAAAGAAACGCTTAGTACCACTACTAATCAGTAATGCTCCAAATGTAAAGGCATCTGAAAGTAGAAAAAACCACATCATTATCTTGCCGTAGCTGATATTGAAGGGTGAGTGTCCGCCATCCCATTTTATGGCTTTAGCGGTGGTTGCAGAATGAGACATAAGAATGTAAAAATTGTTATTAAGTCCTCAGTTTTGTAATAAAATTGTAAAATTTTCGGCTGCAAATTACATCTTGTATTTTATTATTAAAAATGTTCGGATAAAATTTTTTTAGTCGCATATTAACTAAATGCCCTAAAATGTTCTAAAACACTGCATTTTAGTGTGTTTTAACTTCTTTTTTTAATGTAAAATATCTATTGTTTTTAGGCTTAATCGATGTATGTTATTAAGATTATTATTCATACCAAAGTTCAATTTCTACCGAAACGTAGAGGGTTATCTCTATGAATTTGCTTAAATTATCTATCAGACAACTCTTTTACTATTCATTCATTTCGGCTCTACTCTATAAACATACACTACTTGTCGGAGATGAAGGAATAGTGTTTAAATTTAATTGTAAGACCAATCTATCTATTGCTAATGATTACTTTAATGGGTTCGGCGTAATATATAGGTGCTTTAGTGCTGTCTGCACACTTGAACTCTATGTTATTTATTGTTGCTGTATCGCCGTGTTTGGTAATTTCTACTATTCCTTTTAGCCATTGTTCCGGTATTGTGCCACCTGCTGCTACTATAGAATAGTAATCTGCCATTATTTTGCGCTTGCCTGTGCTGTCTTCGTATAATCCTCGTTCTGCATAAGTTATTGTAAAATTAATTGCTTTTCTTTTTTTGCCTGCACTGTCTATAACTTCGATAGGTAATAATATTAATGAATCGAATTGAGCTTTTGATATTTTTCCTTCGTTAATTTTTCCTCCGGCTAAATATGCTTTCCCTTTATAGTCCTTTGGTTGTATTGTAGGTTTTCTATTTTGAGCAGATGCTATAAACACTACTAAGCATAATATGCCAATGGCAATACTTAGCGTTATTTTATTAATATAGTTTTTCATTATTATTTATTTTTTGAAAAGCATAGACAATAATCGTTATTCAAAGTTAAATTATTATCTATAATTTTTCTTCCAAAATGCTACATATTCTTTGGTATCTTTTTTGATAAATAGTTTTTGGAAATTGGATTCCGAAATACTAACTACATTATAAGTCCTTTTGTCGTCGTATGCTCTAAACAAGTTTTTGTTGAGTGTAATTTCGTTGATGTAATTTTTGGCTTTAATGGCATTGTCAAATTCTTTGCACAATATTACTCCTATGCCTGTTTCCATATTCGTCATAGTTACTGCTATATTTTCTTTGCCGTCTGTCATTGCATTGTAATCGCTTAATCCGGACTTGAGTGCTGTAAATTTAGCGTCTAAAGCAGCGATAATGAGCACATAATGTTTTGCACTTTTATCAGCGACATACTCGTCGTTAGTATTGTTCTCGCTGTTGGTGTTGAGGGTATCGTTGTTTTGTAAACTATCGTTGTTAAGGTTAGCTTTCAGATTGGCAAGGCTATCTGCGTGTTTATTTTTCTTTACATATTCCCATACGGTATTAGCCCAAGCCAAAAGTGAATCTCCTGTGTTTTTGGCAATAAATGCTTGTAGTAATGTATCTGCTTCGTTAAATTTACTTAATCCTGCAATGGCTGTAATTCTTACTAATTCGTACTTGTTTCTGTATGTGCCCAAATTATTAAAAAGGGTAGGGGCTTCGTCTGCTTTGCTTATGGCTTTTGTGTAATTTCTTTCAATGAGTGTATTGTACGTTTCGTCGTAATGCTCGGGTAATGTTTGCTCTTTTTCTACCCATAAATCATTATTGGTAGCTGTATTGTTTTTGCTGTCTTTTATGCGTTTAGCCCATTCTGTAAAAGCATAGTTTTGTTGTAGTTCGTCGTAACATCTATTAGCTTCGTTTTGGTTTTGATTTCTAATTGCAATTAAATATCTGATGTATAACTCTTCTGCTTCGTTTTCGTGTTTAGGATAGCGAATTTGTAGTGTATCAAATGTTTTAACTGCATTGGTATTGTCTTCTAAGTCGTAATAGTAGCCTTTACCTAAATCGAATAGGGCATTTTTGTTTTCTCGTTTTACGCTATCTAATGTTTCTCCTTTTGGTATTCTTGCTAACAAAGTATCGGGGTGTGGTATTCTCGAAACTTCTTCTTCGGCCTCGTTAGTGCTTGCATTAGTGCCACTGCCACCATCGCCATATCCGGCTAAGCTCCTTCTCCAGTTGTCTTTTAATTGTATATTGCCCCATTTTTGCTTAAATTCGTTATTGCCTTTTTTCATTAAGTTCGGATTGTTAAAATACCAACTTGCCGCATTTTGGTTCAAGTTTAAACTTTGCATTTGTTGTACCGGTGGTGCATTTTGTGCTTGAAAAGTACTATCGGCAATCCATTTTTCTAAATCTTTAATGTATTTATTTATGTAAGATTTCTGTTCTTCGGTGTTTAGGGAGGCTAAATAAATAAGGCTGTCGGTAGTTTTTACGATGCTTCCCGGTTCGGATATTTTGTCTAATACATTAGCTCTTTGGGTAGCTATTTTCCATTCGGGGTCTTGTTCGGTAAGGAGCATACCTGCGCTATCGTAAGCTTGCTTAGCGAGGTTATAATTGAGTTGTTTGTAATACTCGTCGCCGAGTGCCATATACGAAAGTCCTTTTTGTTTGTTGTTATTTACTCCGTTTTCTATACTTTTTCTAAACAGTGCTATGCTTTCTTCTGTTGGGTTTTCTAATTTTTGAGCAATTAATCCTAAGCCATAATATATCTGGTCGTAAAAGGTTTTGTATTTATGGTCTTGCGACATTTTGGTTAAAATACGATGGGCTTCGTTAGGGTCGCCTTCGCCATTTACGCTATTAAAAGCAATGTGTTTTTGGGCATTAAACGACATATCTACCGAGGGGTGCAATGCTAATGACTTTTTAAATGCTTCGGTGCTATTGTCGAAGTGTTTGTCTTGTTGTAGTAATTGTCCGTTAAGGTATGCTGCTCTTAATCTTAACCATTTTGGTAAGTCATTGTCGTTGGCTACTGTAGTTAAAGAAGTGGTGGCGTTGGTGTAGTCGCTTTTTTTCAAATCTACAAAAGCCTGCTCTGTTGCTAATCTTCCCATATCTTTTTTAGGGAAATTAGCATCGTTGCGGAGCATATCTAATAGTGTTTGTGCTAATCCTGTTTGTTTGTCTTGTGCCAATGTACGCGAGAGCCATAGCATAGCGTGGTTTTTGGCTTCGTTGTGCCCGATTACTTTAGCGATACCTTTTTTGGGAGGCGAGGCGAAAGTTGCCGGTTTTATTTCTTTGTCTTTGTTCTTATTGTTTTTATTTTTTTTCTTTGCTTTTTCTCGTTCTGCTTTTTCTGCTTCTGCTATAATATACTTAAATGCTAATGCTGCATTTTCGTAATCACCTTTGTAATAGTATGCCTGCCCTACAAGTAGGTACAAGTCGTCTTGCCATTTACTACGTGGGTCGTGAATGTAAATGCCTAAAGAGGATTTTCGGATTATGGTATCCATATCCGAAGCGAGCTTGGCTGAGTCTATGTCGGGGTCGAATGGGAAGAGTGCTAATAAGCTATCATAGTTATCTTGTTTGGAGCGTACCATATTGTCTATGGCTTCGTCCATTCGTAAATCTGCGTTAAAGTAATAATTGTACCGCGTAAACGTATTTTGTACTAATCGTCGTGGTGGCGACCATCGTTTTTTTCGGAACTTATCGTTAGAGTATTGTTTTTTGTCTTCTTCAAACTTAATTTCTATAGCAAGTTTATTTTTCTTTTCTTTTTCTTTTTTCTTTTCTGCATTTGCTAATTCTCTTTTGCTTCTTACTTCTGCGAGGCTATCTGCTCTTGCTTGGCGTATTACTTTTAAGCTATCCATTACCCGCATACGGTCTGCTTTTATACTGTCGATACTTGCGCGTATGCTGTCGCTTGTGCGTTTGCGTTCGGTAACGATGCTGTCTGTAACTCTTTTTCTTTCTGCTATAATGCTATCGTTGGTTGCTTTTCGTACTGCTTTTATGCTATCGTTTGTTTTTTTTCTTTCTGCTAAAATGCTGTCTTGTCTTGCTTGCCGTACCGTCGCTACACTGTCTTTATATATTTTGCTTTCTTTGTATGCTCTTACAGCAGCAAGGCTATCGCTACGTTTTTTTCGTTCGGCTTTTACGATTTCTAATTCTGCCATTCTTACTGTACGTATGCTGTCGTTTACTCTTTTTAGGCTATCTGTAAATTTTCTACGAACAGCAAAAGTGCTATCCATTATTCTTTGTCGCTCTTTGCGAATGGAGTCTGTAATGGCTAATCGAGCAGTTTTCATACTGTCGATACGGGTTTGGCGTTTTTGCTCTATGCTATCTGTATATCGTTTGCTGTTTTTGTATTTGCGTACGGCATCTAAGCTGTCGGCACGCTTTTTCTGAACAGATTTTAAGCTATCTGATCTTTGTTTTTGTGCGGCACGCAGGCTGTCAAGATTTACACTCTGTGCTGATGTATAAAAACTAAAAAATATACAAACAGCAAATATTACCCATTTAATCAATACTGTATTTGGTCTCAATTGTTGTCCGTTCTTTGTGGTTAATAATATCTCCCTTATTTAGGGTAAATAAAAACCGTTAAAAATAATTAAATATTTATTAAAGTGTAAATGTTTGCATCATCTTTTTGCTATTGTATATATCACGGAATTTTTTTTATTAATAACTAAAAACTTAAAGAAAAATTACATAATTGGTGTTTTTTTAATAAATAATTATCCAGTTAATAGCTTTTCGTGTCGCAAATTTAACTTATTTGATTAAAATTCGCTTTTAATTTATTAAAAACGAATAAATTACAATTGCTTGTTATCTACCAATTTTTTTTGTTGCGCATTGCTTTTTTGTCTGAATGTTCTTTTTTTAGTCGCAATCGCATTTCTTTAATGGCTTTTGGCATTTTGGTAGGTTTGCGTTTTATGGGTTTTGTTTTTTTGCTATTAACTAATTGTAGCATTTTGCTGATTACTACTTCTTTATTGGCTAATTGTGTTCTTTCTGTTTGCGATACCAAAATTAAAAATCCTTTGTCGTTAATTTTATTTTTGAGTTGGCTGCTAATCTGTTCTTTTTCTTCTTCGTTAAAAAATGCAGATTCCATAATATGCCATTTGGCTATTACTTTGGTTTCTACTTTGTTTACGTTTTGTCCGCCTTTGCCACCGCTACGTGCAGTCTGTAATATTATTTCTGATGAAAAATCTGTTTGCATTATTTACTTATACTTGAAAATGGCATTGAAGGTAAATTGTTTTGCGATTACATTTAGGATATATTTTTTTCTTTAAAAGTTTATTGTACCACTTAGATAACTTGTAATTACTTTATTGTACGTCTTTATTTTATAATAATTAGTTATAAAAACAAACGACCGAAGATAACTCCGGTCGCTATAAACAAAAACAAGTCTTATGAAACATCATAAATTTAGTATAGCAAAAATAGATGCTGTGCATTAGATTTTTGTAACCCGATAAGGGGGAAATTTGTTGTATGGTATGCTTATTTCCTAATAATTTACATCATAAATAATTTATAGCGTAAATTTAAAGTACTGCAAAATGAAATATGAAAACTTACTTTTGGATATTCCAAAATCTATTTAATCTACACTACTAACTTCTCCCTTATTCAAATTCTTCCGCTGCAATACAAAATTCATACCGAGATATAATTTTTTAACTTGCTCATCGGAAGCTAACTCTTCTGCTGTTCCCGATTTTAATAATTTCCCTTCAAACATAAGATAGGCACGGTCTGTAATAGATAATGTTTCGTGTACATTATGGTCGGTAATAAGGATACCGATGTTTTTATCTTTGAGTTTGGCTACAATACTTTGTATGTCTTCTACCGCTATGGGGTCAATACCGGCAAATGGTTCGTCTAATAATATAAAATTAGGATTAACAGCCAATGCACGCGCAATCTCCGTTCTTCTTCTCTCTCCACCACTCAATACATCGCCCATACTTTTACGTACGTGGTTTAGTCTAAACTCTTCAAGCAAACTTTCTAATTTTTGTTTTTGTTCTTCGTTGCTGAGTTTGGTCATTTCCAAAACAGCTTTTATATTATCTTCTACAGATAGTTTTCTAAATACCGAAGCTTCTTGTGGTAGATAACCTATACCCATTTGTGCACGTTTGTACATTGGTAGTTTGGTAATGTCGGTTTCGTTGAGATATACAGTACCTTCGTCTGGTTTAATAAGTCCTACCACCATGTAAAACGACGTGGTTTTGCCGGCTCCATTAGGTCCGAGTAAGCCTACTATCTCTCCCTGGCTAACTTCTATAGATACGTGATTAACAACAGTACGTTTGCCATATCGTTTTACTAATTCCGAAGTGTGAATTTTATTTATGTTCATTCTAAAAAGTAGTTTAGTATTTTATGGAAAATTGCAAGTCTGTTAATATTCTTGTTTGTTTTTAGTATTTAACGAAAAACCATTTTTATAAATTGTAACAGCCACTTTTCCGAAAATATAATAACCTAACAAAATAAATAATGCTCCAACAAACATACCGTTTTCTACAATGGCTGCAATGCCATATTTCCAATGAAAAAGCAAGAGACAAATAACTAACTGTACAATACTATACGCAATATTAGCTTTTGGACTAAATCCAAATAATCCCAAAAACTTGGTTTTGGTAATTCCCATAATAAAATGTGGCATTGCATTCATCAATAATATCCCTATTATTATATCTGTTATGTTCATTTGTTGTATCTAAATCTATTAAAAATATAAAAAGTTAAAAAACAAAACACCACGCCTATTATACTCCCTGCAAAAACGTCTGCATAAAAATGTTGGACCAAATAAATACGCGAATATGCCGTAAGTGCTGCTAATGCAAACAAAATAACACCACACCATTTATATTTATTAGGTAATATTAAGGCTATAAAACAGCACAGTGCAAACGCCGCTTCTGTATGCCCAGAAGGAAAACTATTAGCATATTGTAATGGTTGCCCTTCGGGAAAATGTAACCATTCTTCGGATTGGAAAATATGCAATGGGCGTGGACGTTGCAAAATATTCTTAATTAGATGTGTAAGCAATAATGGAACAATATTGCACAAGGTCATCAACAAGAAAAAGGACTTGTTTCTATACGGAGGATATAATAACAGCAATAATGAAACAGGAACTATTACCCACGCTGTACCAATATATGTTACAGCAGCAAAAAATGTATCTGCTTTTTTAGAATGATGCCCATTGATATAGCTAAATATTTCGGCTGGCGTGTATTGGATTAAGGGCATTAAGCCTACCAACCAAGCAAGCATACAAATTACAAGAAACCACAAAAATGTTTTATGATTATTGATTAAGAATTTATGATTTTGTATTTGTTGCATATAGATTATTCAATGCCTAATTTATAGTGCTACTCTTCTAATTTTTATTTCCGATTTTTTACCTGTTTTGTTATGTGCTATAATCTGATGGGAGGTTTCTCCATCGTACAGCGTAAGGTTTGCGGTATTGGGCGATTCGTTGCCTTCATTTTCCGCAATCACCACTATTGTACTCAGTTCTCCTTCTTTAATCGGTAGTATTAATTTGTATTTTTCTTTTGTGAGTGTGTAATTTTTAAGCACTATTTCTCCATTGTATAAAATGCTTATTTTATCATAATCTATAGTAGTGCCGTCCCAAATGTCAATAATTATTTTATCGCTATGCCATTGTATTTCTTTGGCTTGTCCTTGTGTTATTTTTTCGGGTGGTTTCGGGGTAATTATTTGTGGCTTAGGTTCTTCTTTCTTTTTTGCAATGGTATCGGCAGCATAAGTGATTGTTTTTTTAATTACTTTAGGTTCTTTTTTTACGGTGTCTGTATTGTTTTGTTTAATTGCAAAAATGCGGTCTATTTCGGGCTTGTTAGTAAAAGAAATACTACCACTACTACACGGCAATGCGCCTTTTCCGGCTGTTCTGGTGGTAATTGTGCCTGCAAGATTTATTTTACTTTCATCGTAAATTAACTCCGATACTACTAAGCATATTAACACCTTACTCGTAAATCCTTTGTTGTGAATTATATATTGTTCGGTAATATGCAGTATTTTGCTTTTACGGTCTATAGTAGCAATTACAGCAGCTTTTACATCTTTGTTTTGCTCGTAATAAGTATAGGCGTAGCCAGTCATGAAATTATTAACAGAGTCTTTTAGCTCTAATTTAAAATTAAATATTTCGCCGCCTTGCACACCCATCATTCCATTGAGAATGTAGGTTTCTTGTGCATTAGCAATATTAATACCCAATAAGAATAGTAATAAAAAGTTTATAATTTTCATCATTTAGTTTTAAAATGTCTTTATCGATTTTTGATAGAAAAAACCCTTAGACCTTTAATTGTTCCATTAGTTAATTCGGGCAAATCATTACCATTTATATCTTTAAGTATATAGTCGTCTGTAGCTCCTTCGTGAAAATAAAAATAGTAATCAATATTATAACGCTGCGCATCTTTTAATATTTCCTTATTAGTCCATTTGTCTTCTCCGTGGCTATACCAAGGATTTTGCGAATAATATGCAGTACGTAATATAAAATGACCGTATTCGCCCATAAATATTTTATTACTTACAAAAGAACCCTTGATGCCTAACTGATGTAATTGTTGCGCTACTTTATATTCTTCTTTTCCTTTGTTGGCAATATCTTTTAAGTCAAATGCACAACTAATTATAAAGGACAAAAAGAAAATAGTTACAAATATTTGCTTGCCTAATTTGGGTAAATGTGGTAATAAAACTTTGTCTGCATAATACAAACCAAGAATACAGCATAAGGGTAGCGTAACCCAAAGGTATCTGCCATTATCAAAAGTCATTAACCAAAATGGTAGTGGGTAAAGTAAAAAAAATGCAGCTACAATTGTTAATTGCGTATTGGGTAAAGATATTTTTTTAAAGAAAAAAGTAAAAATGGTAATTAACCAAACCACAAAATAAAAAGCAGATAAAATACTTGCGGTACTTGCCCAATTTAAATAGTTAAAGCTTACTCTTAATATCTGTTTTAAAAACAATGTAGGCGAATGCCAAAATCGTGGGAAAGCACCTTGGCTATTAATAGGGTCTTCGAAATAAAAGACAGAGCCGGCTCCATTAGGCGGTAATAGTATTTTTATATCTTCGGGATAAATAGGCTTGCCTATTAACCACCAACTCAAATTAAGTTTTCCTGCTGTTGAAAATGTAATGAAATTATATTTTTGATACATAACATACACCCAAGGAATGGCTAAAGACCACATTAATCCTACACTTACTAAGAGTATTCCAACTGCTTTTGTTAGTTTAATTTCTTTGTAATAAAACCATTTTATAAATAGTACACTAAAAAGCATTAAAGGAAAAAAGTAAAAGCTATAGGCTTTAGCAAAATAAGCCATAACACCTATTACGCCGGCTATTATCCATAACCATATTTTTTCTGTAAAATCTTTTCTTAGAAAAATACAAAGTGCCAAAAGCAAAAAGAAATATTGCCAGATGTCGGTAAATAATTGCCGGTAAATGCTTACTCCCCAAAACACTCCAAACATTATGGCGAATATCCAGTTTTCAAATTTATTGTTACGAAATTTAGCAAACAAATATTGGCTCGTCCATAATGTACCAATAGCCGCAAAGCTATTGACAATAATAGCCGAATAGTGTATTGGCAATCCTGTAAGTTTGACCCAAAGTACGGTAAGCCATATTCCAAGCGGACTCCAAAAGGCATTAATAGCTCCATTGGTATCGCCCTCCAAATATTTACGAGAAATGGTTAAATAACTTGTAGCATCGGGGTCTATATAGTATTGTAAAAAAGGGTACAATGCCACTACTACCGCATATAAAACAATGCCGGAAAGCAGATAATACAATATGTTGGACTTATGATTAACGTCTTTTTCAGTAATCATATACTATATAGTAGTTGAACAAAACACGAAAGTAGTAAAATTTATGCTTGCTTAATCTAAAAGAATTAACCGAAATGAAATCGCAAAAGAATCGGAATGAAATATGCTTTTCGTTCGTTTATGGAAAATCTACAATAGAGCGTCAAATAAATAGAGTAATTATATTTTTTTACAATTACATTTGTAAGCAATTGGCAAATAAATACGACCATATTAGCGAAATGGATTTACTGCTTCGGTATTATCACGAAGGGGATAATGCATTATTAGGCTGTATCTTAGAGCGATATACAACATTGCTTTTGGGTGTTTGTATGAAATATTTAAAAAACGAAGAGCAATCCAAAGATGCTGTACAGCTTGTATTTGAAAAAGCAATTTTGGAAGTAAAAAAAACTAAGATTGATAATATCGGCGGTTGGCTTTATAGAGTTGCTAAAAATGTATGCTTGTCCGAATTAAGAAAAGGGCGTACTTATACCGACGAACAAGCATTGCGCTATACCGAACAGCCACAAGCAGTACCCATTACAGAATATTGGGAAACCGAAAAACAAATAGATACTTTAAAAGCAGCTCTCAAAGACTTGAACGAAAGCCAACAACAATGTGTAACCTTATTTTATATAGAGCGAAAAAGCTATCAGGAAATTACAAGCATTACGGGGTATGATATAAAACAAGTAAAAAGCTATATACAAAACGGAAAAAGGAATTTGAAATTAAAATTAGAACAGCAAGAATCTAACAATGAGCAAGAATAATTCATCGTATAATGTTATTAGTGAAGAGCAATTGCTTCGCTATATCAACGGAAAACTTTCCGGTGAAGAGCAGTATATGGTGGAAAGAGCCATAGAAGAAGACCCCTTTTTGTATGATGCCTTAGAGGGTTTGGCAGAAATTCAGAATAAAGAAACGATAAGCCAACTCACTGCACAAATTAATGCTAACCTAAGTAAACAACTCCAACAAAAGCCTAAAAATAAACCTATAAAATTTTTACAATTCAGTTGGATGACAGCATTGGTAATAGTGCTGATATTAGCTGTCTTGGCTTGGTATATTTTGCATTTGAGTGGTAAGGGGTAGGAGAGTGGTTTAGTTTTAAATTTTTAAAACATAATGAACCCCCACGCTATGACTCTACCTAATATTAAGGTTGTATTTAAACATTACTTGTATATACCTTCTGTTGAGATAATTAATACCCACATTACTTGTATTGACTAAGTTATTAATGCCCTCTCTATAGATAATGCCTGCGTTAATATTGTTGGTAAGGTTAATTTCTGTTTTAGCAGTAAGACCTAAATCCATTTTAGGTACTAACTCCGAATTGCCGGATTTAGTGTTAAAGATTACAGATTCTTTTCCTTTTTCTCCATTTACTAATTGTTGGAAATCCGAACCTACGCTAAACGATACTAATTCATCTATTTCGTAACCCAATGAAGGGTTAAATTGCACATAGTAAAGCTGCTGCGACTGATTTGCCATTGCAGGAGAGTTTATGTGTGTTTGGTTAGCACTCGGACGAGCAGCCACATTATTTATATTGTTTACTGCAACTACATTTGGGGTATTGTTGTTCATCGCTACATTTACCGTTCCATCTACGTATATATTGCTACCTAATTGTTTTTTGGCACTAACCCCTAAAGCATATCCGGTATTCATATTGCCGTAGTTTACACCTGCTCCTACGCCTATGCTTGCAGAGGGCTTGGGGGTATTGTACGGGTTATTATAGGCATAATGGGTAATTGGCTCTTTAATGGTGTGGTAATTAGTGTTGCTATTTTCTTTTTTGGCATTATTATTATCTTTTGCGTATCGCATTTGTGCATCTATATCGTTATGTTTCGATTGTGGTATTAAGGGGTATTCTTCTCGCACAAATTCTTCTTTTTGAGTTGTATTTTCCAATAAGAAATTACTCTTGCTGTTATTCTTGCTGTTGATATTTGTACTATTTGCAATATTAGCGGAATGGTTTTGGGTGGTTTTGTAGGTGGAAGTTGAATGTTTTGTAATTGATTTTTTTGTGGTATTGTCTGTCGCTTTTTCGGTTATTTCTATGTTTACTTCCGTATTATTTTGGGTAATGTTATTGTTTTCAGAATCTTCATTATTAAGCAATGGTGTTGCATTCTCTTTTTCTACTACAATTGGTTCTGTATTTTTACCTTCTTTTTTGTTTATAAGGAAAAATGCGCAAAACAGCAATGCCGCAACAGATGCAGCAATGCTTATACTTTTAAAACTCCAAAATGGAAGGATTTTGCGGTCTTTCTTATTTTGGTCATTCAGTTTTGCAGCTAATTTATCCCAATTTTGGGGATTGTAAGGTATTTCCTCGCTTTCATATTTATTGACAATCCAGTCGTCAAATTCGTGCTTACTCATCGGAAACTATTTAATTTCTTTAGTTTTATTATTATTTATTTTGTTTTGTAAAATTTTCCTCGCATTGTTTACGTGCCATTGCGATGTTCCTTCACTTATTTCCATTATTCCTCCTATTTCCTTATGCGAATATCCTTCAAATACAAAAAGGTTAAAAACCGTTTTACTCATTGCTGGTAATGCTTGTATCATCATTTGTAGCTCTTTAAAAGAGATGTTTTGCAGTGCATTACTATCGTGCTGTACTATGTTTGTTTCGCTTATTGCTTCTTTGTAATCTGTGTTTTTGTCATCTCTATTTTGCTTGCTTTTAATATAATCTAAACAAGTATTTACTACTATCCTTCTCATCCAACCTATAAAAGAGCCTTTGCCTTCGTATTTAATAATATTTGCAAATATTTTTAAAAATCCATCGTTGAGTAATTGCTCCGCATCGTGTATGTCGTTAGCATATCTCATACATACTTTCAGAAACAAACCGTAATAGTTTTTATACAGTTGTTCCTGAAACAGTTGTTTTTGTCTTTTGCAACCGTCAATAATTTCCTGCTCGGTGTACTCAGGCATTTATATTTATTACTGCTCAATTTTGATTAATTAATAATGCCCTCCGTTAGCTTTTTACCAAAAAAATTATATTTAATAATCAACGCATTGCTGCTGTTTGTTGGTATTTTGCTATGGTTAAATAATATTAAATGTAATAATTATTTAAAATAACTATGCTTTTTCTTTCTCTCAACTTTAGAATATGACGAGATTTTGTGCCTAATTATTGGGTTGGTGGTAAAGATAATTATTCTTTTATCATAAAAAGCGCTCCATTAGCTCCGGAAACAAATATTTTATCTTTATATTGTATTTTCACATCAAGTAAATCGTTGTCGGTAAATTTGGTAATTTCTATCCAGTTTTTGCCCCCATCTGTTGTTTTTAGCATTATTCCTTTGTCGCCACACGTATAGCCATCTGTTTCATTTATAAAATGAATACTTCGTAACCTATACCTTTTTAATAATGGATTATTGCCATCGCGTTGTCTTGTCCAGTTTTCGCCACCGTCGGTGCTATGTAGTATGCTGCCATTGTACCCTACTACCCAAATAAGGTTTTCGTCTAAGCAATAAATGGTTTTGAAATAATCGCCTTTTGCAGATGTGTGTTCCCAATTTCTGCCACCATCTATACTTTTGAGCACTACTCCATAGCCACATATATACCCTACATTATCGTTGGCAAATATAATGTCGGTCATTTCAAAATGCATACTATCCACCTTCATTATATCGCCATTTACATTAATCATAAATATAGTACCACTCTCAAATGCTCTGCCCGATACTACCATACAATATTCATCGCTTGGGCAAGCTATGCCTTTATACCAATCCCACCACCAAGTTTGGTGATAACGCCAATTATCGTCTGTGGTGTTTTTAAAATACATTTTACCGTCTAAGCCTACACCATATATATATTCTCCTCTTTGGGTAATGTCGTAAACGGCTTTTATAGGTGCTTGCTCTAATGCAGCCTGATTCCAGGTATAGCCACCATCTTTGGAGTATATAATATCTGTACGTTCATATATATTGCCGCCAACTAT
Organism: uncultured Taibaiella sp.; assembly: GCA_964448955.1. Lineage (GTDB taxonomy): Bacteria > Bacteroidota > Bacteroidia > Chitinophagales > Chitinophagaceae > MKSF01. The sequence continues at coordinate 4,586 of CAYUXT010000022.1, read as the reverse complement.
ATGTATTGTATTGCTGTCTTCTATCCAAATTCTATTTAAATCGCCATTAACACCGGATTGTAATACAATTACATTCTGTGCTGTATGGCTGTCTTTTTTACAAGAAAATAAAAATACTATACACGACATTGTGCAGCATAAATACAGCAATTTAACTATCCAATTTTTATGTGTTTGCAATGAAAAATATTTTTTTATTTGACACTTAAAGATTTACCTTTGCACAAGACGATAGTGTATTTAACACCAATGTCATATAACTCAATTACCATTTTCGGTTAAAGATTGAGTGTTTAGCAAGTTTGCAAATATAAAATACTAAAATGTACTTGCTTATTTAATTTTCACAAAAATATAAATGGAATACAATACTTCGCGTAAAAAGCTGACGATGCCCGAATATGGCAGAAATATTCAACAGATGGTGGATCATACGCTAACCATAGAAGACCCCGAACTTAGACAAAAAAATGTAAAAGCCATCATTGAACTAATGGGGATATTAAATCCGCATCTTAAAAATGTAGAAGATTTTAGACATAAGTTGTGGGATCATCTTTTTCTGATTTCTGATTTTAAATTAGAAGTAGAATCGCCATACCCAATACCTACCAGAGAAAAATTTACCAAAAAACCGGAACCATTACCTTATCCTAAAAAATACGGAAAAAACAGGCATCTTGGTAAGCATATAGGGCAAATACTCGATAAAGCACTTAAAGAGACTAACGAAGAAAAACGAAACGGATTTACACAATCCATAGCATATTGTATGAAATTAGCTTACGCTAATTGGCACAAAGAAGCAGTACACGAAGATGTAATAAAAGAAGAATTAACAGCACTTTCTGATGGCGTACTTAGCTATACAGGAGGAGGAGCTAAAGTAAGAGTAGAAAATAACAGAAACCAACAACAAAAGAAAAACGTTTCCGGTAAGAAAAACAACAATAAAAATAGAAACAATAACAACGGTAATACCGGCAACAATAACAATCATTACAAAAAAAATAAAAAGAATAAAAACAAAGGGCAATTCGATAATTAATCAATTCGACAATTCGACAATTCGACAATTCGACAATTCGACAATTCGACAATTCGACAATTCG
>CAYUXT010000022.1:0-3374 GCA_964448955.1 uncultured Taibaiella sp. | reverse complement strand
ACAATAATTTTAGGACGCACAAGATAAAATAAATTATCAACTATCCATTATCCATTATCCATTGTCCATTATCCATTATCCATTATCCATTATCCATTATCAACTATCCATTATAAAAAATGGTTTATCTAACACGAATAGAGCGATTTAATGCAGCACATAAGTTGTATAATCCTAATTGGAACGAGGAGGAAAACAAAGCTGTGTTTGGCAAATGTGCTAACAAAAATTGGCACGGACATAATTATGATTTACACGTAACCGTTAAAGGCATTCCATCTCCCGATACCGGTTTTATCTTTAATGCCAAAACGCTTGGCGATATTATTAAAACCGTAATAGTAGATAAATTAGACCATAATAATCTTAACTTAGATGTGGATTTTATGCAAGGCAAATTTACTTCTTGCGAAAATTTAACTATCGGTATTTGGAACGAACTAAAACCTCATTTAGACAAAGCCGGAGTACAATTACACTGCATTAAGCTGCACGAAACCAATAGCATTTATGCAGAATATTATGGAGAGTAATTCCCAATGTGAAATATTAATAAAACTATGGCGTATTCAAAAAAGGAACATTACGACGAAAAAATAACCAACGAACTAAAAGACCATTACAAGTCTGTAATACAGCTTTTAGGAGAAGATTCCGAAAGAGAAGGTTTGCTCAAAACTCCCGAAAGAGTTGCCAAAGCAATGCAATACCTTACTAAGGGTTATGAACAAAATGCTATCGAAATTCTTAACTCTGCTAAATTTACAGAATCGTATAGCGAAATGGTAATCGTTAAAGATATAGAAATTTACTCCCTTTGCGAACACCATTTATTGCCATTTATCGGCAAAGCACATATTGCATATATACCCAATGGCTATATTACAGGACTTAGCAAAATAGCGCGTGTAGCAGATTGTTTTGCACGTAGATTACAAGTACAAGAAAGATTAACACACCAAATACTCGATGCTATTCAAGAAGCATTACAACCACTCGGTGTGGCTGTGGTAATAGAAGCAAAACATATGTGTATGATGATGCGCGGTATTCAAAAACAAAATAGCGTTACTACCACATCGGCATTTAGCGGACAGTTCGAGCACAACGAAACTCGCTCCGAATTTATGCGATTAATAGCTTCAGATTTGTCTTAATTATTTTTATTCCCTAATCCCAAAAAGTATTTAATAATGACAATCCCGAAATATCTTTCTTATGGCGATACTATTGGCATAGTGGCTCCATCTGGTTTTTTAGCCTACGAAACGGTACTTACAGCCCAAAACGTAATAGAAGAATGGGGATACAAAGTAATACTTGGTAAAACTACCAACAACCAATATAATTATTTTTCGGGTACAGACGAAGAGCGTTGCACCGACTTACAAGCGATGCTCGATAATCCTAATGTTAAAGCCATAATTATGGGTAGAGGTGGATATGGATTAAGTAGAATTATAGAAAAATTAAACTTTGAAAAGTTTTCTGAAAGCCCAAAATGGATTTGTGGATTTAGCGACATTACTATTTTGCACAGCTTTATTAATCGTAGATTAGGTATCGCTACCATACATAGTCCAATGTGTGGGAGCATTACACCCGAAACTAAAAATTCTGAACACATACTTTCTCTAAAAAATGCACTCGAAGGCATACATAATAGCTTACACATAACTTATAATGCCAATAATAAAGTAGGTACAGCACAAGCTAATTTAATAGGTGGTAACTTAGCTATATTAGCACATCTTACCGGTACTAAAGCGCAACTAAATACAGATGGTAAAATTCTATTTATAGAAGACGTAGGCGAATATCTTTATGCTATTGATAGAATGTTAATGCAACTAAAACTATCGGGACAATTAGCAAATTTGGCTGGTTTAGTTTGTGGTGGTTTTACCGAACTTAAAGATACCGACAGACCATTCGGCACCGATATTTACAATATTATCTTAGAAAAAGTAAAAGAATACGATTATCCGGTTTGTTTCGACATTCCTACGGGGCATCAAGATATTAATTATGCTATTGCATTAGGCTTACCTTATAGCTTAAGTATAACTCAAGATACGGCTTCGTTATCTTACAATGCTCAAGATATTCCAAATTGGATATAGCGCATTTTATATAGCCCTTTAAAAATAACAATGATTATGTTGAAAGCAGGACTAATTTGTAATTCATATTGGTATTAGAGCGAGATGCCTGCCAAGTAATTGTAGGGGTAATTTTCAAATTCTTGTTAATCCTTCTTGATAATGTATTTATTATCATTAATTTTACGTTTTGGTAATATTTTCTAACCAATTTTAAATATGAATTTTAAGTTTTTTCTTTCTATTACACTTTTAATACTCATAGCATTTGGCACGCAAGCCCAACAAGAAAATGCAGCATTTAGAGCATACCAATTAAATATGCCTCGTGTAAGTCAAGCGTATAGCCAATACAATAGTCAATTACAATCAGCTTTTGCTGCCAAAGGTTTAAGCTATCCTCCTTCGGAGATTTATTTAAGAGCGTTTAAAGCACAAAACGAATTAGAAATTTGGGTAAAAGACAAAGGTGCAGATACTTATGCTTTATTTAAAAAGTACGATATATGCGCTCTTTCCGGTAGTTTAGGGCCTAAAAGATGGGAAGGCGACAAGCAAGTACCCGAAGGCTTGTATTTTATTTCCGATTTTAATCCACAAAGTGCATTTCATCTTTCTATGTTAGTGAATTATCCTAACTATTCCGATTTAATATTAGGTAATAAAAAAACACCCGGAGGCGATATTTATATTCACGGCTCTTGTATGACTGTAGGTTGCTTGCCAATGACAGACGAAGGAATAAAAGAGATTTATATATTGTGTATGCAAGCAAAAGGTAGCGGACAAAACAATATACCCGTTCATATTTTTCCTGTGCGTTTTAATAAAGGAAGTATTAATTTCTTAGGGCGCGAATATGCCGATGATGAGAACAGACAAAGATTCTGGATAAACCTAAAAGCCGGTTTCGACCATTTCGAAAAAACAAGAACTATCCTTCCGGTAATGTACAATAGAGAAGGTAAATACGTTTTCTAAATTTTATTTTGCTTCTAATTTATTTAAATCGAGGCGACTACAACTTCCCTAATCCACCAAAACAGTCCCCCTTGTCATTTACCTTCGGTGAGAAAAGTTCGACCGTAGGGAGAAATCTCTATAAACGATTAGAGATACCTCCTATCGTCGGTATGACAATGGGAAGTAGGTGGTAAATAGCAATCCTAATGCAAAGGCAATTGAGTAAAATAGTATACATTGGACAATGTAAAGCATCCCGTTTTCCTCGTAATGAAATGTTAAATTAATTAACTTATTGAATTGCAATAA
>CAYUXT010000021.1:0-60057 GCA_964448955.1 uncultured Taibaiella sp. | reverse complement strand
CTTATCCCTGCTGATTTATTAAAAAAGAGTCAACTAATTTCAGGACGATGCAAATGCTAAAAAGACGACACTACATATTGACAATTTGCATTTTGACTTTTAGTTGGTTGACTTCTTGCAAAATTCCGTTGACAGAAAATCAATTAAAAATTATTGACTGCGTTAACAAAGGGGACACTTTAATATTTCAAGCAGACAATGGCAATCGTGACACAATGGTAATTTCCGACAAGGGAACTTACTTGCAAGAACTTAATCCAATTTTCGGTAACACTTGGTATAGACCAGAAAACGCATTTATTAAATTTTACAATACCAATCGTGACAAAGGACAATTCTACGACTTAGTTCATATCTACGGTGGGCGGACACCTTCTCAACCCGACAGAGTAACAATTGACATTAGGACTTACTATTGTTTTCTATCAGAAACATATGACAGCTTAGGAGAAAAGAAAAGCGAACCAATTGAGATAAATGGTAAAATTTATTCTGACTATTTTATCCGCACCGACTATTGCTCAGACTGCCCTGTTGACAAGGACAGTTGCGACATTGAAAAACTATATTGGAGTTTAGAAAAAGGACCTTTAATGTATATTGATATAAGAAAACAAAAATGGACAAGGGCAAAATAGGACACAAACGAAAGCACTGGCTATAACACGGGTTGGCAAGCCGAAAACGCAAAGACAAAAAAAGACCGGGCAGAGCTATACTAATGAATCGTGGGCGGTTGCGCAATAGCATTAGAGGCACCATACAAGGCGATACCATTGTATTTGGCACAGATGTACCTTATGCCAAAATACACAACGAAGGCGGCACTATACAACGCCATGCCCGGAGCGAGCTATTTGTGCGCATAGGCAAAGCAATGCGTTGCAAACATTTATCTATCCTTTCTCTAAACTGAGTTAAAAACATTATCTTTGTTTTTTTAGAAATCAATGAAAATTAACATTGCAATAGATGGTTTTTCTTCTTGTGGCAAAAGTACATTAGCCAAAGATTTAGCCAAAGCCTTAAATTATACCTATATAGATTCTGGTGCTATGTATAGAGCTATTACACTATACATTACCCGTAACGATACTCCGATAGACCAAATATCTTCTTTAATAACTATTCTTAGTGATATAAAAATAACATTCGGAGGAGAAAACAACACAAACATATTCCTGAACCAAGAAGATGTATCTGTTCCTATACGGACTTTAGAAGTAGCGTCGAAAGTGAGCGAAATAGCAGCAATTAAAGAAGTTAGAGAATTTGCGGTAGCAGAGCAGCAAAAATTAGGCGTAGCAAAAGCAGTGGTGATGGATGGCAGAGATATTGGTACTGTTGTTTTTCCCGACGCAGAACTTAAAATATTTATGACCGCATCGGAAGAAGTTAGAGTGCAAAGAAGATTTAAAGAAATGCAACAGACCAATCCGGAAATAACCTACGAAGCGGTTAAAGAAAATATTGCACACAGAGACTATATAGACACTACACGCATCGAAAGCCCATTGGTGCAAGCTCCAGATGCACGCATTTTAGACAATAGCAATCTTAATAGAGAAGAACAATTACAATTAGTATTAAATTGGGTTAAGGATATTGTTGGCTAAAATAAGAAACGACAATAAATAATACCTCATAATTCTGAATCAGAGAAATGGCAAAAAATAAATCGAGTAATAGAAAGAGCAGAAAAAAGAAAAACAAAAAAGGTAATTTTAAAAAAATTGCAGGTATATTATTATGCCTTGTTCTGCTCGTTGGTGGCTATTATGCATATAAAATTTGGGGACCCAATACCGGCTCTTTTGTAAAAGACGAATATCTATATATTAAAACCGGCTCTACATATAATGATGTACTAAATGCTCTTAAAAATGGCAAGTTTATAAAAGACATTAATAGTTTCGACCTTGTAGCCAGAAAAGCAAATTACCACAACAAAATTAAAGCCGGAAAATATAAAATAAGCAACCACCAAAGCAATTATACAATTGTAAAAATGTTGCGCTCCGGAAAGCAAGAGTCTGTAAAATTTACCTTTAATAAACTACGCACCAAAAACGATTTTATACAATACGCAAACAATAAATTAGAGGCAGACGAATTAGTACTCCAACGCATTTTTATAGATACTACTTATCTCAAGCAATTTGGCTTAGACACTAATACTGCTATGTGTGCCCTTATTCCCGATACTTACGAGTTTTGGTGGAATACAAGTGCCGAAAATCTATACAAAAAATTAGCTAAATACTATGCCGATTTCTGGACAGACAGCAGGCGTGGTAAAGCCATAAAATTAGGGCTAACACCACAACAAGTTATTACCCTCTCCTCCATAGTAGAAGAAGAAACCAACCAACATACCGAAAAATCTAAAATCGCATCTGTATATCTCAATAGATTAAAAAAAGGTATGAAGCTACAAGCCGACCCTACCGTAAAATTTGCTTTAAACGATTTTGCCATTAAACGAATTACCAACAATCATCTTAATGTATCATCGCCGTATAATACTTATCAAAATTTAGGATTACCGCCGGGTCCTATTTGTACCCCTTCTAAAATTTCGATAGATGCAGTACTAAATGCCGAAACCACTAACTACCTATACTTCTGTGCCAAAAGCGACTTTAGTGGTTATCATACTTTTGCTGCTACTTACGATGCCCATCTTAAAAATGCACAAGAATATTGGAAAGCATTAAACCAAAGAGGTATTAAATAATACAGATTTTTCATTCAATCGATTTGTTCCAAAATTTTAAACCATTTCACACCTATAAAAATATTACATTTGCACTCCATTCATACTCCATTTACCAGAATGGCGAATGGCAAATAACTAAAAATTGTATTGAAAAAGTAATTCTAAAAATGAGTACTGATACCAAAATACAACAATGGAAAACCGAAATTCAAGAAAACGGTTTTTCTGAAATCAAAAACATACAATTAATACTTTGGAATACAGGTATCTGCCTTGCAGGATACAACAAAGAGCAAAAATTCGTTTACGCTCAAGCCGATTTTTTCAAAGAAAAATGGTCGATAAAATCGTTACAACACTTTATCGAAAATACACCATTGCTTTCCGGTACAGAACCCATTACCCATATTTGGATTGCAGAAGAAAGAAATTTACTCGTTCCTAAAAAATTATTTAACCAAAACGAAGCAGAAAATTGGTTACAAAAACTACATTTTATAGACGAACGAGAGCAAATTAATTTTAATTACATAGCTACCCCACCATCATATACTGTATATCCAATACACTCTAAAGTTATTGCAATATTTAACGATTATTACCCCGATGCTCAAATAGAATTTTTAGGTGCTGCATTTTGGAAAGGCAAAAACAAGAATGCTAATATTTCTTTAGTTTTATTAAACGACTATGCAATTATTTCCGCATTCAAATCTCAGGGTCTTCAGAATCATTTACAGTTTAATTTTGAAAACGCCGATGATATTGTGTACAAAATCGGCTCCGTAGCTAACCATTGCGATATAATCCAAGATAATATACTTTTGAATATTTCGGGAATTGGAGAAAACTACACAAAACTTAAAGACGAACTAAATTATTTTTTTAAATTTCAAGAAACAGAAAACGCAACAAACGATTACGTTAATTTGTTTCAAAGCATTGCTATATGAGAATAATAGGAGGCATACACGGAGGCAGAAAATTTCACCCTCCGGCTAAAATACCCGCTCGCCCTACTACAGACATCGCCAAAGAAGGACTATTCAATACCTTACAAAATATGATAGACTTTGAAGGTCTAAAGTCGTTGGATATTTTTGGTGGAACAGGTAGTATCAGTTACGAGTTAGCCTCTCGCGGTGGTACCAATCTTACCCTTATAGAGCAAGACAGAACTACAGTTGCATTCATCAAAAAAACTATTGAGGAATTAAAGTTCGAAAATTTCAAGGTAATACAAATGGATGTATTTAAGTTTCTGAACCAATGCAACGATAGTTACGATTTTATATTTGCCGGTCCACCTTATGCACTTAAAGAAATAGACCAATTACCTATTATTATTTTCGAGAAAAATATGCTTAACGAAGAGGGGATTTTCGTTTTGGAGCACACACCCAGAAATAATTACGAACAGCATCCTAACTTCTTAAAAGTAAAAAATTACGGTACTACCTTATTTTCTTATTTTGGTAAATAATTATGTTAGCGGTCTAATCCATTATTTATTATCCAGTCTCCCAAAATTGTTTTTAACTTCGCAATTCTAAATAATCATTCCTTTAGATGAAATCTAAAATTTGGCTTTCTTCGCCACACATCGGTACACAAGAACAACAATTTGTACAAGAAGCATTCGATACCAATTGGGTAGCTCCATTAGGTCCTAATGTAGATGGGTTTGAACAAGATATTTCCCAATTTCTGGGGCAAGGAAATGTAGCTGCATTAAGTAGCGGCACTTCGGCTTTGCACCTTTCCTTAATACTTGCAGGAGTACAACCCGGCGACGAAGTTATTTGTCAAAGTATGACATTTTCGGCATCTGCTAATCCTATAGCATATCAGCAAGCTACGCCCATATTTGTAGATAGCGAAGAAGAAACCTGGAACATAGACCCTAACCTACTCGAAGATGCCATTAAAGACAGAATAGCTAAAGGCAAAAAGCCAAAAGCAATTATTCCGGTACACTTATATGGTATGCCTGCTAAAATGAACGACATTATTGCCGTTGCTGAAAAGTACGAAATTCCAATACTCGAAGATGCTGCAGAAGCATTAGGCTCGCATATTAATGGTAAAATGTGCGGTACATTCGGCACTATGGCTACACTTTCTTTTAACGGTAATAAAATAATAACTACGTCTGGTGGTGGAGCATTAGTTTGCGAAAACGAAAACGATGCAGCACAAGCACGTTTTTTGGCGACACAAGCTCGCGACAATGCCCCACATTATCAACACTCGCACATTGGCTATAATTACCGTTTGAGTAATATCCTTGCAGGTGTAGGAAGAGGTCAAATGCTTGTACTGCAAGATAGAATTAATGCTCGCCGAAATATTTTTGAACAGTACAAAAATCTATTTAGCGATATAGAAGGCTGTACCCTACCCGATGAACCCAAAGGCTATTTCAGCAATCGTTGGCTCACTACTATTTTAGTTAATCCACAAAAAACAAACGGCATTACAAGAGAAGATTTAAGACTGGCTTTGTTAGCAGAAAACATAGAAAGCAGACCTCTTTGGAAACCGATGCACCAACAACCGGTATTTCAAGATGCTCCATATTATGGTAATAGCGTTTCCGAAAAATTATTTGAAAATGGATTGTGTTTGCCTTCCGGGTCTAATCTTACTAACGAAGAATTAGAGCGTGTATTTAATAGCATTAGAACTGTATTTAGGGCTTCTAAATAACTACAATCTTTTTTACTATAATTCGATTACACTCAGTAACCCACATAGGTATATAGAAGTTAATATAGTTTTGTCAAGAGATATGACAAGAGTATTTATTACGCAAACAATATCCGCAAGAATATAAAATTCAAGATTGCAAAGAGCATATTAACAAGAGAGTTTCGTTAAGAAATTTAACGATTAAAAATCAATATTATCCAAATTGCCAATACAAATAACCAATGAATTATTTGTCTAAAATAACTCCTTCTTTTATCAAAATTGCCTTTTCTTCTTTAGAAAGTTTGTTTATTTTATCAGCATACATATCGGAGATATAATTACTTTTAAGCATAGCAACGTATTCTTCTTTATTTACTATATCACAAACCTCATCATTTAAAATAATTTCTAACTCATTTTTTTTTTACTCACCTCTCTCCACTCATCTATAGTTGATTTTTGATGACAAGAAACGAAAACAACACTAGCAAATGCGAAAAAATAAATTATGTATTTCATAACTTGAAGTTTTTAAGTATGTAGCACGAGATATGAATTTTTATTTTAGAACAACAAAACATATTGTAAAAAAACCGTTATTCCCTACCCTTTCCAAGTATCCGGGCTATTGCGCCATTCTGAAAGCGATGCAATAGTTGCTGCATCTATGGTTCCATTTTGTTCGGCTAATTCTATTAATGAATTGTAATCGCTTAGTGTTACAAATGGTACTCCTACATCAGCAAAGGCTTTTTCGGATTGTGGAAAATTATAAGTAAATAATGCACAAAGTCCTATAACATTACCGCCGGCAGCTCTTACTGCTTCTACCGCTTCTAAGCTACTTTTTCCGGTAGATATTAAATCTTCTATTACCACTACTTTTTGTCCTACGGTTAGTACCCCTTCTATCTGATTACCTAATCCGTGTCCTTTTGGCTTGGAGCGTACATAAATATAAGGTAAGCGCAATAAGTCTGCGGCTAATGCTCCGTGGGCAATACCGGCCGTAGCCACTCCTGCTAAAATATCTGCATCGGGGTAGTTTTCGAGAATGCAGTTTGCTAATTCGCTTTTTACATAATCGCGTGTATGTGGAAAACTGAGTATTTTTCTATTATCGCAATAAATGGGAGACTGCCAACCCGAAGCCCAAGTAAACGGTGCATTAGGAGATAATTTTAAAGCATTTATTTGAAGTAATTTTTCTGCAAAAATCTTATTTGTTGTCATAGCTGCAAACCTATATTAATTATGGTTGTTTTCAAAAATTTTAAAAAATATCACTAATTATTATCGTTCATTATTTTATCTTGATGACGAATACTTTCTATATGAATAGCTTCTAAATAATGTGCGGTAAATTCTTTACTCAAACCAAGTAGTTCGCTTTGCGCCGAAATTTTGGTTACAATTTCGTTCCATCTTTTGGTTTGTAAAATGGTTATATTGTTTTGTTTTTTAAATGCTCCAATCTTTTCCGAAACCATCATTCTGTTATATAGCTGTTGAATGATTTCAGCATCTATTTTATCAATTTCTGCTCTTAATGTTTCTAATTGTAAGGGAGCTATTTCAGAGTCGGCATTTTTATTTCGCCAAACTATAGAATGTACTATTTCGGCTACTTGTGTAGGGGTAATTTGCTGCTTGGCATCACTCCAAGCTTCGTCCGGATTAATATGGCTTTCGATCATAGCACCATCATAATCGAGATCTACTGCATTTTGGAATGTTTCTTTGAGCAAATGTCTGTTGCCACAGATATGAGATGGGTCTATAATAAATGGCACATTCGGGTATCTTCTTTTCATTTCAATAGCGAGATGCCACATTGGTACATTTCGGTATTTAGCATTACCGTAAGAAGAAAATCCTCTGTGTATAAAACCGATATTTTTAATACCAGCATTGGCTATACGCTCCGCAGCTCCAAGCCATAAATCTAAGTCGGGGTTTATGGGGTTTTTTATAAAAACAGGAATATCACTACCTTTTAAAGCATCTGCTACTTCCTGAATGCTAAATGGATTTACGGTAGTGCGTGCTCCTATCCATACCATATCTATTTCGTACTGTAATGCTAAAGCTACCTGATGAGCTGTGGCTACTTCTATAATTACCGGAAGATTGGTTGTTTTTTTTATTTGCTGCAACCATTTTAATCCTTCTTCGCCTATGCCTTCAAAATTCCCCGGTCGGGTACGGGGTTTCCAAATACCTGCCCTTAAAATATCTACAACACCCGATTGTTTTAACTGAATTGCGGTATTAGTTAGTTGTTCTTCTGTTTCAGCACTACACGGTCCCGAAATGATTAATGGCTTTTTGTACATTAATTCGTTTACAGAAGTATATATTGATGTGTTTTCGGCTTGCATATTTTGCAAAGTTAGGGTATAGTTTGCAGCAATTTATAGTTTCATCGGTTTGATTATGGAGCAATTCTGTATTTGTCCCATTTACCGGAATGGTTTTGCTCAAATACTATTCTATCGTGTAGTCTGTTGCTTCTACCTTGCCAAAATTCTATTTTTTGGGCTATAACTTTGTAGCCTCCCCAATGTGCAGGTTTTTCAATATTCTCATTGTCTTGATAAGACACTTGCAAGTTAGTCATTGCTTCTTCCAAAACAGTTCTGTTGGCTATTTTTTGGCTTTGAGGCGAAGCTATGGCTCCAAGACGACTTTCTTTTGGTCTTGAATTAAAATATGCGATAGATGCCTCTTCCGATAGCTTTACGGCTTTGCCTTCTATTCTTACTTGTCTTTCTAACTCTTTCCAAAAAAAGAGCAATGCTACATTTTGATTATGTGCAATATTTTGTCCTTTCTGACTTTGGTAATTGGTAAAAAAAACAAAAGAATTTTCTTCTAAACCTTTTAGTAAAACGGTACGTAAATGAGGTGTTCCGTCTTTGCTTATAGTCGCCAAAGACATTGCATTTACTTCTGTAATTTGACTTTTTTGGGCTTCGTCAAACCATTTTTCAAAAAAAGAAAAGGGACACTCACCCACGTCTTCTTCGTTTAAAGAAAACATTCGGTAATCTTCCCTGATGTCTGCTATGTTTTTATTGGTAATATTATCCATTTAGGTCTGATGTGCCTAAGTATTTAAACATCACGTATATCCATATTATTGCAAAAACAATACAAAGCGCATTTGCTGAATATTCGCCTATTTTGTCGCCTACTTCGTAAAAACTTAATAATATTGGTGTGCTCATTTTTGGTAATATTTTTTTTAAAAATGTGTCGTTAGTATTTTTTCAACACAGCAAAAGTAATTCATTATTATTTAGCACGCAAATTTGATAAAAAGGAAAAATATTTCTTAATTACGTAAAAGAATTTTAACTTTGTCGTATAAAAAGTAAAACAAAAAGAAATGGACACCAAAGTAACCCTAAGTTTTAACCAAAACATTATAGAAAGAGCCAAAGAATATGCCGAAAGCAAAAATATAAGCCTTTCGCGATTAGTAGAGTTTTTGCTCCAAAAGACCACCTCCGGTAATTATCAATCTTTAGAAGATTTACCGATTTCTGAGTGGGTTAATATGGTGGCAGAAGGCGAAACCATATACCAAACTTCTCCAAAATCTCGCAAAAAACTAAAATCCGAATATTACGATTCCAAAAAATGAAGATTTTTTTAGATGCCAATATTTTGGTTTCGGTATTGAATAAAGAATACCCGCTCTTTACCTACACTTCTCGAATTTTAAGTCTGGTAAACAATAAAAAGTTTAAGGTTTATACTTCTCCTTTGTGTTTGGGAATTGCTTTTTATTTTGCAGAAAAGAAAAATAAAAATACGGCAAGACAAAAAATAAATTTATTGATTGAAAACTTGTCTATTACAACTATCAACGAAAGTGTAGTAAGGCAGGTTAAAGACAATGTTAGTATTCACGATTTTGAAGATGGCTTAGAATACTATTCAGCATTAGCACAAAAATGCGATTATATTATTACGCAAGATATAGACGACTTTTATTTTTCTACAATTAAAGTTTTAGATGCAGAGCGTTTTTTAGAATTGTTGTATTAATTTTTAGACTTTATTAATTTTATACCAACTACAGCTCCTCCGCAGGATTCCAAAAATGCTCTTGGAAATTAACTATTGCATCGTTTTTGATAGTGATACCTTCTGTTTCTAATAATTCTTGCATTAATGTAGGCGTAGCAAAATGAGCTTTACCGGTAAGCATACCATTTCTGTTGACTACTCTATGCGCCGGTACATTGGGTTGCGAATGTGCTACATTCATTGCCCAACCCACCAATCTTGCAGAACCGCCACTGCCTATACACTTAGCAATAGCACCATAGCTGGTTACTCTACCTTTGGGTATTTGTTTTACTATTTCGTAAATAAAATCAAAAATGTTATCCTTTGTTGCTGTCATTGAGTTTGTTTACAGATTTTCGTTTTTCTAATAAAATACTCCGTCCGGGTTCTGAAACATTAATATAATCGTACGGACAATGCCTACAACCATTTCCACAGCAATGACCTCTTTGTAAATGATAATGTTCCGTAAAAACCATTCTTCCGAAATTATCGAAATAATAATCCAAACCTTCCTTAATTTCGCTCATACAATCTGAAAAATGTTTTATTAATGTTGTCTCTGCCCGAAGGTAAAAGTTTAATCTTGTTCGATGGCGATTGTTTGCTTTGTAATCGTTCGATACAATATGTGCTGCGCAAAGACAAAAGTAAATCTTTTTTGTTTGCACCATTACAAACCCAAAAAGTACAGCAACTTTTACAATCGCTAAATATAAAAATCAAAGACAACATCCCCAACTCTGTAATATTAATAGAAGATGAAAAAGTGTATCAGGAATCTACAGCAGTTTTAAAAATTATAGCTCGATTGTCGGGGGCTGTAAAATACCTATCCGTTTTTAGAATAGTACCCAAATTTATCCGTAATCCAATTTATAGATTTATTGCACAGAGAAGATATCGTTGGTTTGGCAAGACCGAACAATGTCTTTTACCAACATTATACGCTGATAGATTTTGGTAAAACTATTGATTAATTTTATCATGAATTAATATTGACATTTATTTAAAATAATTTACTTTTATGGCAGATTTAATTAAAAAATACATCTAAATGAAGAAAATTCTAAGTTTACCGGCGATATTATTATTATCTGTTGTGGTTGTTGTATTCTCTTGCAAAAAAGAGAAAAAATATTCAAACGGCAATATTTCTGAACAAATGCAAACGGACTCGGCGAAAACGGGGTTACAACGGACAATTGTACCGGGTTTAGCAACTCAATGTTTTACAACAAAATGGGACCGGCTACCACTACAGAAGTACAGCTTATGAATAAATTGGACAATAACCTGCCTACTGGTACAACACAAGCAGATTACGATGCTTTAAGACAATCTTATGGATATTAAAACAGGGAATTATGAAAAAGACTATAGCTGTAATTATTTTATCCTTAATGTTTACCATTTTACATTATGGTTGCAGGAAAAAAAAGTGCGAAGGAGGCACGGGAATATTCTTTAATTTTTCTATTCCATTTACTATATCCCCTATAAAAGACACCTTAGAATATGGAGATACGATTTGGATAGAAAGCGTATTCAGCGAGCAGATGTATAACCCTTGGAACGATAAAACCTATACAGTACCAGATTACGATTTTCAGCATTATATATATGTTAATGACTTAGCGATGCCCGTTACTTTACCTGTTTATAATTGGATATTAGTGGATAGTTTGGGCAATATCCTTACTTCTACTAACGAAGACCCTGCTTATGTAAAGTACAGGTTCGAGAATGGTATGTATTATTACAAAATGGGCTTGATAATGCTTCATTCCGGTTTCTTTGCATTACGTATTCATTCCTTTATTCATACAAGAGGCTCCGATGCGGCACCCATTACACGCTGCCCCAATGAATCTATAGAATTGTATTTCCCTGTTAATAATGGCAATAACAACCGGCACTTATTACAATATTCAGACGACCCCAATGCAAGAAGCTGGTTGAATAAAGACTTAGATAAATCAGGAATATTTCCTTTTGTGGTAAAATATCAATAGCTAAACACATATAGCCTAATTCATAATTTCTTAACCTATCGTTTTAAAAAATTATCCACACTTTTGTTTTAATGGTGCATAAATAAAAAATAAACCGTGATGGTTTAGTATTAATTTTAGTATCGAATATAATCATCAATTAATTTTCTAACCAAATAAATATATCAACCATTGACAGAAGCCATCATTAATTTAGAAACGGTAAATCCAATAGAGTTTTTTGGTGTAAATAACGGAAAATTCGATTTGCTTAAAAAGAAATATCCACTACTTAAAGTATTATCTCGTGGTTCTCAAATAAAGTTAGCAGGCAAGCCCGAAGAGATTGATAGTGCTAAAGAGAAAATAAATCTCATCGTTAGTTATTTAGAACGAAATGGTAATATTTCCGAAGATTATTTTACACAAATTTTAGGATTAGAAGAATCCGACGAAGAAAACGCAGAACATTTAAAATCCATAATCGATAACAACGATGTATTAGTAGTTGGTCCTAATGGTAAAGTAATAAAAGCTCGTACACAAAACCAACGCAAGCTGGTTGCTATTGCCGAAAAGAACGACATTACTTTCGCTTTAGGTCCGGCAGGTACCGGTAAGACATACACCGCAGTAGCGTTAGCGGTACGTGCATTGAAAAATAAGTCGGTAAGAAAAATAATACTTACTCGCCCCGCAGTAGAAGCAGGCGAAAGTTTAGGATTTCTTCCGGGTGATTTAAAAGAAAAAATAGACCCATATTTACGTCCGCTGTACGATGCATTAGACGATATGATACCTGCCGACAAACTCAATTATTTTATGACCAATAGAGTAATAGAAATTGCACCATTGGCATATATGCGCGGGCGTACATTAGACAATGCATATATTATACTTGATGAAGCGCAAAACGCTACCAACTTACAATTAAAAATGTTTTTGACCAGAATTGGATCTTCTGCCAAAGCGATTATTACAGGAGATATTACACAAGTAGATTTGCCCAAAAATCAAAAATCGGGATTAATAACTGCTACTCGTATTCTTAAAAACATAAATGGAATAGGACACCTCGAATTAGATGAAAACGATGTGGTAAGACACCGATTGGTAAAACAAATTATTAAGGCATACGACAAAGAAAGCGAACGTGTAGAAGAGTGGAAAGCGCCAAAAGAAAACAAATAATCATTTTCAAACAAGGCAATTTAATGTTGCCTTGTTTTATTTATAAACAGGTTGGATGGCGATACTACCTAAGCCTGCAAGTTTTAAATAAACCTTTGCGGTTGTTAGAACATCTTTCAGACAATAAACGCTAATTTTTTCAAGGTTATCTTCTTCCCAAAACACAGCATTAACCATACTTCCGTCAATATCGTCTTTAGGTGTTTCTATGCCTAAAACTGCCGCCATTAGCTCTAAAGAAGTATAGTGCTTGTAATCTCCAAAACGCCACAATTCCAAAGTGTCTAAATGATTAATCTCCCAGGGTTTTTTGCCCGAAAGATGCATCGATTTGGGAAGAGCAATTTCATTTATCAACATTCTTCTGCACAAATAAGGAATGTCGAACTCTTTAATATTATGACCACAAAATATTACGTCTTTATGTTGCTTTTCTAATTGTTGTACAATGGCAACAAATTCCGTCAAAAGCACTTTTTCATCTTTATTACAAATGCTTTTAAGCCTTAATTCCCAATCGTTAGTTTTACTATTAAAGATACCCATTCCGATACATACCACTTTGCCAAACTCTGCATAAATTCCGGCTTTTGTCTTAAATCTCTCTTCAGAACTTAATTCTAAGGTTTCTTTATTGGATATAATTTTAGATTTCCTTTCCCATTGTTTTTGAAGCACTTCGGGCAATTGTGCATAATCGTTAGTAATAGCCACAGTTTCTATATCTATAACTAAAATTTTATGAAAGTTTTTATTTTGTTCTGGTAAATGAGAATACATAATTATATCTTTGTTGATAGTAAAAGTTAAAATCAAATTTACAAAAGTATATTTTTATGGAAAACACAAATAATACCGCACAACCAAAAAAGAATAACTCTTGGCTATATTTACTCACAATAGGTTTGTTACTTATTTTAAATATAGTTCAGTTTTTTCAAAGCCGAAACCAAAAAACCGATCTTACGGATTTATCGGAAAAGTTAGTGGAAACAACAGATGCAAAAACTGTTTTAGAACAAGAATATAATTTGTCATTAGCAAGGTTAGATGACCTTATAGGGCAAAATGCCAAGTTAGATAGTATGATTAATCAAAAAGATTCGGAATTAGCAAAAACCAAGAATCGCATTGCCGAAATCTTATCGAAACAAAATGCAAGCAAACAGGAGCTTGCTGAAGCAGAAGAATTAATAACAAAACTAAATGGCAGAATTGTAACTTATGAAAAAGAAATCATTACCCTTAAAAAGGAAAATTATCAACTAAAAATACAGAAGGATTCTATTTTAGACAACAACGAAGTGTTGGTAAAAAAAGTAGAAATTGCAAAAGTGCTCAATGCATCTAATCTACATTTGGTAGCAATAAAGCAAAATAAAAAAGGCACTAAAGAAAACCAAACTTCTAAAGCGTCTAAAGCGGATTTGCTCCGATTAACTTTTGATATAGACAGGAATTACTTAGCCGAGGGAGGAAGTAATGATTTATACATTAGAATGATTGCTCCTAATGGTGCATTGTTAAGTAACGAAACTTTTGGTTCCGGTAGTTTTGTATTAAACGAAGGTTCTCCAATGCAATATTCTATTTCTAAAACCGTTAAATTGGAACCGGGCAAACCCCTTAATGGCGTTAGTGTAGATTGGTGGCAAGACGACCCATATTTAAAAGGACATTATAACGTAGAAATTTTTCACAGAGGGTATGTAATAGGCATTGGTGATGTTTATTTAAAATAATTTTTCACTTCAAAAAAATAAATTTTAAAACAGAAACAAACCTAATCCATTTAACACACAAAATCAGAAATATGCATTTCAGACATAAAATATGTTTATTGCTTTTAGCAAGCACTGCATTAACATTCTTATCTTTTTATGCCAATGCACAGCAATCTTTCCCATTTAAATCTAAATGGGTAGATAGTGTATATAATGCACTAACCGAAGAACAACGGATAGGTCAGCTATTTATGGTGGCTGCATATAGTGGTGGTGAAAACTACAATGAAACTCAGATTGTTTCTTTACTCCAAAAAAACCAAATTGGCGGATTAATCTTTATGCAAGGCACCGCAGAAGCACAAGCTAAATTAACCAACAAATATCAAGCTTTATCGAAAGTAAAATTAATGATAGGTATGGATGCAGAATGGGGAATGGGTATGCGATTGACCGGTGCTAAAGATTTTCCTAAACAAATGATGATAGGAGCTTCTCGCGATACTACTTTAATGTACAACATAGGAAAAGCTATTGCCAAACAATGCAACAGATTAGGCGTTCACGTTAATTTTGCTCCGGTGGTAGATGTAAATAATAACCCAAAAAATCCGGTGATTAATTTTCGCTCATTTGGAGAAGATAAAGTGTTAGTAGCACAATTAGGCATTGCTTATATGAAAGGATTGCAAGACAATGGCGTAATGGCTTGTGCCAAACATTTTCCGGGACACGGAGATGTTGCAGTAGATTCTCATTTAGATTTGCCGATAATTAAAAAGTCAAAAGAGCAATTACAACAAACCGAATTTTACCCTTTTCAGAAGCTATCAGATGCTGGTGTTAAAAGTATGATGATAGCACATTTGAGCGTACCGGCTTTAGATAATTCCGGTAAGCCTACCACACTTTCAAAAGCAGTAGTTACCGATTTATTAAAAAAGGAAATTGGATATAAAGGTTTAATTTTTACCGACGCCCTTAATATGAAAGGCGTTACAAAATCTTATGCCGTAGGAGAAGTGGATTTAGAAGCATTTAAAGCCGGAAACGATGTGTTGCTGTTTTCTCAAAATGTACCACTTGCAATTTCTAAAATTCAGTTTGCAGCCAAAACAGGCGTAATCAGTAAAGAGGATTTAGAAGCAAGAATTAAAAAAGTTTTAGGCGCAAAATATGATTTAGGACTTTATAAATTCCAAAACATTAAAGTAGAAAACGCCACGAATGATATTAATAAAGAAATTGATGAAATTTGGGTGCAAACTGCTGCTAAATCTATTACGTTAGCGAAAGACAAAAATAAAATTATAGATAAAATTAGCAATCTTGTAAAAGGTGATTACGCATACATTAATATTAATGGTAACGATAGTCATTCCGACATTTTTAAACAAGAATACCCTACTGCCACCATAAGCAAAT
This sequence comes from uncultured Taibaiella sp., assembly GCA_964448955.1. Classification (GTDB taxonomy): domain Bacteria; phylum Bacteroidota; class Bacteroidia; order Chitinophagales; family Chitinophagaceae; genus MKSF01. The sequence goes on along the minus strand of CAYUXT010000021.1, from coordinate 44,230 downwards.
TAAGCTCCGGTATGACGGTAGTAACAGAGGCATTTATCCAAAGCAAATATGCACAAAAAGATGCAATAATCGTTGCTGTGCATAACTTAAATAGGTATCCGGGTAAAAACGGATTATATGGATTGTCTGCAAATCAAATTGAGTCTATTAAAAATTACTTAAAACTACCAAATGCAATATTGGTTGTTTATGGTAATCCATATATTTTAAAATCGTTTTGTAATGCTAATGCTACAATTGTTACTTATGAAGATAATCAATACACCAGAAAATCTGTTGTAGCATTATTTAATGGAAAACTAAAAGCAACAGGAACATTGCCTGTTAAGCCTTGTGCAAAAACGTAGCAAAACAGAAACTGATAGTCTATATTCTGACATTAGAGGTTTATTATATACTAAGTAGGCTTTTTACAAAAATGTAGTGATAAACAAACATATAGCTCTTACATTCTTTGCAATAAAGAAGCTACGAGGTTTATGCGTTTTGTTTTCTGTAATAACCAATTACTGTTTTACGAATTTTGCTACTTTGCCATTAACAAATCTTATGAAATAAATCCCCGAACTAAGGTTGTCTAATGCAATCTGATTGTGTGTTTTGGATAAATATATTGATTGTACTTCTGTTCCCAATAATGTAGTTATTACAGCTTGAGAATGGAGCAAATTGGAACCATTTTGTAAGTTTATATTTAAAACATACTCTGTAGGGTTGGGGTATAATATTATCTCCGAAATATCATTAAAAATATTGTTTACAGATAAAGTTGTATCTAAAGCCATTAAAAAGAAACCTCCAAATCCGGTTATATCAACAGATACTTCCCACCTTTGAGAAGTGCTATTCCATAAAATATCATTAACATTAGGGAATAAGATTAATGAATCGTTTCCATAAGTATTGGGTAAGCCGGAATTGTTACTGCTGCTACCCGAATATTTTACAAAAGCAATATTTTTAATGCCTATAGAATCTGTAGCATGAGTAGGCAATTTTAAAGTGGATACTATATTGTAATCATCAAATTCTGACTGTTTAAAATAAAATATTGCTCTGCCATTTGAGCTTGTGGCATTGTTTGTAGGATTTATTTCATAATGGCGTTTTACAAAATCTACTGGCTGCGTTGTTTCTACCCAAACCTTAGCCGTTGTGCTACCGGAAACAGAATTATTATTAGTGGTTTTAAGCGTTGTTATTATTTCACATTCATCTTTAAAGAATGCAGTATATGGATACTGTAAATCTTGTGTTTGTTCGGCATAATCTGGAGCTAAATATTCGTCTAACATTTTTGCGAAGGGATTTGGTCCTGCGTGTAACAAGAAAGGAGTACCACTTGAATTAAAAGTTAGATAATTGGTTAAAGAATAATCTGCTGAAATTTCACTTCCAATCCAATCGGTACCATTAAAATGCTTTAATATTGCTTTTCGCCCATTTCCCCAATCAGTGTATAACACACAAGGAACTCCCGCTTCGTTAATATGCAACACTATATCTTCGGCTCTTCCTTCGGAAACAGCCACATTTCCAACTGGATTCCAATCTGTACCATCATACTTATAAACATATAGTTTGCCATCATCTGCTAAATCACTATATGCCACGTATAATGTATCGTTTTGGTCAATAGCAATGTATGGAAAGGCAACAGAGTCTATTGAGATTGTGGTATTGCCAATATAATTTATATTACTCCCATCATACATTACTACACTTGCTCTTTTACTCATTAATTTATTACAATATGCTGTATAAATATTGTTATTTTTATCTATTGCTAAATTTATATAAATTCTGTGTTGGTCATGAAAATGCTCGTTTACGCCTAAATTGATAATGTTTTCCCAAGTGCTATTTTTATATTTTCTAAATTGAATATCTTTATCTGAATCATAATTTTGAAACAATAAAACAATATCATTATTGTAGTCGAATGCAATCTTTAAATGGCTAGAATGCGAAATGTATATATCAGGTGTATGTGCAACAAGTTTCTCTGATGCGTTTAATTTATAGACTTTTACCATAACACTGGAAGTGGTATAATTTACTACATAAATTTCGTTATTATGAATTGTCATATTAGCACTTCCCATGTAATTATGCCCAGTTACTAAAGAATCTAAAATTTGCCATTCATTATTTACAAATTTGGCTATATACAATATATTTGAATTAGTATACACTTTTCGGTATGTAATGTATGGAATACCTTCATTGTTTACAACTAATGAAATGCCATTTGTGAGGAACGTATTAGCAATACCTAAAAAATCCCCTAACATATTCCATTTAAGATTTACGGCACTCCATGAGTACACCGATACTTTTTCATAATATCCAGTCATTTGTGCTGAAAAATGTAGTTTGTCATTTTTGAATAATACTGTAATGTCTTTTGATGTAAAATTTATTAAAGACTGATAATTCATATCATTCCAGGTATTATTTTCAAAAGTTAATATAATAGGACTACTAAAACTATTTATATAAAATCCAATGTAAGGGGTTTCATTATTACCAATAATAAGTGAAATTTTAATAGCTACATTCGTACTGAAGCCGGCATTGCCTAATATTTGCCAAGTTGATCCATTAAATTTCATTACCGATGCTTTGTTAGCATTAGCTCCATCTTGAAAAGCAATATATACCGTGTCATTATTACTAATTGCTAAAGATGTATAATTTGCTATTCCGGCTGTAAATCCTGCATTACCTACATTTATCCAATTAGTACCATTAAATTGAAGAACGGTTGCCTTATTGCTATTATCAGCATCTGTAAAAGCTATATACGGAATATCATTGCCATTAATTGCTATTGATATATATTTTGCTGTATCGGCTGTAAATCCAGCATTGCCTACATTTATCCAGTTTGTACCATCATACTTTTTTACAGTAGCTTTATAGTCGTTTCCTTCATCTTGATAGGCAAAGTATAGTGCATTGTTACCATCTATAGCAAACGATGTAAAATCTATTGCTCCATCAGAAAAACCTGCTGCACCTACTAATACCCAATTAGTTCCGTCAAATTTCATTACTGTAGCTTTACCTCCATTGTTTTCATCTCTAAAAGCTACGTAAGGAATATTATTATTGTCAATTGCAATTTTGTTATATTTTGTTTCTCCAACAGAAAAACCCTCAGTTCCTACGGTAGTCCATAACTCCGATTCGTATTTCCTAACGGTAATTCTGTTATCTACTGTTTCATCACTATAGACTACATAAATTACATCATTATTGTCAACGGCAGAGTGAGAATAATTTGCAGCATAATACGATGGTTGATTTTTATCATCGGGTCCTAAAGGCACTACATCGCACTGAGCATTACTTTTTAAAGATAATATAGCTAATAATAAAGTTGTAATGATAATTATTGTTTTTTTCATTGTATTAAATGGTATTAATTGAGTACAAAGATAATTTAAAATAAGAAAGCTGCTAATAATTGGTATAGCAGCTTTCTGTAATAGTATTTTTAATTAAATAGATATTATCCTATTCTTCTTCTTTCTTTTTAGCGGTTTTTTTAGGTGCCGCTTTTTTCTTGGGTTTTACTTCTGTAGCTGCATCTGCGCTTTCTTCAGCTTTTTTAGTGCTTGCTTTTTTAGCAGCAGTTTTCTTAGCAGCAGCTTTTTTAGGAGCCGCTTTTTTTTCTGCTACTACCGCTTCTTCTGCCGGAGCTGTTGGTTCTTCTGTTGTAGTGCTTGTGTCTTCTGTATTTTCTGTTTCCTTTAAATAGTCAAAATTTAATAAATCCTTAGATTTTAAAATCTCATACCATTTATATACTTTTCTAATATCGCTTGAGTACACTCTTTCTTGGTCAAAATTGGGTAATATTTTTTCAAATAGTTCTTTTGCTTTTTTATCATCGCGCTTTTGGTTCATCTCTAATACCTCTGCCTCAAAAGCTTTAGCTGCTTCAAAAACTTCGTGTAATTTTACATTAGCATCGTCAGAAGTATAAATCTCTATACTTTCGATAGGGGTAATACTATGTAATCTCGAAGATACAAATTTAACCGCATTATCTCCCGAAAGGCTTTTTACAATAGCTCCGTCTTTTTTACTGTTTAACAATTGATACAATCCGCTTAAACCTGTTACGGCAACAATGTGTCTGTATTCCATTATATAATTTTATTAGATAATAATTTTAGGGTTGCAAATGTAGTGGATTTTTGAATTATAAACACAAAAAAATACAAATCTAATATTTTGCCTAAAGCAAACATTAATAGTATTTACAATGCTTACAGGATTAACAGTTTAAATTTTCTACTTTTACGCAATGGTTTAATAATTGTACTTATTTAAACTGATAGAGAAATACCACGCTCACAATAATTATCAATACTTTTGTTAACAAAATTTAGACAATATCTAATTATAAATGTATAAACTATTTTTTAACTTTCTATTGTTGTTTGTATCATCGTCGTATGCACAAACATTTGAAGAATTAACCACTTCGGCACTTAAAGCTACAAATGAGAACAAATTTAGAGAAGCAATAAACTTATACAATCAAGCTCTTGAACTTGATAATAATAATCATTTTATTTTTAATAAAATTAGTTTAATGTATTACAGCCTTGATAATTTTGATAGTTCAATAGTGTATTGCAATTTAACATTAAAATTTGTTCCTAACGATACAACCGCTTTGTTTCAAAGAGGGCATAGCTATATGGAAAAAGAAATGTACCAAGAGGCTCTTAATGATTTTTTGCGCTCATTCGAATATTCAAATAAAAGAAATGTCCATTGTGCTTTTAATGTAGGGAAAGCATATAGTAATATTGGCAATTTGGAAAAAGCAATTGAATATTATAAAATTACGCTGACATTAGACCCTAATGATAAATATGCTTCTTATGAGCTTGGTTATTGTTATGCATCACTTCCTAAGCCTGATAAAGAAAATGCTTTGAAATATTACGACAAAGCAATAGAACAAGACAATAATTATTATGACGCATACTTTAATCGAGGGTTACTACATGCTGTTCAGTTTAAAAACTACCAAAAAGGTCATCAAGACCTTGAAAAAAGTATAAATATAAGACCTAAGAATAAGCTTTCATACCTATATAATGGAATGCTATACAGAGATGAAGAAAAATTTGATAAAGCGAATGAAATGTTTAATAAAGTGTTAGAATTATATCCGGATTATGCAAAAGCATATTACGAAAGAGCGATAACATGGTACCATATTGGTGTGTTAAATATGGTGTGCAAAGACCTTGAAAAGGCACTTGAATTAGGATATCGTAAAGCTAAAGATGCTATAAAAGAATTGTGTAAATAACAGCTATTATTATAAAGTATTCCTCTTATTCACTACCACTATCGCCATAAAACTACACATCGCACAAATCATCATTATACTTACCATCGGTAATGCAGTAGTTGATGCAAAATAACTTACCGCAAAAGATGCAAGTGCATTAACCATCATTTGCATAAATCCAGATAAGGCAGAAGCGGTACCTGCATTGTTTTTAAATGGAGCTAAAGCTAATGCCGACGCATTAGGGTTAAATATTCCGATAAAAAATAAAATAGACGACAAACAAGCAATCAATACCCACAATCCTACTAAATTAGAAATGGTTAGTAAAAATAAAATTATAGTGATTATCAAGAGTATTAATGAAGTGTAAGTAGTAATATTTTTCCCGGAAAATTTTTTAGTAATAAATCTATTTAACTGACTACCAATAACCAAACACAAAGCGTTAAATCCGAAAATAATGCCAAAGTCGGTTTCATCTACTTTAAAAATACCCATAAAAATAGCAGGCGACCCCGCTACATAAGTAAATAATCCGGCTGAAGCAAACGAAAAGGATAGTGTATAAAGTAAAAAATTAGGATTACTTAATACGCTCCAATAATTTTTAAGAACAAAACTCGGTTTTAATGAGTAATTAATATGCTTTGGTTTTGTTTCTCCAATAAATAATAACAATGAAATTAATAATAAAATAGCGGTTCCGGTAAGTACCCAAAATACTATACGCCAACTATGATGGGCTACAATAAATCCTCCCAAACTCGGTGCTAATATTGGTGCTAACCCAATTACCAGCATCAACATCGAAAACACTTTTACCAAATCTTCTGTTTTAAATAAATCTCGTGCAATAGCTCTGTTAGCCACAAAACTCGCACAGCCTCCAAATGCCTGAAAAAATCTAAATACCGTTAATTGTTCTAATGAAGTTGCTAAAGAACATGCAATGCTGGATAGTATAAATATAAGTACACCTACCACTAATGGTTTTACCCGTCCGTACTTATCCATTAATGGTCCATACACTAACTGACCTATACAAACTCCTGCAAAAAACGAAGAAAGCGTAATACCAATATGCGCTACATCTGTTTGGAAGGAATTTGCAACTTTGGCAAATCCAGGCAAGTACATATCTATACTCATAGGCATAATGGCAGCCATAGCTCCTAATACAATTATAATCTTGTAGTAAGTAGCTTTATTGCTGATGTCCATCGACCTACTCTTGGTTATTGCTGCTCTATTCGACAATTTATTTTTATTAAATGATATAAATTGAGCGCAAATGTAGTTAGCTTAATTTGAGCCTACAAAATAATATTACGGTCATCACGTTAAGGTTATGTAATTTTGCCACAAAACAGGTATTTTATTCAAAAATGAAAAATAGGTTTTTAGAAATTTTATCGGTTATTGTAATTATTAGCACTATAGGGCTTGTGGCTTGCGAGAAATACCAAGACCCCGATCCTGCAGAAGATGATGAAAGGCTTACAAATCCTTATTGCAACGACCCTCGTGCAGTAAATTACAATCAAGGTTTTCCGGGAAAACCCGATAATAGTGTGTGTATATTCCCCATAGATTTGTTTCAAGGAGATTGGACATTTACAGATACCGTTTATGCTGCCGACGAATCTATGTTATTTACCGAAACGGTTAATCTAAAAATAACAACCGTACAAGACGACGAAACTGTTGCTAAATTACAAGTAAGCGGATGGTGTGGCAACGAAGTATTACAGCTTACTGCAAACAAAGTAAAAGAAGCTTATGGAGACACTTTAGACAATGGATTGGAAGAGGGCTGGCAAGTCATCTGTTCGCAGCAGGATACATTTAGCTATATAAAATTCTCTTACGATTTATTCGATTCTACTTTTATTAAAATAGATATGTCGGTGCGAAATGCAAATGGTTTAAGGCATCATAGAGGTACGGCGGTAAAGTAGTATTAGTCCCATATTTTGAAAAATTTTCTATTTAAAGAAATAAAATTACTTTTGCCAAATAATGTCAAGACAAGATTATGTCAAGTATATTTGGTAACAAACTCAAAACGCTTAGGGAAGAACAGCAAATTCCCCAAAGACAGTTAGCTTCCATTTTGGAAATTGACACAGCGACTTATTGTAAAATCGAAAAAGGCGATAGACGTGCAAAAAGAGAACAGGTAATAGAACTTGCTAAAATTTTGAATACCGACCCAAGAGAACTTTTACGTTTGTGGTCAGCAGACAAGATTTATGACATTATCGCAGAAGAAGATGAAGCAACACAAATCTTAAATGTGGTTGCTGAAAATATCGTTATTTATAAACGTCAAAAAGCTAAATTATGAAACCATTAGTCAAATACAGAGGTGGAAAGTCAAAGGAAATTCCGCACTTGGAAAAACATATCCCAAACTTTGACGGTCGTTACATTGAACCGTTTTTTGGCGGTGGTGCAATGTTCTTTTATTTAGAACCAAAACGTGCAATTATCAACGACATCAACTCAAAATTAATGGCGTTCTACAAAGGCGTAAAATCGGATTTTGAAACTTTGCAAAAAGAACTTTCAGAAATTGAAAAAATATATCGCATAAACCGCAAAAAGTTTGAAGAATTAAAAGCTCAAACACCAACAGAACGAGTTGATGACGGTAACGAAGCCCTTTATTATCAAATCAGAGAGATGTTTAACGATTTGACCGACAAAAAGTATTCAGACGCTTTGCTTTATTTTTTCATCAATAAAACGGCATATTCGGGAATGATACGCTACAATTCAAAAGGTGAATTTAACGTGCCTTACGGACGATATGCTAACTTAAATACATCATTGGTAACAAAGGCACACAGCCGACTACTTACTAATACGGAAATTTATAACTGCGATTACAAAAACATTTTTGAAATGGCAGAAGAAGATGATTTTATGTTTTTAGACCCACCTTATGATTGTGTGTTTTCGGATTATGGCAATTCGGAATATAAAGACGGATTTAACGAAAAAAATCATACCGAATTAGCCAACGCTTACAAGCAATTAAAGTGTAAAGCACTTATGGTTATAGGCAGAACGCCATTAACCGAAAAACTTTATGGAGATATGATTGTGGACGAATACGGAAAATCTTATGCTGTCAATATCAGAAACAGGTTTAAGTCAGAAGCAAGCCACATTTTAATTTCCAACTACGGAAACGTAGCGAAAGAACATTTTCCCGAATTAGAATTTAATCAAGCATTGGCACTTTAAAATAGTATGGCAAGAATAGACAGCAAAGTAATTTTCGTAACGACTTCCCCGAGAACGCCAAGTAAAATGATTCCTGAAATCGAGTTGTTAAACACTCATTTTTCAGGTCAAAAATGGAACACAGATACGCAAAGAGCATTTATGGAACTGTTGAAAGAGGAAAACTTTTTCAACGGAGAAGGTGCGAACGACCCAGCATTTAGTGCAAGAGATAGAATTAATCGAGCACCAAAAGCACTTGGTTTTGTTATTCTTTCGCCAACAATACAGCTAACTTCGGCAGGAGAAGAATTGGTGAACTCAAAGCGGAAAGATGAAATCTTTTTGCGACAACTTTTAAAATTTCAAGTTCCATCACCATTTCACAAACCAAGCAAAAATTCAGCCGATTTTTGGGTAAAGCCGTATCTTGAATTATTCCGCTTAATTCGTCATTTCGGTTCACTAAAATTTGACGAGTTAATGATTTTCGGTTTGCAGTTAGTGGATTATCGACAATTCGAAAATATTGTTTCTAAAATCAACATTTTTAGAACAGCCAAAGCACAAAATGAGGGCAATTACAAAAAATTTCGTGCTGAATATTTGGAAAGTGAACTACACGAAATTTACAGTGATGATATAAATTCGGGCAACACCAAAACAAGAGAAACAAATGACAATTCCGTTTCAAAATTCCTGAAAACCAAAGCAAGCAATATGCGAGATTATGCAGACGCTTGTTTCCGTTATTTGCGTGCAACAGGTTTGGTAAACATTTCGCATATCGGAAAATCTATTTCAATAGTTCCCGAAAAAATTTCAGAAGTAGATTATTTTTTGGAGCATACAAACAGAGAACCGCAATTTATTGACAACGAAAAACAGTATGTTGCTTATCTTGGAAACGCTGAAACGCCAACTCTTTTGACTGATAACAGAGAGTTGTTAGAACAAAAAATTAGTTCTGAATTTCCGAAAATCAAAATCAGTAAAACACTCTCCTTACAACAACTAAAAGACATTTTTGCTGATGAATTAGAGAAACGAAAAGAGCAAATTATTACCGAACAAGTTACAGCAATCAAAGATTATCGTTTGTTTGATGAAATCAATACAACATTTGGGCAAATACTTGACAACTCGCTTTACGACACGCCTTTAATGTTGGAATGGAATACTTGGCGAGCAATGACAATGCTTGACGGTGGAAACATCAAAGCAAACTTGAAATTTGACGACTTTGGAAATCCAATGTCCACAGCACAGGGAAATATGGCAGATATTGTTTGTGATTATGAAACTTTTGGATTGACCGTAGAAGTTACAATGCAAAGCGGACAACGACAATATGAAACGGAGGGAGAACCTGTAACTCGACACCTTGCAAAACTAAAACGAGAAATTAACAAACCAGCATATTCTTTGTTTATCGCACCGAAAATAAATGAGGCTTGTATTGCTCATTTCTACGCCTTACACAAAATGAATATCAGCTATTACGGAGGAACTTCGACAATTGTTCCACTTCCATTGAACGTATTCTTAAAAATGGTTGAAGACTCGCATAAAGCAAGTTATGTTCCTGAACCAAGACACGTTCAACGATTTTTTGAACGTTCAAACGAATTGGCAAACACGACAGACAACGAACTTGATTGGTATAACGGAATAACAAACGAAGCATTAAATTGGCTGAATGAATATACCTCTCAATAATTCCAATCTTTTATGGCACAATTTCACTTAACGGGTAAAGTATTAATGATTCCTATTCCAATTACCGAAAATGGACTGGAAACAATACCTGAAATGGTTAAATTAAAAAGCATAGAGCTAAAATATTATTTTGTTGAAAATGTAAGAACTGCCCGTCGTTATTTAAAAAGTATAGATAAGAATGTAGATATTGATGCTATCCATTTTGAAGAAATTAACCACAGGCAAGCACCTAATATTGATTTATTACGCCAATGGCTGCAAAATGGCTACGAAGTAGGTATAATGAGCGAATCGGGCTGCCCCGGTGTGGCAGACCCCGGAAGTGTATTAGTTGCCAAAGCACAAGATTGGGGGGCAGAAGTAATTCCCTTTGTAGGTCCTTCTTCTATTTTAATGGCTTTAATGGCTTCGGGTTTTAATGGACAAAGATTTAGATTTTTGGGCTATTTGCCAGTAAAAAATCCACATAGAAATAAGTCTATCAAAGAATTAGAAAACCAATCTAAATTAAATGCCGAAACACAGATTTTTATAGAAACACCTTATCGAAATCATCTACTTATCGACGATTTAATACACAATTGTACTGCAAATACTAAATTATGTGTAGCAGCAGACATTACAAGCGACAATGCTTTTATTAAAACTATGCCACTAAAAGAATGGAAAAACTACAAGTTGGATATTCATAAAATACCAAGCATTTTTTTATTATTGGCAGAATAACAAATCGTGTAAATTCGTGTCTTTTTTTGCAAAAAGGAAAATAAACTAATTTAAGTTGTATTTTACAGCGATAAAGAACTAATCGTATAAAAATTTTACTATGCTCATCAAGCAATTAATAAATATTGTAAGTATTTTTTGTGTATTAATTTTGAGTACTCTTAATGTTTCTGCTCAATCTTACGAAGACTCTATTCTTCTCCACAGACAAAAGATTAAAACAGATTTTTTGACAAAAACTAAAAGTCCGATAACTGCTACTGATACCGCTTTGCTCGATTATTTTGCTCCGAATGCATCTTATGTTTTTCTTGCCAATTTTGTAATAACTCCCGGTATGCCGGTTTTTAAAATGCCAACATCGAGTGGTAAAGCCAAGCCATACAGACAATACGGCTATATTACTTTTAAGTTTAGAGGCAAGGAAATGAAATTATTGGTATATCAGAGTATGGATTTATTGAAAGACAAGCAACTCCGCGATTATTTGTTTTTGCCATTTAGAGATTTAACCAATTCCGAAAGCACTTATGGAGGTGGCAGATATTTAAGTTTATCACAAAAAGATATAATAGACGGCAAAATGTTAATAGATTTTAATAAAGCCTACAATCCTTATTGTGCTTACAAAGACGGTTATTCTTGTCCTATTACACCTGCCGAAAACTTACTGCGCTTTAATGCAAATGCGGGAGAGAAAATGTTTAAGGGAGAGAAGTAGTTCTGTAATTAAAATATTATCCAATGAAATGTCTAAATATCATTTTTAATTTAGGATTAGTAGTGTTTACATTATTTTCTTGTAATAATGCTACAAAAAATCCTGAATTAAAGAATGGAATTCAAACGGATAGTACCCAAAATGTTGATGAAACTACAAGTTTTGAACATTATACGGCATATATTGATAGTCTTATTGCAAATAATATTTTTAATAATCCTGAGATAGTTTTAAGTAAAAATATTATAGATACATTTACTTTTATCAATGATAGTTTATATCAAGAATTATTAAGTCATCAATGGAGTATTTTAATTTATAGTTGGTTAATATCATCAGATGAATATGTAGTAAAAATATACCCAAAAGATACAAAAGTTATTTTAGAATTTACTTCTTTTAATACAATATCACCTAAGGAACGGTTTAATACTTATCAAAAACCTATCAACTCAATTTTGACGACTTTAGAATATTTAGATTCTATAAAATTCTTAAAACCGGATTATACATTTTTAGATGGTGTTTGGAAATGTGGTGGATATTGTATTCTATATTATAATGATGGTAAAATACATTGTTTAAATGATGATTTTGGACATCCGACTAAAGATGTTTTTACAGAAGTATTAAAGTCTTTTGACTTGTATAGATAAATTATATTCGTTACTTATCGTTTGGGTTATTAAGCTGTTTATTAGCTTAAAATAAACTCTTCCTTCAATAAAATTTATTAAATTTGTCTTACAATTCAATCTTTCTATGGCATTTAGAATTTATACCAAAACGGGCGATAAAGGCAAAACCGGATTAATAGGCGGCACACGCGTTCCTAAAAATTACATAAGGGTAGAAGCTTATGGTACGGTAGATGAACTCAACTCTTATATTGGCTTACTCAAAGATGAATGGCACGATAGTACAGGAACCGAATGGCTAAACGAAATTCAAGACCGATTATTTACCATCGGCTCTTCTTTGGCTACCAACCCCGAGAAAGCACCCAAGATGAAATTACCCGATTTGCTCGATACAGATGTAACCTGGTTAGAAAATAAAATTGACACTATGGACGAAGAGTTGCCAGAAATGAAATTTTTTGTTTTACCGGGAGGCAACAGAGTGGCAAGCATTGCACACATAGCACGATGTGTATGCCGTAGAGCCGAAAGGATATGTGTAGATATGCAAAGTTCCGATGAGTTTGTTGCAGATATTGTATTAGTATATTTGAACCGTTTGTCCGACTTTTTGTTTGCACTTTCGAGATATATACTTATACAGCAGGGCGGAGAAGAGATTCCTTGGAAACCTCGTAACGCAGGATGATAAGCAGTTTGGTAAGTTGTGCGAATGTTGCATTATGCTACACCTTTTAATTTACCGATACAGGTTTTAAAGGTTTTTCTTCATTAAGCAAATTTTCATCAGTTTCATCATCATCTTCTGTGGGTAGGTCTATACGTTCTTCCGGAAGTACAATATTAGGCGTTTCTACTTTTCTTTGTAAAATAGAATCTACTAATGGCTTAAGTTCAATAGATAACTTTCGGTCTAAATTTTCTTTAGCCTCAGCTTGAATTTTTTTAATGCTTTCAGTTTTAATGCTGTCAAACTTAGCATTAAACTCTTCTTCTGTAAAGCCTTTCTTTTTCTGTTCCGGTTTAGAACAAGAAAAAATAAGCATTGTTACACAAATTGCTACTATTGATTTTGAATATATACCCATTTAAAAATACGAATTGCAAAGTTAATAAATCCATCTTTGTTTCCTTACCTTCGCATACTTAATTTCTTAAAAATTGGCATTATAACCATTTTTAAAGAAATATTATTGTACAGATTTAATCTATTTTCCCTTTGCGTTCGTTAAGTGTTCTTAATAAATATTTTGTAAAATACAAATCGCGATTACTGTTAGGTGCTTTGTTTGTAACGGTATCTAATGTTTTTGCGGTTTTAACTCCGGGTATAGTTCGTGAAGTGCTGGATATTGTTTATGAAAACATAAATGCCTATCACGCTATAGATACTGCCACTTCTGCAGGTCTGCATCAAGCAAAATCTATGCGTACCGATGTAATGAATTTGGTAATGTTTAATGGTTTTTTATTAATCCTTTTTGCCATTCTTAGAGGTTTGTTTATGTTTTTTATGCGACAAACTATTATAGTAATGTCGCGGCATATAGAGTACGACCAAAAAAACGAAGTTTTCGACCATTACCAAAAGTTAAGCACTTCTTTTTTTAAACAAAACGCCACAGGAGATTTAATGAGCCGAATTTCCGAAGATGTATCTCGTGTGCGTATGTACACCGGTCCGGCTATAATGTATGGCATAAACCTTACAGTTCTAACGGTATTGTGTATTTATAATATGCTACGCGTAAGTCCATCGTTGAGTTTATACGTATTAGCACCTTTACCATTGTTAGCATTTGCTATTTTTTATGTAAACAAAATAGTAAATCGTAAAAGCGAAAAAATACAAGCACAGCTTTCTAAAATTACTTCCGATGCGCAAGAATCTTATGCCGGCATTAGAGTAGTAAAATCTTTTGGACAAGAAGATGCGATGTACCAACATTTTGCAAAAGACGCTGCCGAATATCGTAAAAGTGCTATCAACTTAGCTTTGACCGAAGCTATTTATTTTCCTGCAATGAGTTTGTTTATAGGCATTAGTATAATATCTACTATACTTATTGGCGGTTGGCAAGTGATGCAAGGAAATATAACAGTAGGTAATATTGCCGAATTTGTGATTTACATTTCTATGCTTACATTTCCGATTTCGGCTATCGGGTGGACTGCCAATATGATACAAAGAGCAGCAGTATCGCAACGTAGAATTAACGAATTCCTTTTAACCCAACCCGAAATAGTAAACGCCCAAAATGCTATCAGTAAAGAGATTAAAGGAGAAATTGAATTTAAAAACGTAACATTTACCTATCCACATACGGGTATTACTGCACTTAAAAATATTAATCTAAAAATCAATAAAGGAGATAGAATTGCAGTGATTGGAAAAACGGGTTCCGGAAAATCTACATTGCTACATTTATTGTTACGAATGTACGATGTGGACAAAGGTGACATTGTAATAGATGGTGTTTCTGTAAAAGAGTATAACTTACAAAGTTTGCGCAGTCAAATATCCAATGTGTCGCAAGATGTATTTTTGTTTTCGGATAGTGTGGCTAATAATATTTCTATGAACGATGAAGAGCATAGTTTGGAGAGGGTACAATTTGCTGCAAAAATGGCTGCCGTAGATAAAGATATTGTCGGACTTAGCGATGGTTATGATACACTTACAGGAGAACGAGGAGTTATGCTTTCGGGTGGGCAAAAACAAAGAATTACTATTGCAAGGGCATTGTATAAAGTACCGTCTGTATTTATTTTAGACGATAGTTTGTCTGCGGTAGATATGCACACCGAACACGAAATTCAGCATAATCTCGACAAAGTTTTAGATAATAAAACCACTATAGTAGTTACGCATCGTATATTTAAAAATTGGAATTTCGACAACATAATTATTCTCGAAAATGGCAATATTTCTGAGTCGGGTACACACGATGAGTTAATGGCACACAATGGCTATTATGCAAGACTATATCGCTACCAAACTGCACAAGACGGGGAGTGATGAATTTTTTTTTAATGCCCTATTTCTACTCCGTAATACACTTTAAAGAAAAGTATTAATCCTAATACAAAAATAAATATTGCAGATACTTTATTGAGGTACATAATTTTTCTAAGTGTGAGTTTGTTACGTATTTTTTCTGCAAGAAAAACTTTTAAAAAGTCGATACCTAATACCACGCCTAAACACACTCCATAAAGTACTGCACGTTTGCTAATACCTGCTCCCGATACCAATGTTAGTGAGCCTACCCAAAGTAACAATACTGCCGGATTAAGGGTATTCATTAAAAAACCGCTACTCCATATTTTTATGTATGCACCTTTGCTTATGCTTATTGGTTTTCCGGTACGTGGTGGTTTTTTAGGTTTGTATTTTTTAAAAAAACCATACAAGCCCATTATCATAAATAATATAGATCCTATATAACCTACTTCGGTGCTGTGCTTATCTAAAAAATCGAGCCAATCTGTCGCTAAGTTGGCTAATGTTACATAAATAATATCGCTGAACGAAACGCCCAAAACAAAAGCTATGCCTGCTTTAAAGCTATGGTGCATACTATAGCGGATTACAGCAAACAAGGTAGGCCCTACCGAAATGGCAATAAAAAGACCTAATAAAAAACCTTGTACAATTGCTGTTGAATAGCTCATTTTTTTGTTTGCTAATTCGCTATGGGTTTAAAAATGAATGTTGTGAAAAATAATTACTAAAACTCACTCGTAAAATGAAATGTAATATCGGGATTGTTCTGAATTTCTGTATTCAAATACCATTCGCTTTGTGCCAAATATACCAACTTGCCGTCTTTATCTTCCATTACATTGCCTTGCTTAAATCGTGTAAATTCTTCAATCTTCTTCTTATCCCCAGACATCCAGCAGGCTTTGTAAAACGCCAAAGGTACAAATTCTACTTTTGCCCCATATTCTTGCAGTAATCTATATTGTATTACTTCAAATTGTAACTCTCCTACACAACCTATTATTTTTCTGTTGCCAGAATGTTGGGTAAATAACTGTGCCACACCCTCGTCTGTAAGCTGCCTGATTCCTTTTTCTAACTGCTTTGTTTTCATTGGGTCTTTATTGATTACCTCTTTAAATAACTCCGGCGAAAAATTAGGCATTCCGGTATAAAGAAAATCTGTACCTTCTGTCAGCGTGTCACCAATCTTAAAATTGCCCGTATCGAAAAGACCTACTACATCGCCAGGATAGGCATCGTCTATCACTTCTTTTTGTCGTGCAAGGAAAGAATATGGATTGCTAAACTTAACGTCTTTTTCTAAACGTACGTGGTGGTAGTTTTTGTTACGCTCAAATTTTCCGCTGCATACGCGTAAAAATGCAATTCTA
The DNA here is from genome assembly GCA_964448955.1 of uncultured Taibaiella sp. GTDB lineage: Bacteria > Bacteroidota > Bacteroidia > Chitinophagales > Chitinophagaceae > MKSF01. The sequence goes on along the minus strand of CAYUXT010000021.1, from coordinate 27,483 downwards.
TCTCTATGCCTTGGATCTAAGTTAGCGTGAATCTTAAATATAAAACCACTGAATTTTTCTTCTTCGGGAGCTACTTCTCCCATAGTGGTATTGCGTGGTAGAGGGGCTGGGGCTATATTGATAAATGTATCTAATAATTCGCCTACCCCAAAATTATTTACCGCAGAACCAAAAAACACAGGAGCAATTACAGCTTTTAAATAATCGTCTTTGTTCAAATCGCCATAAACTCCTTCTAATAACTCTACATCTTCCCTTAATTGTGCTGCATCTTTTTCGCCCACTTTGGCATCTAAAGTGGCATCATTCAAATCTGCAATTGGAATGGAGTTCTCTTCGGTTGCTTTTTGTCCAGGAGTAAAAATTTGTAATTTTTTATCGTAAAGATTATATACGCCTTTAAACTCTTTTCCCATATTAATGGGCCAAGTAAGTGGGTGCAGCGATATGTTCAGTTCTTTTTCTATTTCTTCTAAAAGGTCGAAAGGAAATTTACCATCTCTATCCATTTTATTAATAAAAACAATAACGGGCGTATCTCTCATTCTACAAACTTCCATTAGTCTGCGTGTTTGTTCTTCTACTCCATTTACACTATCGATTACTAATATTACGCTATCTACAGCGGTAAGTGTACGGTATGTATCTTCTGCAAAATCTTTGTGTCCGGGAGTATCTAAGAGGTTAATGAGCATATCTTTATATTCAAAGCTCATTACCGAAGTGGCTACCGATATACCTCTTTGTCGTTCTATTTCCATAAAATCGGAGGTAGCACTTTTCTTAATTTTATTGCTTTTTACGGCGCCGGCTGTTTGTATAGCACCGCCAAATAATAATAGTTTTTCTGTTAGGGTGGTTTTCCCCGCATCGGGGTGCGATATAATAGCAAAAGTTCGTCTTTTGTTTATTTCGTTAATATATTTCATTGATATATTTTAATAGAATGGCAAAAGTAAAATTATTATGCTAAAAAAGGTAGGTTTGTTTTACTTATCATATAATAGTGGAGTTGAAGTATAATTGCAGAGTAAAGCAGATGCATTGCTTTATAAGGACTTGCTTCTTTTAGGTAAAAAGAATTAGCCTACACTTCGCCAAATGAAAATGGCAAAAATATTTTGATTTTTAATGCTCTACTTTGAGCATAAAAACATTTTCTCTGTTCTTTGTTAAGATTTAATTGGAGCTTGCTAAATATAAAAATAGGCTGTTTCAATTAAGAAACAGCCTACACATTTTACTTGCACACTTTAAAAAAAAGACTCTTATTCTTTTACAAACTTAATGGTTTTGGTAACACCATTCTGTCCTTTACATTCTAACATATACACACCATTTGCAAACGATGCAGTATTAATTTCTGTTTTGCCTTTTGCAATGTTTTGAGTATGTATTTTTTGTCCTAATACATTGTAAATATTTACACTCGCAACTTTACCTTCTACATTATCTACTACCATTACATTATTAACCGGATTAGGATATACAGCAACTTTAAGATTATTGTTTGGTGTATTTATTCCTAATGGTCTTAACTCGTTAGAAGTAGTATTGGTAACAATTGCTGGATTGTAATCGAAGTAAATATGGGCTGTATTGTGGATTTTAGTACCTAAAGTTAATCCTGGTTTAGGAGCAATTCTGTATTTAAAGAATCCTTTGTTTTCATCTTGGTTAGAACTATCTGCAAGATTGATGTCTTGGAAAGTTATAGTCAATATTTTAGAAGTAGAAGAGTAATCGTCTAAACTAAATTGATATTCGTGAGATGCTCCTAAGATTTCAAAAGTATTGTAATCCAACAAATCGGATAACGTATCTGCAAGTCTAACTAAGAATGCAGTATCATTCCCTAAGTTTTCGAACTCTATTAAATATTCTATTGATTGTAATGGATCGTCAAGATACTCTTCGGGTAAGGTTGTTTTTTGGTTAGGATCGTAAGAACCTATAATGGCTACACTATCACCAAATTGGTTATTGGCAGGATTAATGTCGTTTGTAATTGGTGTTATTACTCCAGATTGATACACACTGTCCCCTACCATCATAGTAGTATCGGTGTTTTGTAGTTTTACCCAAAATTGACCTTGAAATGAACCCGGTATATCTCCAATATCAAATGTAATAGTGTTACCGGCAATAGTATTGTTAGTATTATTACTAGAAACAAAATCGTATTGTGTTGGAAAAGTATATTCTATTTCTACATCAAATGCAGAATCGCAAGAAATGTTGCCATAAGTAAGATATATATAACTTGGGCCCGCAGCTGTTCTATATGTGTTAGTTGCAGATAAATACAAATCTTCTCCAGTTACACATTGTATTCCGAAGTTAAATATTTCATATATACCAACTGTATCAAATTGAAAATCAAACTCATCATTAGTATAACAAGAAGAATAAGTATTATTTAAAAGTTTTAATTTAATAGTGTCTGTTTCGTAATAATCATAAGCATATAAATTCTTACTACCGTAGTTACTAATATATGTCTGAAGCAATACATTATTTTTAAAAATCCCCATATTAATTCCTGGTAATATTGGTTCCGTATATACTCGTGCGCAATTATTGTCTTCATCTAAAAAGTTATATACATGTAGAGAATTACAAGATTTATTTAAGATATTTTTATAGACAAATGTTGAATCAAATAATGACGTATAAGAGGCATCCCATAGCTCTAATTTTACAGTATTGTACCCTGTGTCAAATTCAATAACATTCGCCCAAATGAAATTTTGATTTACATCAAAGGTATCCCTAAAAAATTCAGTACTGTTTATAGAATTAGTAATAATTACTTTATGCAATCCTACTGCATTTAAAGTATTGCCCCTTAACAGGAATCCAAAGTTTGAACTTGACTTATGGCAAAATGAATCTACATCAATGGTAATATTATTAAAAGTGGGATTCTGCGCTTTTACTTCCTTAATAGAAAGCATTTCGGTTGCCAATAAAATTAGTGGTAATAATAAAATTTTTCTCATAAATATAAATTTAAATAATTAAAAAATAATGCTTTACTTTCATAAAACATTGAAGCTTCTTTTATAACGACACTATATATTTGTTAATGGTTGGGTAAAAACAACAAAAACTGCAATATATGCAGTTTTTATTGTTTTCGTACATTAACGAATAACCTATGAAATATAGATGCTACAATCTTACTCCAAAAGTCAAAGAAAATTGACCTAAAGCATTAATGCCATTATTAAAAGTACTAGATGGATTGGTTTTATTGGTTGTTTTATCTACATATTTCAAACCCAATCCGGCTTCCATTCCAAACAAAAAGTTTTTAGAAATATTAAAGTTTAAATAGTTGTTTACTAATAACCCCATTATAAATCGCTCTTTGGTTACCAATTGTTGCGACCAACCACTAGATTCCCACTCTTTGGTTTGTCCCGTAAGGAAAAACATACTTGGACCTACAGCATAAGTTACTTTTTTCTGTCCACTCGGATAAAATTTTAATCCGGGAGTAAATGCATAATACATATCTTGTTCTCCATTTGCATTATAGTTCAGATTGAATAAAAAATTTATAGGCACTACAACACTCAATTGCTGCTTTTTGTCTAAATGCCTTTCGTAGCTAAGGTTAAGACCGACACCTACATCGTAAGCAGAAAATGGCGCTATACGAATTATATTGTTTCCATAGTCGCTTTGTGCTTGTGCATTAATACCTAATAGTGCTAATGCAATAATCGTAATTGTTTTTTTGAACATAAATAAAGGTTGTTTTAAATTTTTGATTGTAATTTTTATTTTGTGTCGAACCACAGTTTATCTTTTATATGTGTTTCTCCGTTGTAATTTATTGTTAGTTCGTCTCCGGCTTTAATTGGTTTTATGCTCTTAATCATTATGGTTTTATCCTCGTAAGACATAAAATAATCGCAATTAGGCTCAAAACTATGATTATATACCGAAATATACCCCCACGCTACACAACATTTTTCGGCATCATCTCCCCATTCAAATATGTAATTGTATAGTTCTGTTCTTTCTACTAATTCGCGCTCTTCTTCGTTTAACATTAACACAGACGATATTTCTACTGTTTTCATTGGGCTAATATCATTTTTTGCAAACACTCCCCTGCCCTTTCCTTCAGTTTCTCCAATATACAATTCTTCATACAATTTAAGTTCCATTATAACGCAATTTTGGGATTTATATTACTAAAAGTTCATAAAATCTTTCTTTTACAAAATATTTATTTGCCAATTCGCTTAATTGCTCTCCGGTAACAGTTTTGTAAATTTGTACACTATCTTTAAAATTATCTTCATTTCTATTATTGAGTATCAATGACTTCCAACGGTGCATAATAGCAAACGGACCATCTAAATCGGATAACAAAGTACCTAATAAATAGTTTTTCACTAATTGTAATTCCTCTTCTTCAATTGGCTCCTTACAAAGATTATCCATTTCTTTATATATCTCTTCTATTGCCGGCGCGCACACTTCCCTACCCGCTTCGGTATTAATTATTAATGCTGCATTGTGTTTAAATGCATACATATAAGAATATATTCCATAAGTATATCCTTTTTCCTCTCTGATATTAGACATTAACCGCGAACCAAAATACCCCCCAAATAGCGTATTTAAGACTATTAAAGGTACAAAATCGGGGTGGTTTCTGTTTGGAAAATGACTGCCAATACGGATTGCTCCTTGTACTCCTTCTTTATCATTAATGATAAAACTCTTCTTTTCTTCCGAAAGTTGATATTGGTAGTTAATGCTTAAATCGGCATTATAGTTAGACCAATTTTGCCCAAAAATGGATTTTACAATCGCAAGTTCTTTATCGGTAAAATTTCCTGCCATAAAAATCTTACAATTATCGGGCGTATAAAAATGCTTGTGAAAATCTTGCAGCAATTTGGTATTTAAAGCCATTAAATCTTCTGCTTCGGTATATCTTCCGTAAGGATGCTGTTTGCCAAATAAACGAACATCAATTTGTCTGTTGGCTACAAAAGCACATTGTTTTTGATTTACAGCAAGCCTTTGTATTGCATTTCTCTGAAAGATTTGTAATTCCCCTTCGGGAAATGCAGCATCGGCAATAAGTTCGTAAACTATTGGGAGTATTTTATCTAAATGTTTTGTAAGTGTGTGTAAAGAAATAGTGGCAAAATCATTATTGGCACTTACTTTAAGTGAGGCTCCGTAGTATTCTATGGTTTCGTTTATAAAATTAAAATTATGTTGCGAAGTACCATTTTTAAGTAATCCCGCAACGGAAGCTGCTACCGCTATTTGCGATTCGTACCACAAGCCGGCAGCAAACACCCACTCTATCTGTACTACTTCTTGCGTGCCTGCATTTAACCAATAAAATGGAACATTATTTGCTAAAATTTCGGAGTTGCAAGGCTGTAAATTGTATTCGTAATCTATTGCATCTTTTATTGCAGGAGCTGCTTTTCTGTCTAACATAAATGCAAAATTATGTGAAATAACTAAACTATTTGAGAATGTATTTTTGGTTTCCAAAATACGCTAAACAAATATTCCCAATTCAGTTGTATTTCACGTTGGTGTTACATCCATTTTACTTTTTCGGAAAGAGGAATGCGTCTTACCGGAAGCGATTTTTGAATGGTTGTATCGTATTTGCCAAGATATAATAATCCTAAAATACGGTCATCTTCTTTAAGCTGTAATAAGGCTTTAAGTTCTTTGCTGTGTGTCATTCCTCCTGTATTCCAAAATCCGCCAATATCTAATGCACTTGCGCCTATTAATATATTCTGAATGGCGGCACTTACGGCAGCATATTCTTCTTCGGCAGGTATTTTGGTAATTTCCGTTCTTACCATACAGGCTATTATGAGGTGCGAAACGTTACGGTACATTCCTTTTAAAGATTCGTATTTGCTATCCAAAAACAATTCTTCTTTTTCTGTTTGCTTATATAGTTCTGCGTGTTGTAAGCAGAAGTTTTCAAATGTAGCTCCGGTATATACTAAAAACCGCCAAGGTTCTGTTTTGCCGTGCGTAGGTGCTGCATCTGCCAAGTTTAGCAATAGATTTATTTCTTCATCGGGAATGGCTTCTCCATTCATCTGAACGGGCTTAATGGTTCTTCTGTGCAGTATAATGTCTGCTATTATTTCAAAACGATTATTATTCATCTGTATATCTTGTGTATTTTTTTTTGAAGCAACAAAGTTAAAGCTATTAACTGAGAGTAGATACGAAAATGATTTACACCTCAACAGTAAAAATAGAACATTGGCAATAGTAGTTATTTATAGTTAATGTATAGCTAATGTGTAATTTCACCTCACTCCCAACCCCTCTACTTTGGAGAGGGGAGTTTCTTCTGTGTTAATTTATAAGAAGATTCTTCCACATTATTATAAAGCAAAATTAGGTTTGAAAATATAATACATATAAATTTCATAGCACCTCAAAAAAAAATTAGCCTGAAACATCACATTTTACATATTGACATTAAATCCCCAAAGCCTTTTTGAGTAAATTTTGCCCCGAACGGCTAATGGGCAGCCTTGTATCGTTATTTAACAACCGAGCTACATAGCTTTCTTTGTCCATCGGTTCTATACGATGCAAAAAAGCAATATTGAGTAAGTACGACCTATGTATTCTTACAAATTGATTTTCGGGCAGGCTATTTTCAACTACCGACATTGTTTGTAGTTTAAGGTAATATTTTTCTTTAGTATGTATCTTAATATAGTCGTTTGCTGCTTCTATATAGAGAATTTGCTCTAACGGTATTATTTTAATTGACCCTTGTTCTTTTACTACTATTCTTTGTACTTTTTCGGGTAAGTTTATATTATTAGTTAGTACATTATTTTTATTATCTTCGGAGGGTTGTAGCACTCTATTAATTGCAATAGCGAGCCTTTCGGGGTTTATAGGTTTTAATAAATAATCGAGGGCATTAATTTCAAATGCTTTAAGTGCATATTCATCGTAGGCGGTGGTAAATATTACTTTAGGGGTTTGCTCTAAGAGTTCCAGCATTTCAAATCCTGTAATTTTAGGCATTTGAATATCTAAAAATATTAAATCGGGCTGATGCTCTTGAATGGCCTTTAAGCCTTCGTAACCATTATTGCATTTTGTAATTACGTTAATATTAGAATAAGAAGCCAATAAATCTTCTAACGCAGCCTGCGCCAATAGTTCGTCTTCAATAATAATGCAATTAATCATTTAAATAAATTTATAGGGGTATTGGAAGTATTAATATTGCTTTAAATTGGTGTATGGCACTGTGTTCCGATAGTATTATTTCTGTTTTTAGCAAATCGTTTTGTTGGTATAAAATATACAATCTTCGTTTTACGGCTGTAAGCCCAAATCCTGTACCTTTTGGCATTACGCCCGTAGGGTCGTAAGGATTGCAGACGATAATTTCTAAATGTTTGTTTATTAGTTTTACATCTATGGTTATGAGCACCTCTCCTATGGTTCCGTACAATCCAAATTTTATAGCATTTTCTATTAATGGTTGTATAATAAATGGTGGTGTAGGTACCGACAAGCACTCTTCTTCGATGTTTTCAATAATTTTTAATCTGTTAGCAAATCTATACTTTTCGATAGAGAGGTAGTGATTTAAGTCTTGTAATTCTTCGGCAAGTGTAGCTTTTTTATCCTCTTCTTTTTTGATATTGTTACGCAAATATTCCGATAGTGTAATAAGCATTTTTTTAGCATCATCTGGCTGTTTGGCTATTAGGGCATTAATGGCATTGAGGCTATTAAAAATAAAATGTGCATTAAACTGTTGTCTGAGCTTGTATAATTCTGCTTCTTTATGTAAAGATTCTGCTTTGATTTGGTGTTGTAAGATGTTTTCTTTTTCTTGAAGTAAAGCTAATAATATATTAGTGCTTACGATAATAAAAATTAATAGAAATAATATTATAGCCTTGTACTGATGGTATTGTTTCCAAAAAAGCTCTTGTTTCCCAAAATTTAAGTCATCTAAATAACTAATTAAATAACCATCTGCAATGCTCCATAACAATGTTACGGCTAAACTATACAATGCTATTGTAATAAAGCGCAGGTAGTGTTTTGGAAACTTTTCTACAAAACGAATATTAATAGCCCAAGCTAACAACCATATAATACTTAAACTAACAGAACTATATGTAATTACTGAAGTAATGGCTACATCATTGTATTTGTTGGATAAATAAACAACTTCTGCCACCGACACAGTAAGTAATACAAGTGGCAAAATTATAAATAATTTGGTGTTGTTTTTTTTATTGAACAAAATCCTTGTTTTGCAACATCATTAATGTTAGTTGTTGTGTTAATTGCTTCTTAGGTGTCGTTTTGTAATGCTTACCAATTTTTCCAAAGTGGATTGTTTTGCCACATTTCTTCTAATTCTTCTTTTTCGCGAAGCGTATCCATACACTTCCAAAACGAGTGGTGTTTGTAAGCTGCTATTTGTTGGTCTTTGGCGAGGTCGTGCATAGGTTGTCTTTCCCACATTATGTCGTCAGCATCGTCGTGTAAGTAGTTTTTAATTTCGGGATTTACCACAAAAAAACCACCATTAATCCAAGTGCCGCTATCTTTGGGTTTTTCTTCAAAAGAAGAGATTACACCTGAGTCTTCTATATTAATTACTCCAAACCTACTATTGGCTTGTATTGCAGACATAGTGCATATTTTACCACTTTTATTATGAAAGTCTAACAGTGCATTTATATCCACATTACTCAACCCATCGCCATAAGTAAGCATAAATTGTTCGTTGTTAGTATAGGGCAAAATTCTCTTTAGTCTGCCTGCCGTCATTGTATCCAATCCTGTATCTATAAGCGATATTTTAAATGGCTCTGCGTGCGATTGATGTATGTGGGTAGTATTATTAGCAAGGTCTATTGTAAGGTCTGAATTATGTAAAAAATAATTGGTAAAATACTCCTTAATAACCCAGCCCTTATAGCCAAGGCAAATAATAAATTCGGTATGTCCGTAAGCGGCATAAGATTTCATAATATGCCAAATAATCGGCTTACCGCCTATTTCAATCATTGGTTTGGGTTTCAAAACTGATTCTTCAGATATTCGTGTTCCTCTGCCTCCGGCAAAAATGACAACCTTCATTATTTATAAGTTTGTAAAAATTAAAAAGTACTCGTTCTATAATATTGGCAAAGATAATGATTGGAACTTAATTAGAGAGGCAAAGTAGCAAATAGTATAAGGCAACAAAAAGAGTTACAGTAATCAACATTATTTAGTTCGGTACATTAGCACAAAATTATGGTAATACAGAGTATCCGAAAGTGGTTTTAATTGCCAATCAGATGTCTGTGATTGCGTAATTTCGGCATAGGATAATGTACCGATAGTAATTAAGAAAATGCTGTCGTTGTATTGCAATAGACTATCTGTTTTGTCTTTACCGAAGTATTTAATATTATAGTGTTTAAAATAATCGGGAATATCGTGTGGCTGACTATTATGTAGAATTAATGGGTAGTTTTGGTTGTTTTCATTTTGAAGATATTGTTTAATTACTTTATTAGGTTCAAAATGTGTATCGAAATAGTTGTAGTATAAGCCCATATCGAAAAACTTGGTTTGATTATTTTCCATTAACCTATTATCTATTTTTTTCTTTTCTGAGCTAAATGTGTACAAATTTAAAAGCACAATTGCTACTACAAATAATTGCCCCAAAACATTAGATTTTGCAAATACTTTTAAAGCTAAAAATCGATTAAAAATTATCAATAAAAACAAAATGAAAATAGGTATAAAAAAGACAAATAATCTACCCGGAGGCGTATCTCCTCTTAAATAACCTAAGCCAAAAGGCAAGAGAAAAGCAAGTGCCAAAAAGGATAACGAGATTAATTCTTGTTTGTATATTTTTAGGTTTTTAACACTAACGTATAAGCCAATCGTAAAAATAGGAATAAGCCAAACCAATCTTCCGGAAAATAATTCTATAAAAATTTGAGGCAAATAAAGTGTAATAACTTCGGGATTAGTAGTGCTTTTTATGGCATTGTACTTATTATGAAACAACGAATCCCAAACCGGATAATACATAAGTAATGCAATACATATACCCACCATTATAGCCAAAACTAATTTAAAATACGCATTGTCTTTTAACCCTAAAGCTCTATTTGTTTTTAAAGAACGGATAATGGTAATGGCAGTAAAAATGCCAAAAATAAAAATGATACTAAAGATGATATAAAAGTTAGAAGGAATGGCATAGAGTAAAAATGCAGTTAGCAAAGCTATCATTACGGTTTCAAAAAATTTTTTGTTACCCAAAAAACCTAAAACATAGTAAAGCAACGCCGTAGTAAGCAATACAGAGAGGCTATAACCCCTTATTTGCCAAGCAAAATTAAAAAAAGGGAGAGTACCTAATAATAACACAATGACAATAACAGCAATGTGATTATTGAAAAATTTTTTGCCTATTAAGTAAGTATAAATAATGGTAATAGAGGAGAATATTACGCTTGGAATTCGGGCTATGTAGGGTTTCTCTAATAACAGTCCTAAATCAAAATTCCCTGTAATTTGCAGCCAATATCTTTCTAAAATACTAAATAGAATATGATTATTAGGAACGTGATAGTCCATTACGGTGGTTTTAAATGGAACTAATACAAAATGTTTAAGCGTATATAATTCATCGTTCCATATATCTGCATTAATCTTATCTTGTAGCATAAAAAGATGCAAACCAATTGCCAGAATTAGAATAGCGCAATCTCTAAGCGAAATGAGATTTTTTGTTTTAATATCGTTTCCGAATAAATTCATTTATGGCATAAACTTAAAACAAAAAAACAAAAGCATTTCAAATAAATGCAGATAATTTTAATAGCAACACAATTGTTTTGTACCTTTTATTATATGATTTATACCAATGCTAATAACATTGTAAACAAAAACGGTTAGATTTAGTATATCGGAATCAATATTTTTTGTAATTCAGAAATTAGCTATTACCTTTGCTGCCCCATAGCCCAGATGGCGGAATTGGTAGACGCGCTAGACTCAAAATCTGGTTTCCGCAAGGGAGTGCAGGTTCGATTCCTGTTCTGGGCACTAAGCCACTTACATAAAACTCCATTACCTACAAGGTTTTGGAGTTTTTATTTTTAGTAAAAATAATTTTCTCTAATCTGGTTTAATCATTGGAATTTACAAGCCTTGCATAAACGCTAAAATATCGTCTAAAATTTTTCTGTCGTTGTTAAGACGAGGGATTTTGTGTTGCCCCCCAAGCTTGCCTTTGCTTTTGAGCCAGGCATTAAAACCACCTGCCGGCATTTGATGTACAATAGGCATTCTTAACGCAATGTCTTTGTGTCTTTTGGCTTCGTAATCGGAGTTTATTTTTTGCAATGCACTATCTAATTCTTTTACAAAAGCATCAAAACTTTCCGGTGCTTTGTTAAATTCTATAATCCATTCGTGTGCTCCGTTACCTTCGTTAGTCATATATACCGGAGCAGCGGTATAGTCGCCCACTAAGGCTCCAGTGGTATTACAAGCTGCAAGTATAGCATTATCGCTATTATCTACTATTACCTCTTCGCCAAATGCGTTAATAAAACTTTTTACTCTTCCGCTTACTTTTATTCTAAAAGGCGAAAGTGATGTAAACTGCACCGTATCTCCTACCATATAACGCCACAATCCGGCATTTGTTGTAATAATTAGTGCATAGTTTTCTCCAAGTTCTACTTCTCTGAGTTGTAGTGTTTCGGGGTTCTCTTTTCCTAATTCGCTCATTGGCATAAATTCAAAAAATATACCATGATTTAAAAACAACAACATTCCTTCTTCGTTTAAATCGTCTTGTGCGGCAAAGAAACCTTCGGAGGCATTGTAGGTCTCCATATAGCGCATATTGGGCGATGGAATAACTTCATTAAACTGTTGTCTGTAAGGGGTAAAACTTACTCCTCCATGAATATACAATTCTAAATTGGGCCAAATTTTATGCAAATCGCTTTCGCCCGAAATTTCGAGCATGCGTTTTATGAGTACCATAACCCAAGTAGGTACTCCGGCTATGTATGTAATGTTATCGTTGAAAACACTATAAATTATTGCTTCTATTTTTGCTTCCCATTCGTCCATAAGAGCAACGGTCAATTCGGGAGCGCGCATAATACTGCCCATCATTGGCATATTTTGCAACATTACTGCCGACAAATCTCCAAAATAAGAATCTGCATTGAGTTGATTTATCTGATGGCTCCCTCCTATCGTTAAGCACTTACCAGACATAATATTAGACTGAGGAAACTGCCTAATATGCAACGCCAAAACATCTTTTCCGGCTTTAAAATGGGTATCGTCTAATGTAGATTTGCTGATAGGGATAAATTTACTTTTGTCGCTCGTAGTACCACTACTTTTGGCAAACCAATTTATAGGTTCGTTCCAAAGTATGTTTTGCTCGCCGTTAAGTATTTTTTCGATAAATGGTTTAAGCGTATCATAATCATTTACCGGTACAGACTGTTTAAATTCTTTAATCGAATTAATATGCTCAAAATTGTGTATTTTACCATATTCGGTAAATTGTGCAGAGCCGATTAAATCGTTAAATACTTGCTTTTGGGTATCTATAGGATTAAGCACAAAGTTATCGATAGCACTTTGCCTTAGTTTTATAATTCCCTTAATTGCCGGACTGAGTATGCCCATAAGTATAGTTTACACAAACAAACTTCCCATAGTATTTAGAAAAAATGAGGCTTGCTTTGAGCCCCAAAAGTATAAAAATAATTTATAAACTTGAAGGTTAAAAGTGCATAAATAATTTAGACATTCTTCTCATACCGTTTACAATTTAAAATTAGTTCTAATTATACCTATAAAATAGCCCATCTCTTCCGCCGCTGTGGTACCTTTTGACCTACAATAATACATTAGAATATTTAACTAATATAACTACCATTATCGCTTTTGTAGTAAAATAATTGATGAAAATGTGGCATTGGTAAACAAAAATAGATTTTGGACTTTAGGTAAACATCGATTTAATTAAGCAGTATATTTTTCCTTAAAATATTTTTAAAAATGGCGAAAAACCTTCCCCTGTAACTTTGTTGTAAATTTCCATTTGGTAAAAGTTCAAAAGGGTTAATAATACGATTATGGTATATAAATAATAATGCCATTTTTTCTTCAATGCATAAGCTACAAAACTACCTAAAGCCAAAGCCATAATAGGATAGCTCTGTACTAATGCTCTTGTAGAATAACTGCCGCCATATCGCCAATCGAACCAAGCAATAATTATCCAAATATTCAACAAACTAAATACTAAAACACTTTTCTGAAAAGCCATTCCTTTCATTTTCCATAAACCCAAAACCATTAAAATGGCAATCGGAGTGTATAAAAACCAACCCTTTTCGGGTCCAAATAATACCCTAAACCAAGGGTTTAAAAACACCCACTTACTACCTACATTGTAAATTAACGAACCTGTAGTATGCTGCCAATATAATAACTGTGGCAAGATGCCAATAACACCACCCAATACCAAATATATAATTTGAATTTTGTACTTATTTACAAGTTGCCATTTAAGTTTAGAAGCAGCTTTGTTTTGCATATTCCACAAAAGTGGTATAAAAATAATGATGATTTCTGTAGGTCGAGAGATTACAGCTAATCCACAAATTAATCCGATTAAAAAGGCAAAATACCAACGTGGACTTTCGTGCCAACGAATGGTACACCACAATATCATACTGTACAGCGGAAAGATATAAGCGTGGCTTTGTGCAGAATCTACAGAAACATACTGAAGCAGATTACTGCAAAACACCAACATCAGCATTACCAAAGCAGTAGTTTTATCATCGAAAAAACGCAATAGCACTTTTCTTAAAAAGACAAAACCAATCATTACCCAAAATATAGCACCAATACCAATGGCGTGCTGGTATGGCAACGAAAATCCGTCTTGCGGATAGCCAAACATTGGAGCAGCAATGTGTCCGGCAAAAAAATAAGGCATTTGCAAAATGGCTACCCCGCAAAAGTACTTTCCGGTATAATTTCCATCTGGTGTTTTAAAATATTGGTAGAAACTACCACCCGAAAGTTGGTATTTTTGGTCAATGGTATCTATGTATGCTAATGTTTTAAAATCTTTATAAATAAAAGCAGAAGGTAAATACATATAATAACCTAAAGAGTCCCAAGTGGTTGCCTTATATACTTTACTAAATTTATTAATAGAATAAATATGATATACCGCAAATACAATGGCAATGATTACAAGTGCAATTTTGGAAAAGGAATTTTTCATTAGTACTTTATTATAGTAATTGTAGGAAAGTACAATGATAAATATTTTTACTAGTTTTTTATGTAGAACAAATAAGTTTTTGGCAATTAAAATATTAATTACAATTTTGGGCAGCGATTAAAAGACTAAATGGCAAACATTTTAAGCATAGTACCATATAAATTTTCTCCTCCTGTAAATGGCGGACATTGGGGTGTAATTATTATCGAAAAATCTTTATCGGTATATAATAATGTACTTACTGTCGCTACTTCGGATAATAGCACCGAAAAACCATACCCATTTACCATTGCGCCTATTTTAAGTAATAAAAAGAAGAGATATATACCATTTTCCGGCGCAGACATTATAGAAAAAGCGGCTATTGACCATAAAGCTGATTATATTTTTTTACATCACCACTATATGTTTTTTACGGCATTAAAAGTTGCCAAAAAACTCAATATTCCGCTTTATATCAGAAGTCATAATATAGAAAGTTTAAGATTTAAAAGTTTAGGAAAATCGTGGTGGAAAATTATGTATTGGTACGAAAAATGGGCGTACAATAAGGCTGATAAAATATTTTTTGTAACAGAAGACGATAAAGAATGGGCAATCAAAAATTTTAAAACCAAACGGCAAAACACCGACGTAATGCCATTTGGTATAGATTTTACGGAAAGTCCTGAAAAACCCAACAATAAAATATCGACAGCACAATCTTACGGTTTAAATGCAGCTATTCCTTGGTTTTTCTTTATGGGAATGTTAGATTATACTCCTAATACAGAAGCTGTTTTAATTTTAATTAATGAGATATTACCACGTATAAGACAAGGCAATCAAAGTTTTCATCTAATTATTTTCGGAAAAAATCTATCGGACAACATTCAAGAGCAATTAAAATCGCTATCCATAAACGATGATGTGGTGTATTTAGGTTTTGTGGAAGATTTAGGAGCAATGCTTTCGAGTTGCGATGTAATGCTTAATCCGGTACTTAGCGGCGGTGGCGTAAAAACCAAAGTAATAGAAAGTCTGGCTTGGAACAAGACCGTAATTTCTACACATTCGGGCGCACTTGGCATTGACCCCAAATATTGCAATAATAAATTACAAATAGTGGCAGATAATGACTGGCAACAATTTGCAAACGCTGCATTAAATAGTATTAAAGGAGAAAAACAAAACATTTCATCGACATTTTTTGAATACTACGCTTCAGAAAATATTGCCAAAAGAATGCAAATACATTTTGAAAACACGAAGACTAATAAAAAGTAGAAAAAAACATTTTCAATCCGGCAATCCAATAATCCTTTAATAATTTCGTTTGAGTTATTGTTATAAATCATAATTTTGGCATCGCTTATTTTTTTACTTAAAATAATAGATTAGAAAAATTACAATTATGACGTAAACATTTATTTTAATTATTCCATTTTACCTTTTCTACAAAAAATAAAATAATACTAATGAAATTAGCCTTTTGGAAAAAGAATAAAAAAGACGATAAACCCAAGAAGAAAAAATCTGTTTTTAGAGAATGGTTCGACGCAGCCATTTTTGCCATTATAGCAGCTACTATTATTCGTACATTTTTTATAGAAGCCTATACCATTCCTACCGGCTCTATGGAAAGTACGCTTTTGGTCAACGACTATTTATTTGTAAGTAAAGTTTCTTACGGTCCTCGCTTACCAATGACACCTTTGGCACTACCTTTAGTCCACAATTCCATTCCGTTAGTTGGAGGAAAATCTTATGTAGAAAGCGTACAATGGAAATACAGAAGACTACCCGGATTTGGTAAAGTAAAGCGCAATGATGTGGTGGTTTTTAACTTCCCTAATAACGATACGGTAATGCTTAACGAGCCCGATAAAGACTATTACCAAAGAGTAAGACAAGATACGCGACCAGTGGTATGGAACGAAGGAAAAGTAATCTACAGACCTGTGGACAGACGCGAAAACTATATTAAAAGATGCGTAGCCATTGCAGGAGAAACATTAGAAATCAGGAATTCGGAAGTATATGTAAACGGAGAAAAAAACAAAGAATACCCACACCAAAGAACACATTACAGAATTACGGCATCTACACCTAATTTTTTCATTCCGGTAGATGAAATGGAAGAAAAAGATATAGTTCGCGACCCATTCGGTACACACAATAGCAATGTGTATGAAATGGATGCCGAAACTGCTGCCGAAGTAGCCAAAATGCAAGGCGTAACTAGTATTGAAAAAGTTTCTTTTAAAGAATTGGTACCACATTATTATCAAGATGTATATCCGCATACACCTAAAATAATAAACTGGGACCAGGACAATTATGGACCAATAGTGATACCCAAAAAAGGTATGACCGTTCCCCTAACTTTAGAAAACATAGCACTTTACCGCAGAATAATTTCGGTATATGAAAACAACAATTTTACTATCGGAGCAGACAACAAATGCTATATAGACGGTAAAGAAGTAAGCGATTATACCTTTAAGATGGATTATTATTGGATGATGGGAGATAACAGGCACCAATCTTTAGATTCGCGCTTTTGGGGCTTTGTACCCGACGACCACATTGTAGGTAAAGCATCTTTTGTATGGTTAAGTTACAAAAAAAGTTTCCTTAACTTAGGTTCGTGGAGATGGAGCAGATTATTTAGAGGAGTTAAAACTTTAGAAAAATAACAAAACACACCATTAACATTATTCATTAAAAAACGTAATGTCTGTAAGTATTGAAATATAGTATTTCATTGTTTACAGGCATTTTTTAAAAAGAAAAAATATTATTAAAATTATATGCAGGTTTCTTTTGACAATACCGAAATAGCATTTGGCTATAAAAGCAATGGCGAACTCAAAAAAGCACAATTATTGTTTTCTGTTATGGGTAGTCCTGCATTTTCAAAAGCAGGTATGGCTTTAGCTTCGTGGGGATTAAAGTTAAAATTACCCATAAAGTGGGCGATAAAAAGTACGGTATTTAGTCAATTTTGTGGTGGAGAAACATTAGAAGAAGCAGCACAAAGAGCCGCAATGCTACACCAATTCCACATAGATGTAGCATTAGATTATGGTGTAGAAGGCAAAGCGTCTGAAAGCGATTTTGACAATGCAGTTCCGGAGTTTGTACGCGCTATAGAATATGCAACTTCTAAAGAAAATATCACTTTTATACCGATAAAGGTTACAGGTTTTGCACGTTTTGCCTTATTAGAAAAAATACACGCTAAAGAAAACCTAACTAACGAAGAACAACAAGAATGGCAACGTGTATTACAAAGAATAGAAACGATATGTGCCGCAGCCTACAAACACCAACGAATGATATTAATAGATGCAGAAGAAAGCTGGATACAAGACCCCATAGACGATATTACCAACCTAATGATGCAACACTACAACAAAGAAAAACCTATTGTTTTTAATACTTTCCAAATGTATTTGCATACATCTTTGCCTTATTTAAAAAAGTCTTTTGACTTAGCAAAAGCAGGTGGTTATATTTTGGGTGCCAAAATAGTACGTGGTGCATATATGGAAAAAGAAAGAAACCGTGCAGCCGAAAAAGGATACCCATCTCCCGTACAACCCAGCAAAACAGCTACCGATAATGATTACGACGAAGCTGTAAAGTTATGTTTTGAGCGTAAAAATTATGTTGCCACATTTATTGGCACCCACAACGAATTAAGCAGCTACAAAGCCATAGAATTGATGCAACAATTAGGAATAGAAGCCGGAGATAATCACGTATATTTTTCGCAGCTCTTCGGTATGAGCGACAATATCACCTTTAATCTTGCCGATGCAGGATATAATGTAAGTAAGTATTTGCCTTATGGACCGGTAAAAGACGTAATGCCCTACCTTATAAGAAGAGCACAAGAAAACACCTCTGTAGCCGGACAAACCGGACGAGAACTTACCTTATTAAAAAAAGAAACACAAAGAAGAAAGATGTAAGGTAACGATAGATATGATTTAAAATGCAACCTTCGTATTTTATACAATATTTACATATTATCATTTTGTATTTATTATAAGAAAATAAAACAATAGGTTTTAATATTTACGGAAAAACAAATTACAAGAAGTTTGGCTACTATATAGAAAAATGTAAAAATAACATTAAATTAAGATAAACACAACTACGCATTTTGCATAATTTTTATAGCTACGTATTTTGTATAACTGCGAAGGTACAAAATTAAGTTATTGAAAATGAGTTAAATATTTTTTTTGATTTTATAAAAACCTTCGTATATTTGGGAGTTGTGCGTCAGTTTGGAAGAACTGGACTTAAAATCAGAATCTGAAATATATTCCCTGATTATGAAAACTAACGAGAATCTTAGAAAAGGTTTTATTCCTATCGAACCAGATATTTATGAAAGATTAAATTGGGACTATGATTTAATCGTCTTGTGTTTAGAATATATTCGAAATGAAATTCCGAACATTTTAAAAATTGATCAGGATAAAGTTGAAGTGTTTTTAGTTTCATTTTCAAACTTTTTAGGAGAGGCTTACCCAGCAATTGGAATTAGAAATAAATTTGATTTAGACGAAACAATAATTTTAGATTTCTTTGAAATTGACGAGAAAATTGAATACTGGATAACCAATATTTGTGGAATTGAAAATCTAACACAAAATGCAAAAAAATCAAATGTGTTGATTGGAAAACTTTGGAAAGTTTAAAACAATATCCATAATAAAACCGAACGCACAACAGGCGTTTGGCAAGATTGCGAATTTTGTAGTAAATACACGTTTACATTTCGCAAGAAATTTTATCTTTAACAGAAAATAATCGGTTCCGAACTTCGCAACCTCGCCAAGCGCCGGAACGTTACCTGCAAGTCGATTTGCCACCGCACAAACAGCACATTTGGTTTTTGCCGACACACAAGCCAACGCTTCAAAAAACCAAAAGAGCTGTTTCCTGCCCGCCCTCTGACTGACAAACATATCATTTTACAACATAAAAACATATTGCAATACCATAAATAAATGTATCTTTGCGTAATTATGTCAAAATGAAAAGGCTCTATATAAATGAATCAAATAAAAAAGGTTTTAAAAGAACAAGGAAGAACTCAAACCTGGCTTGCCGAAAAAATAGGGAAAAGCTATGTCGTGGTTACTAATTATTGTAATAATAATACACAACCGAGTATCCAAGTCTTGACTGAAATCTCTCAGGTTTTAGACGTTGATATAAGAGAATTATTAGTTTCCACTAAAGACGATTTGTACAATGGATAAAGAATTTGAAATATTTAAAAATGGTAGCACTTGGCTAAGGGCTGACTTCCATTTGCACACAAATGCAGACAATGAATTTTCTTATAATGGGGACAATGAATTTTATATATCCAACTATGTAAATAAACTAAACCAAGAAAATATTGGTATCGCTTCGATAACCAACCATAATAAATTTGACTTCAATGAATACAAGGCACTTGCAAAGACAGCCAAGAAGAAAGAAATTTATCTTTTGCCCGGAGTTGAATTATCTGTAAATGATGGAGCAAATGGAATTCATTGTCTTATTGTTTTCAATCCTACTGAATGGCTTGCAAACGGCACAGATTACATAAATCAATTTATAACACAAACATTTGCGGGAAAACATAATTATGAAAATGAAAATGGTCGCTCAAATGACAATTTGGTTGAAACTATAAAAAAACTAAACGCTTTTGAGAAGGACTACTTTATCATAATGGCTCATATTGAACAAAAAAGTGGCTTCTGTAATGAGTTAGACGGTGGACGAATCCAAGAATTGGGTAACAACCCTTTGTTCCGTAAAGCAGTTCTCGGATTCCAAAAAGTAAGAACAAGAGATGTAATCCAAAACCTCAATCTTTGGCTCAACAATGAATTACCTGCCTTTGTTGAGGGTTCTGATGCTAAAAGTATTGAAGGAATCGGAACAGGAAATTGCATTAATGACATAACTCAAACAACATACTTAAAAATCGGAGCATTCAATTTTGAAGCTATTAAATATGCTCTGTTGGACAAACAATTCAGACAAGAGCAAAAAATCAATAAACCAAGTAACGGATATATAAAATCAATTAGTTTTAAGGGTGGAAAATTAGACGATTCAACGCTTTATCTGAATCATTCTATGAACAACTTGATTGGCATAAGAGGAAGCGGTAAATCATCCGTCCTTGAAGCTATCAGATATTCTTTAGATATTGATTTAAACAAAAATCAAAATGTTGATTTTGAATATAAAGTCAATTTGGTAAACGCTTTATTGGGAAGCGGAGGAAAAATAACATCGGTTTTGGTTGACGACCAAGGAAATGAGTACATCGCTGAAAAAATTCTTGGCGACAGAACAAATATTTATAAAGACGGAGCATTACAACTTGGATTAAAACCTAATGCCATTGTAAAAAAGCCTATATATTTTGGGCAAAAAGACCTTTCTCAGATAGGCAATTCTCTTTCAACAGAATATTTAATCGGTAAATTAATTGGCGACCGTTTATTAAATAAAAAACGAGAAATAGAAGAAAAAAATCAAGATGTACTTAGACTAATCAACGAACTTAAAAAAATTGATGCTAAGGTCGCAAGAAAAGCAGACATAGAAGCCAAACAAGCTGAATTAACAATTAGAATTCAGGTGTTTAAGGATAATGAAATTGACAAAAAACTTGAAAAACAAATTTCTTTCGACAAAGACAATAATTTTATCAAACGTCTTGAAAAATTTGAACAGAAAGTTATTGACGGTTTAAATGAGTACATTAATGAATTTGAAGATGGTTTTCAAAGTTTAAAAGTGTATTCTTCAAAAGAAAACACCGCTGATATTGATACAATAAAACAGCATTTTACCGTTTTTGAAAAGCTGTTTATTGAAACCAAGTTACTTTCATCAAAATTAACTGCTGAAAATGCTGTTCTTAAAAAAAAGCACCAAGACTTCAATGTGAAATATGATGCGTTAAAAGAAGAATTTTCAAAAATAAAGCGAGAAATAAATTTACCCAACATACAGGCAGATGACTACGTTAAATACACCAAAGAACTTGATTTGACAAAAGCCCAACTGTTAGAACTAAACAAACTATCTGACAAGAAAAAAGAGTTGGAAAGTCAATTAAAACAGAATTTGGTATCCTTACAAAAGTTATGGCACAATGAATTTGAAATTATACAGGAAGAAATTAAAAAAGTCAACGAAGACCAAGACTCAATTAAAATAGCTGTTGATTTTAAAGGAAATAAACAAGATTTTAAATCCTACTTAAAAGAAAATCTAAGAGGTAGCAATTTGAGAGATAACAATATTCAGTCAATTATAGAGAATTACAATGATATGATTGCTGTTTATGAAGATTTGAACTTGTCTAAAACCAAACTTTCTGACAATCTTTCTGATGTTCAGTTAAACACATTTAGAGAATATTTCAACCTCAATATTGAAGCATTTTTAACTTACAGAGTACCTGATAAATTTGAAATTATTTATCGTGGAAGACTGTTGAACGAACATTCTTTAGGGCAAAGAGCTTCGGCATTGATAATATTTCTTTTGACCTTAAAAGATAGTGATTTAATTATCATTGACCAGCCCGAAGATGATTTGGACAACCAAACAATCTATAATGATGTGATTAAAGTATTGAAAGAGTTAAAAAACTCATCCCAATTTATTTTTGCAACGCACAATCCTAATATCCCTGTACTTGGCGATTGCGAGCAGGTAATTTCGTGCAAATACGATTTGGATAGCATAAAATCAAATCTTGGAAGTATTGACAATGAAACCATCAGAAATGAAATTGTAAACATTATGGAGGGTGGAAAAGAAGCATTTAACAACAGAAAAAGAATTTACGAATTATGGACGCATTAGAATTATTGGATTTAATCCAGATGGGCGAATCAAGCAAGGTTCAGTTTAAAGTCCGTGTAAATAACGCCAATTCGATTGGTGCTGAAATGGTCGCTTTTTCAAACACAAAAGGCGGTATGATAATCGTTGGAGTCGATGATAAGACAGGTAATATCAACGGACTTTCTTTTGAAGATATTCAAGAAACCAACGAGCTTTTGGCGAATACTGCATCCAATAATGTGAAAGCACCGATTTATATTTATACAGAAACTGTAAAAGTGAATGAACAGCATCTTGTTGTTGCTCACATATCGGAGGGAACAAGTAAACCTCATATGGACAACAACGGAATAATTTGGGTAAAGAACGGCTCTGATAAAAGAAAGGTAATCGCTAAAGAAGAAATAGCCCGATTGCTTCAAAGCAGTGGAAATCTTTTTGCAGATGAAACTATTGTAAACGGAACAACAGTTAACGATATTGATGAAGATTTTTTTCAAAAATTTATTCTTGCAAAAACCAAAAAATCAATTGAAGAATTAGGACAGTCAACTTCTACCGTTCTTTCTAATCTTGGAATGTTAAAAGACGGAAAAATTAGTCTTGGCGGATTGCTTTTATTTGGCAAAAATCCTCAACAGTTTCGCCCTACATTTACGGTACAATGTGTTTCCATAGTTGGAAACGAGATAAGTTCTAATGAATTTCGGGATAAAGAAGACCCATTTACAGGAAACTTAAAAGATTTGTATGACAAAACACTTTCTTTCATCACACGTAACCTAAAAAAAATACAAAAAGAAGATGGTTTCAATTCACAATCTGAATTAGAAATTCCGATAGAAACAATTGAGGAGCTACTTGTTAATGCTTTAATACACCGTGATTACTTTATTTTATCGAGTATAAAGGTATTCATCTTTGACAATAGAATAGAAATTGTAAGTCCGGGCAAACTTCCCAATACACTAACAATAGACAATATTAAAATTGGGACTTCTATACCAAGAAATCCGATACTATTTACTAATGCAAGATATATCTTACCATTTGTTGGAGTTGGTAGCGGAATCCCGAGAGCATTAGAAAGTTCGCCAAATTTGGAACTAATAAACGACATAGACAGAGAACTGTTTATTGCTGTAATTAAACGTCCTTGATAAATGCAAATATTTCAGAAATCTGTAATAAAAAAGCATCTCAAAAACCTTGACCAAGGAAAGGTAGAAAAGGCTTTTCAAACTTTCAGGCAGAATTACAACCCTGCCAAAATTGAGCGAATAAAAACACTCAAAGAAGAAGAATATCAAGACGGTTTTTTGAGGGAAATATTTGTTGACGTACTCGGTTATACACTTCGACCAGATGAAAATTATGATTTACAACGTGAATTTAAAAATCAATCAGACGGGAAAAAGGCAGACGGAGCAATTCTAAAAAACAGTAATGCCATTGCCGTAATTGAATTAAAATCAACTAAAACGAAAGATTTAACTCAAATTACGCAACAGGCATTTAACTACAAAAACAATCAGCCTGAATGTAACTACGTCATTACCTCAAATTTTCAAAAACTTCGATTTTACATAGATTATTCTAATGAATTTGAAGAGTTTGACTTGTTTTTTCTAGACCGAGAAAGATTTGAATTACTGTATTTAATCCTTCATAAGGAAAGTATTTTTTCAAACCTTCCAATAAAACTTAAAAAAGAAACACTGTTTCACGAAAAGGAAATTTCGGAAGAACTTTACAGAGATTATTCGCATTTTAAGACAAAACTTTACAATAATCTTATCAAAAATCATCCGAATGATGATAAATTAATGCTTTTCAAAAAGTCACAAAAACTTTTGGACCGATTCCTGTTTATACTTTTTGCAGAAGATAGCGGATTATTGCCACCAAATTCAATTTCAAGAATTATCCAACGCTTTGACATCTTAAAAGAAGAAGATGCCTACAAGCCTATTTATGATATATTCAAGCAATATTTCGGATATATGAATTTGGGCAGAAAAGGCAAAAAAGAAGCCGACAATATTCCTGCATACAATGGAGGTTTATTTTATGAAGACATATTGCTCGACAGCTTAAACATTGATGATGAAACCCTAATTGACGACTTAAAAAAACTTTCAACTTATGATTATAGCACAGAAGTTGACGTAAATATTCTCGGTCATATTTTTGAACATTCACTAAACGAAATTGAAGAAGTAACCGCAGAAATTGAAGGTACTACCTCTGACCAAAAAAGAAGCAAACGAAAAAAAGACGGAGTTTTTTATACACCGAAATATATTACCTCTTACATTGTGGCAAACACAATTGGAAAATTGTGTATTGATAAAAGAAAAGAACTTGGAATTGAAGAAATAGAATATGACGATACTTTTCTCAAAAAAGACGGAAATCTTACTGCAAAAGGTAAAAAACTTTTTGAAACTTTGACCAATTATAAACATTGGCTTACCAATTTAAAAATCATTGACCCTGCTTGTGGGAGTGGTGCATTTTTAAATCAGGCTTTGAACTTTTTAATTGAAGAACACGAAAAAACAGACGACATCATTGCCGATTTGACCAACACGCCTCTGAGATTGTTTGATACTGATAAAGACATTTTAGAGAACAATCTTTATGGTGTTGATATAAACGAAGAAAGTGTTGAAATTGCTCAATTATCACTTTGGCTTCGCACCGCAAAAAAGGACAGAAAACTTTCAAAACTTAACAACAATATAAAATGTGGAAATTCACTTTTGGAATCAGAATTTGATTGGCACAAAGAATTTCCTGACATAATGGAAAATGGAGGCTTTGATGTGGTTATCGGAAATCCACCATACATCAAGGAAGCAACAAACAAGTCTGCTTTTGATGGCTTACACGAACATCATTGTTATCAGGGAAAAATGGATTTGTGGTATTTCTTTGGTGCTTTAGCATTAGATATTATTAAAAAAAATTACGGCTTAATTGGTTATATCGCACCAAACAATTGGATTACAAATGACGGAGCTTCAAAATTCAGAAACTACATAATTGAAAATAGCAAGATTATCGAATTTATAGATTTTAGCGACTTTAAAGTTTTCGATTCAGCAGGTATTCAAACAATGATTTACGTTATGGCTAAAAGTGATGATAATGTAAATTATAACCTTAGCTTCTCAAAAGTCCTTGACAGTAAAATAAAACACGAAGATGCCCAATTGTTTTTGGAAAAAGTTATTGATGAGAAATTTGAATATTTTACATCAAACATCATTCAAGAAGATTTAATAAATCAGCCTATTAATTTTATCAATGCAGAGCATAATTTGATAATTGAAAAAATTAAAGCGAAAGAAAATTTCAATTTATCTTCTGATGAGATTGCTTCAGGAATAGATTTACTGCAAGATTTCGTTAATAAAAACCATAAAGAAATGCTTGGAAATGTTGAGATTGGCGATGGAATTTTTAATTTAAAGCAATCAGAATATAACGACTTGAACTTAACCGAAAAGGAAAAGGAGTTGGTAAAACCATTTTACACCACAACGGAATTACTTCAATATTATGGAAACCCTAAAAACAAGTTGTGGATTATTTACACAGATTCAAGTTTTAAGGAAGAAGAAAAAATACTTCCTTATCCAAACATTAAAAGGCATTTAGATAAATTTTTAGAAGTTTTCACTTCGGTTAATAAACCTTATGGCTTACATCGTTCAAGAGATGAAATGTATTTCAAAGGAGAAAAAATATTCTCATTAAGAAAATGCTCTGTTCGTCCAAGGTTTACATACACAGACTTTGATGCTTACGTCAACAGAACTTTTATGGTTATTAAAACCGACAGAATTAACCAAAAGTATTTGACAGGAATTTTAAACTCAAATTTAATGGCTTTTTGGTTGAAGTATAAAGGAAAAATGCAAGGAAACAACTATCAAATTGATAAGACACCATTAGAAAATTTACCTCTGATAAATCCGAATATTGAAATACAAAATGAAGTTGCCGAATTAGTAAATAGTATTATTGAAAACACCCAAAAATGTTCAGATTATCAAGAATTGTTAGACAAAGCAAAAACGGGTAACAATTTTGACCGAGAAATACAACTAACCAAAGCATTAGAACAATTGACAACAGAATTGAAACAAGCTGAAAATAAAATTAACTCAATTATCTATGAACTTTACAAAATTGAACCAAAAGAAATTACAACTATTGAAAGGAGTATTAATTGAAATACCAACGCTAAAAGCCATACACATTTGCAATTCGCACAAACCAACCGCACAGAGCCAAAATTGCAAAAGAGTATAGCTTTCCCAACCTGACGGACAGACTTAACGAAAAGACGACCAGCAGGTAACATCATGCCGAATAGAAGAAAGTCCTGATGAAGCGATACTTCGACTGCGCTCAGTAACCAGCCAGGCATCAGGGCTTTTTGCTATTCGGTGTTCAGCGACTCCTAACCGACTTTTTGCATAACATGAACTGTGTAAAAAAACAAACATTTTAAGCAATATTTTTTACCGTCAACTCTTGATACATTGTTTGGTTTTTAACTACTCCAAATACTATTTTAAGTAGCTTATTGCATACAGCAGCCTTGCAAAAGAGTGTACTAATCGGCTAAATAAAGGTTACGACTTTTAAGATGAAAAACCGATTTATTTCTGCTTTTTGATTAACTTAGCAATCAAAATCGGTTTTGCTTACGTTGGGGTTAAGCTAAAAGTTGAGGCTTTATTTTCCACTCCTTCGCAAACCCTAAACGGCAAGTTACCCAAACCTGTTCGAAAGACAAACACTATTTTGATAATGAAAAGACTAAAAAAAATATTAATAGGGACAGTAATTTTAATCACCTTATTCGTGTTAACTTATTTATCAATATTTTGGACCACCAGATATTGGTTTTCGGACAATTATAGATTTGGAAAATACGCTTTATATACGAGTTCGAAATTTGACAATGCTTCAGAGTTTCTTCACAAAATAGACCAACGGCTAAGAGCCTGTGAACTTTATGATGAAACACTAAAACATAATATTTACTTGTTTTCATCAGAAAGCAAGTTTAAGTTTTTTGCAACTATTGCAGGTTCAGGATACCCTGCACAAGGATTTAATATGAACGCATTTAACAAAATATACATTTCTCAACCATTCATAGAGCAAGTTCATGCTGACAGAAAATCTGCAAATAAATTAGTACCCTATTCTGCAATGGAAGGAAATAT
>CAYUXT010000020.1:0-63036 GCA_964448955.1 uncultured Taibaiella sp. | reverse complement strand
AGTTGGTTGGAAGTCCTTTAGTGAATTGAAGGCACTCACGTAGTATTTGCCATAACAAAAGATATTTACGAAGTAAGCGCAAATATCTACAAAATAAAGCCTCCGACACGCCGCCGCTTATTTCGTAAATATACTGTTATAAAATTCATAACTCATAACTCATAACTCATAATTATGTTACCTCCCGAAAAAAAAATTAAATTCTCCTCCAACTGGAACGGCAAATTACGATGCCAGTACTTTACTACCATTCGTTTAGAAAATCCGGGTTATTACAAGCCCGGTTATTATTACCAAATTTGGCAAAAGCAAAATAATCCATTTACCGGAGAGACAAAAGAGGTGTACGACTTCAACGCCCAGTTAGTGCAGGTAAAAACATTCTACCTCCACGAGCTCCCGGAGATAACCGCCATATTAGATACAGGCTATTCCTTAGCCGAAACCGTAGCCTTAATGAAAAAGATGTACCCCAATACAGATTTTACACAAAAGAAAATTTCATTACTACTCTTAAAGCATATAGAATGGAACAACCGATACGGCTAATTCACGCAGGACTATTTGAAGGGATCGGGGGCTTTTCTCTTGGAGCAAAGAGAGCCGGCATTCCCACAGCCTGGACTTGTGAACTGAACACATTTAAACGCTCCATATTAAGACACCATTTTCCAAACGCCAAACATTATAAAGATGTACACCAAATCCAAAAAGAAAATATCGAGGAAGCGAATATTCTCACGGCGGGCTTTCCTTGCACGGATATATCACTTGCGGGCGGCTATACCGGAATATTCGGTACGCGAAGTAGTCTATACACGGAAGCTTATCGAATTGCCGAAATTATGCGCCCTCGATACATCGTTTTTGAAAATGTGCCGCAACTCCGTACCTCCGGGCTCGAATATATCTTATATGACCTTTCCCGAATCGGGTATGATGCACAATGGACACATTTACGAGCTGAGCAATTTGGACATAGGCACAAAAGAAAAAGAATCATCATTATTGCCCACCCCAACAGCATCGGAAGCATACAAAGGTTTACTCCAATCTTTAGAGAGCTACAAGAAATATTTCCGGAAACCGAAATTTCAGAACAAACTTATCTACCAGGCTTACTTAAACGGTTTGACCGGTACACAGACCAACGAACTTTTTCTGCAAATACAAGGATTTCCGAAGGACTGGACAAAGATACCATCCACGCAGTTGGAGATTCCATTAATGTGGACTTAGCTCATTATATATTTGAGTGCATCAAACAACACTCCATTGCTACCGTCGCGCGTAGCCGACAAAAATAAAACCATAGCCGCCAAATTTGGCGGCTATTCCTTTTATAGGCTGTTTTGGTATGTAGCGTAGCGAAAATAACAAAACAGCCTCCACAGCCCATCTTCGCCGCCGTTTTTTTACGTAATTTTTTTCATACCTACTTTGGACTTTCGGACTTCGACAGAGCGTGCCGAAGTCCGATTTTTTCGCACCGCCCCTTATTTATTTATTTTTTTTCGGTTTTTATGCTTTAGCAATAAAGAGGTAGATTTTTTGGACTTTTGGACTGCACCCCAATACAATGCAGCAAAATAAAACATTACAGCCACATTACACACAGTCCGAAACAAGTCCATAAACAGTCCGAAACAGTCCGAAAAGTATAAATTTAGTTCAAGTCCAAAACCAAAATGTACAGTCCAAAACCAAAATGGGCGTTTGGATTGTTTTTGGACTGTATTAATTAATTGATTATCAATTAATTATAACAAAAAGTCCAAAAGTCCAAAATATTTTGGACTTGGAGACCTTCACAGGTTGTACATTTTTAATCATAGTGCAAATAAAAAAGTCGTTCATTGAGCGTAGTCGAAGTAAAAAATAAATTCCCATATATAGGAAACGTACCAATAAATTTTAAAGTTTTAAAAAACTTTGTGGAAATTTTAAAGGTTAAAAAAATGGCATTATTGAGCGAATCGAAACTATCAGACTTATTATTTAAATGTACTGGTAGAAATACAAAAGAAGCATTTATAGAACTGCTAAAATTGCATTATGATGCCAATGATGCCGAAATAGAAGATTTACTAACCGGTAAAATTATAAACGATAAGTGCGATATAGATGCAATTCCTTATTTCCATTTTGGAAAGGGATTTTTAGGGCATTTTTCTTTTTTTGAGATGAAGATTATAGCACATTACATATCCGAAAATGAAGAAAAAAAACCTTAAAAAAAACTATTAAATAATCTTTAAAAACCTTTTAAAAAAAAGTAAAAGTATGTTCCTATGCGAGTTACAGGCAGTTTATAAGGCACTAAAGTGTAATGCAGGTATTTTTTTAAGTATTTCCGAAATTAATGCCGAAATACGCAAAGAATACGGCATAATCTTTGAGCCGCGCACTATTGTTAATAAAATAGACAAACTAAAGCTAACAGGGCATACTATACACGAGCGCACAGAGCCAAAAGGCGCAAATCGCATACCTACAAAAACTTTTCAATACATCTCAAATTTTAAAAACGATGAACATTCAAGCAATCAAATCAATGATTAAGCCACTATCGGCAATGATACCCGGCTTTTCGATGGACAAAATTGTTCCACAAATTACCGAAGGTATAGCAGCTTTAGAGACAAAGCTAAGTGCAAAGCCCTTTATAGTCCTTACCGTAGAGAGTAGCACTCCGGTAGTTACGGTATATAAGCAATCCGAAAGTGGCGGCTTAGACATTGCCTTTGCACCCTATCAAATTAACAGCATAGACGATATTTTTAAAATCTTTGAAAATCTTCAAAACAATGAACACATTGCACCTCAACCAACAGCCCCAAGACTGGCAGAACCCACAACCGGAGACACCACCGACACAGACGACCTCGACCGCTCCGGATTCGAGCTTAGAGCCTCAACCGTTCCAGCATTCGACTAATTCGGACACTGAGCCGACTAATTTCGATAGCGTAGATGATTATTTCCAAGAAATAACCGGAGACCGCAAACTAAGTGCCGATACTACCATTAACGAAGATACCGGAACTATAGAGCCGCACCCCGATGCACCCGATATGGATACTGGTCCCGGTGCCGAAAAAATGACCGAACAGGAAGCCAAAAGCCATACACGTACCCTTATAGATATGCGAGATACGGTACAGGCGATGGCACTCGCATTTATAGGCGATGGTAATTTTAAGCAATACACGCTATACCAGTACCAGGAATGGCAAAAGCAAATATTAGAAGATGCTTACAGCCCCCTCATTTCTAAAATGGGCTTAAAAGTACCTATGGGCGTTAAGATATTGTATGCTGAGGCAGTAACCGCCACACCGCTATTTGCTTTGGCGGTGCAGAACCGTAAGTACAGGCTCGAAAACGAAGAATTAAAAGCCAAACTACGCCGACAAAAACAAAAAGAAAAAGCAGAAAGCACCGCCGTACTTCGCCGTGATGTAGCCACACTTTGGAAAATAGACGAAAACGGATATTTTATCAACCGCAACGACAAAAAAATGAGCTATATAAAAGCCACAGAGCGCACCGAACGCCCAGGGCTAAGCGATGAAGAATACCGATTGCTTTGCCAACACAACGGCAAGGAGTTCGTGGACAAAGTTTTTAATATTTAAAAATCCCCCTCCTTTGGAAGGGTTAAGGGAGGTATAATAAAAGAATGAAAGACAACGAAAGAAAATTTGACTTAATAGTGGGCGCACCAAGGAGCGGAAAGACTACCTGGACCGTGCGCCCTATCAAGTTGTACAAGCAAAATGTAATAATAGTAAAGCACACCAGTAATATAGGAGATGCTACTCATTCATTTTTACCTCAAAAAACTACAAGCAATTTTAGGCAAGGAGCTGCACCCGGAGCATTTGTAAAATGCAAAATGGCATTTGCCGACAAAAAAGAGTATTTGCCATTCTTAGATTGGGTACGTACACGCTACCGTAATGGCTTATTAATAATAGACGATGCTACCATATTTGAGCGCGACCGCCTAAGCCTACCAATGACAGATATAGTAAGTATGCGCCGCCATTACGGAATTGATGTAATGCTAATTTACCACGGCTTTGCACTTATGCCAATAGATCAGTTTGTATTTGCTAATAACATTTTCATATTTAATACAAATGATAATGTAGAGTATAAAAAAAGCAAAATACCACAGTTTAAGCGAATAGAAGCTGCACGCAACCAGGCTAAACAAAACTACCAACACACCAACCCCAAAATAAAATTTAGCCCCGTAAGGGTAGATATTACCAGTATGTAAAATGGCAAAAAAATACACCACAAAATTAACTTTCGGTTTTTGGGTAAAAAACCCAATGAACTACTGTACGGTAAGTGCGAGTTCAGAGCGCAAAGCCTTTGATATAGCTGTAAAAAAATATGGTATCAATAATTTTTGGGGTTGGAAAAGAGTGTATAATAATATGTAAATAACTTATCTTTGCTATATGGCACGTAAGAAATATAATGTTATAGCTCCCGAATGGAGAAAGCATTTAAGAGAACTCAAAAGGCTAAACAATAAAAGAATAAGAGTTTACGGCAAAAAATATATAATAGCAAGCAAAACAGATTGATTTTTTAAAAAACACTTACCTTTGTATAAAATACACCAATATGAAAACAGAAAACAAAAAAACTACTGAAAAAAAGATAGTAGCTACCAAAAAAACTAAAAAGAAAAAGGGTATTCCATTCTCTAAAATTTTAGAAACCATAGAATACGCCAAAAAACACCCAGTACAATTTGTAGAAGGATGGTAAACTACTATATTTTGGACACCAACGTATTAATCGGTTTGCACCGTTCTAAAAAGAAAACGGTAGAATATCTTAGTAATATAGATAGTGCCTATTTTGCAATAACTCCTTTTACCTACGCTGAATTTTTAGGAGGGGCTACAGTTCCCGGTAAGATTGAAGCAGCAAAATTTCTTAAACAATATCCGGTTGTAGATTTCGACCAAAGCGCACAAACTACACTTACAAAATTGTGCCGACAAATACAGCTACAAAAAAACCAACTCCCCGACCTCCTTATTGCTTCTATATGTTTGGCACACGATTACGGTATCGTTACAGCTAACCACAAGCATTTTACCAAATTCCCTAATTTAGAAGTTTTAAAAGTACCTCAAGGTATTTTTTCCTAATAATTTTTTTGTCCTTTCATTTTTTTCGCCGTTGTTGGTGTTATCACCAATAACTAACCCCAATACACATTAACCCCCATACTTACAATAGTTGGTAAATATTTACCAACTATTTTTTATTGTGCCGTGCCGTATCACTTTTGCATTTGTAAAAACACACAAAATTTTAAATTCTTAAAAAATATGGCACGTTTAACAACCGCAGTAGGCACAGTATCAGGTGCAGCCACTAATGCAGCAATCAAAAGCGACGGTACAGGCGTAAAATCTACAGTAACGGTAAGTAATGCAATGATAGGCGAAAACATTCTTCGTTTTCGACTTACCAAAACCGAAGCAGGAGATGCAAGTAACATTGTACTCTTTTCGGGTGCAGAAATTCCCGTAGCTTCTCAGACATTACCTACCAACGTAGCATTATCCGAAAGCCCTTTTGCATCTTATACAGCTATGCAGCAATATTTTAATAAAATATCTACGCAGATTAGCCGTATTAATATGCTTACCAACGATACCGACAATTTCATTAATCAGCTTATAATGTCCGAAATGGACCCTACAGGCGAAACCAAAACGGTAAAAACCGACCTACGCAAATTCCGTGTGGACAATGGTACAGGGTTTAGAGAAAGCATTGAGTTTAATTTCCCTTGTACGGTATGGAGTGGCTTAACGCTCAAACTCAAAACTTTAAAATCCGGTAGCTACATAGATTTTGAAATTTATGTAAGCGGTTGGGATAAATCTCGTAACCTCCAAAACGTAGAGGCACAACGCATCGACTAATAACTCATATTTATATCAGCAGCAACCATCCGAACAAAACGCCGCCGCAGTTGTGGCGGCGTTTTTTGTAAAAACTAAAAAAAATATATAAATGTCTCAACCTACTACTAACTGTTATTTATTAGCAAATCAGCCCAACGGGTCAGTTTGCTACGACAGCAAATTAGGTAAAATGATATGGTCAGACGAATGGGGCGGTTGGGGCAAAGCCGAATATTTTGTAGATGAAAACGGCGGCATTTATGCCGACCTTAACGACACATCTGGCGGTTGGTCTAACTGGTTTGAATGGCTCAATTTTTCTGGGCTTTTTAAAAGTGTTTTAGGTGAAAATAAAAAAGATTTAGGATCTACTTCTTTTGAGATTACACAAAAAACGACCAAAAAGAAAAACAATTTCGGTTTAATCATCTTAGCCATTATAGCCATAGTAGTAGTGTATTTTATGTTTATCAAAAAGAAATAAGCAATGTTTAAAAGTATTCAGTCTGCAATAGTGGTAATAATAGTAGTAGTAGTGCTTTACTTGCTTTATAATGAGTTTGTAAAAGAAGATAAGCCTACACATTTAGAAACCAGAGAAAGCAAAACAGACGAATGGATAGAAACCGAAAAAGATGTTTACAGACAAGATGTAACAGCGCAATTTTCGGGCTTAGGCAAAACGCTATTTGATGATATAGATTGTGTGTTATGTCTTCGCAATTGTGGCATTTATGGCTCTCTACTCAAATTATCGCCGCAGGAGCTTACAGAGTTTTACCACTATTTTAATAATACCTACTCGCACAAGTGGAGCGGACAAACGCTAACCGCCGCAATGAAAGAAGAAGGTTACGGAATGGATTCGGGCTTTGGTTTGTGGGACTGGTTAGGCTGCGACGATGCTTATAAATTAATATCAAAATTGGAAAAATTAAATCTTTTTTAAAATGAACGAAAACAACGGCAGCAATGCAGCAGACATAATAGGCTCTATATTTGGCACAGGCGGCGTTGGCGGTGCTGCATCGGGTGCAGGGCAAATTATATGCGCTATAAAAGGTACTTGCCCTCCTAATACCGTAGTCTATCAAACAGGCGGCGGCACAGGTGCAGGCGCAGCTATGGCAGGGCTATTACTCCCTATCATTATATTGGTAGGTATAGTAGCATTATTTTATTTTTTGGCTAAAAAGAAATAATACGGCTCGCAATGGTAACCGCAATACTCGCAGTAGTAACCGCCCTTGTAGGTATGATATCTGGAATAGTAACCGGAGACAAAAACTATATGGCACTAAAGCGCGCCGAATGGGAGGGTAACATACAGCGAGCACACGAAAAAGAAGTAACCTGGTACAATACATTTAAGAGCCAACAAATGGTAATAGCA
Source organism: uncultured Taibaiella sp. (assembly GCA_964448955.1). Classification (GTDB taxonomy): domain Bacteria; phylum Bacteroidota; class Bacteroidia; order Chitinophagales; family Chitinophagaceae; genus MKSF01. The sequence continues at coordinate 55,695 of CAYUXT010000020.1, read as the reverse complement.
ATAGTAGTAGTTATAGGTTTTGTATTAATAGGCTTTATGATTTGGCAAAGCAAAAAAAGTAAGTAATGGCAAAAGTAGAAGACAGAGTACGCAGTTATATACAAGGCAATCCTCCTTTAGGTTGTACGCCTACTACGGCTTGCAGCTTTAACGGCACGCAAACAGATTGGGAGGTATTTCGTAGAGATTGGATTAATAACTGCACGGCTAAGAATCCCGGTTGGTTATTCCGCAGAGAACCGAAAGTAAGCGGTTTTTGTCAAGCCTATTTCGACGATTATACCAATAGTATAAGAATGGGACAAATAGCCGAAAACAAACAAGGCTTAGAAGATATGAAACTACAAGTAGCGGGAATGACAAAAAACATATTTATAGTAATAGGAGTAGTCGTATTTATAGTAATATTATTTTATCTCTTAACATCAAAAAAATAAGCAACACAAATAAAATGGCAAATTCAAAATCAAACAAAACGTTATACATCATTTTAGCATTGCTATTATTAGCCCTCGCAGCTTTGGCATTTTGGTATTTCTACAAAAAGAAAAAGAAAACCGAAGAAGTAGTATTAGTAGATGATGCTGGCAATGTGCAAGCTGTAGTAGATGGCAGTGCTGTAGATAGCAATACAGTTTTTGTAGCACCTAACCCTATTACCAATCCGGTACAGCCTATAACCGGGGGTGGAAGTGCTGGCATGGGCAATACTGCGCCTATAGCAGGCGGAGGAAGCGGTGGTCCTATTTTCTTAAAACCATAAATTTTATTAAAAATGAAAGACACTTTAAAATATTTACCACTAATCATTATAGGGTTAATCTTATTTTATATGATACTTAACCGGGTATTACCGGCACGGCCAAAGCGACCTATTCAATTATTTGCATTACCTCCAAATCTTTTTTTACCACAATAATATTTTTTTATGAATCCAACGAAGCAACAATTACAAAGCATAGATATAATGTTACCGGCAGCAATAGCGGGCTATATGTATTACAAAACATTTTTTGGCAAAAACAGCAAGGAGAATTTTCAGTACGGAGCTATAGCCGCCATAGTGGTATTTGCTTGTGCTTATGTGGTAGTTAGTCAAGCTACTAACCTTTTGTTTCCGGGTGTTAAAAAACCAATTAAATAATGTTTACACAAGACTTTAAGCACGACTATCTATTACAGCGCATTTCTGTACTGCTTAGTATTGTTAGTGCATTAGTAGTTATTGTATCTTTTTCCTTATTAATGTTTAAATCTAAAAAATAAAATGAAAAGTATCTTATTATTCCTTTGTAGCTTATTATTTATTCAAAGCACATTTTCGCAAAGTGTAAACGCACCGGCTTATACTGGCTCGCTCAATAATGCACAAGTAAAATTTCCGATGTCTTTCAAGGGCAAAAACCACCACACTACAGGCGCAGCTATGGCAGCGCAGTTTAGTGGCGGCGGCGGTGCTGTAGATACGGTTAATACAATAGCTACAAAATATTGGGTAGGTACACAAATACCTCCAACCCTCAATTTAACGCCAGGTACTAATATTACCATTACCGGCACATACCCGGATTTAAATATTAGTGCTACTGGTGGAGGCAGCGCACCTACCGGAACAGCACAAAGAATAGCCTATTTTGGTGCGGACACAGAACTAAAGGATACAGCTAATTTTTATATTTCGGGCAATGATTTTAGACTGCCACATTTTGTATTTAGCAAAGACGGCGGTCTATCTACAGTAAGTAGTCCGACTGGTCATTTTAGAATTACAAATGCTGAAATTCAATTTAACAACAATGCCAATCACGGCATTAAATACGGTAATTTCCATTTAGGGACAAACAGCCCTCATTCAAGTGCAAAATTACACGTAGTAAGTACCACACAAGGCGCTATTATTTGCGCTATGACGACAGCGCAAAGGTTAGCAATATCAAGCCCGGCTAATGGCTTAATAGTTTTTGATACCGATTTGCAAACTCTTTGTATAAAAATCAATGGTAATGCAACGGACGGCAGCACGCCATCACAGGGTTGGGCTAAAATAGAAACAACCGCCGCCGAATAAATAATTAAAAACAACATTTCAAATTTTTAAATCAATATAAGATGAACGCAAAAAAGATAGCAGGAATAATGATAATTAATAGCCTTGTGGCTACATTGGTATTTTTCGCAGTCCTTTGGATTGTAAATCGCCGCCGTAATGCACCCTACCTTTTCTTTCCACGTAGTGGAGCTTTGGCACAGGGCGGCATAGATTTAGGTTTGTTGTATTCGGGTGCAAAATATCCCGGTATTAACTATCAATTATTCCTTAGCCCTAACACTCCCGGAGCTACAGGCGAAATAGCAGCATTACAATTGCTCATAAATCTGTACAACGGCGAAAAATATACCGATGTTACCGGAGTGTGGAACGACCAAACCACAGCCGCCTTACAGCAGATATTTGGGCGTGATAGTACCAGTCTTTACGAAATGCGCCACACCGCTTTAGCTCCTTTGGGCATCGTAGGCAATGATGTGGACAATGTGCTTAATCAGTTAATAGATAAATAATGAAACGAATTGACATTATCATTATAGTAATAGTAGGCATTGCAGCCGTAGCAGTAGCTTATTTTTTAGCTCAAGAGCAAAAAAAGAAGGATACACAGCGCGCTTTAGATGATGCAGCATTATTTAAAGCAACGGAAGAAAGGGGAATTATTGAGGGACAAACATTGATAGCTAAACAGAAACGTATGGCAGAAATAGAATCTAAAGTACCTAATCAATGTTTAAATACTGCGAGGATTGGGGCAAAGCCTTGTGATCAATACCAACAGCTTATTTTGGAATATAGAAATTTAAGAGGTTATTAAATGGCAAAAGCACGTAAATTAAAATGGTGGCAGCACGCAATACCGGCTATTCTTACAGGAGGCTTATCGCTCCCTACTACTCATTCTGTCGATATTGCGGGGCGTGTGTCAGATAAAATAAAAGCGAACAAAGACAAAAAAGCGCAAACCGCACCAGATGTATTAGACGATGTTTTTAATGATAATTATACAGATTTAGAAGATAACACAAGTACGGGTACAGGAATTAGTAATAACATTCTCATTGTATTAGTCATAATCGCTATTGCAATTTTAGTTATAGTTTTTTTAAGAAAAAAATACAGTTAAAAAATGAAAATCAATTTATACGATAGTGCAGGCGATGCTACAAGTGTAGGAACAGGGTACTTAACTATGTTAAGTATCAATCCAAGCGACCAAATAATAGAGCAAGGTATAAACCTTGTTGTAGGCTTAGTATTTGCGGTTATTAGTCGCTTAGCCATTAAGCTATTCGACCGTAAAAAAGACAAAAAAGCCAAAAACGAGCTAATAGAAGATGTTACCGATGCAGTAGAAAAAAAACTAAACATAAATGCTAATAATGTAGCGCAAAAAATTGAGGACTTAGGCGAAAACGTAGCCGACCAACTCAAAGAAAAAGTAAAATCTAAACTTAACAACAAAAATTAAGTTATGGCTATAAAACACAGAAGTAAGCAAGCAGAAAAGTTTTACCAGTTCTGCCAGTGCCGAAAAAACAAACAACCGCTTCCGGTAGAGAATGCAGACGGCTCTGTAACCGCTACAGTGGTTAAAGAAAAAACATTTGTAAGCCGAAAAACCGCCATAGACAAAACAACCGGGCGGCTAAAAAAGGGTTACAAGTGGGTAAAAGGCGGCTTAATCGTAAAAAAGTAATCTATATTTTCTAACCATAAAATTGTAATAAAATGGCAAAAGCAAAAAAAAGAGGTGTGAGCAAAAGCGCCGCAACAAAATCTAACGGTACTCTTAAAAAAGGGTACAGATTCGCCAAAGGAGGCAGAATAGTAAAAGCCAAAAGTAAATAATCATTTTTCAGTCCCAAAAAATTTAAAAATTATGTCTAAAACTATTCTTATCTCGCAAAAAAAGCATTGGTTAGGCGGCATTGATTACAAAGCGGCGTTTTTTGATGGGAATATCAAAAAATATGAAACTCTTATACAAAAAGAAGATATCCGCTCTGTTCGCAATGCTGGTCCAAAGGGTTGGGAGCGAGCTACAATTATTAAGGATTGGGTAAAAGCAAAAAAAATAAATAATCTCAACACAAAATTTTAAAATTCAAAACAATATGAAGACTTATCAGTTTATAACATTCGCAGTATTATTAGCCGCCGTAGTAGCAATAGCGGCATTTGGCAGACCTCGCAAAAAATGTAACTGTGGAGACCACGCCACTACAGAGGTAGAACCTGGAGGAGATGAAGGATAAAAAATTTATCATACTCATCCTTTGCCTTATAGCCGCTATTTATGCGGCTTTTAAGGTTTATAAAAGCGAACGCAGCGAACCCGGCGAAGTAGGTACCGATGCAGACAGCCCCAATAATAACGATATGGAAAACTTAACAGCACATCCTAATTTCTCTATTTCGGAGCTGCGTTGTAAAGACGGTACAGATGTTCCGGCTAAGTATATGCACAATGCCACTACCCTATTACTTAACCTTCAAGTATTGCGCAATGAGTTAGGTCTGCCTATATTTATTAATTCGGGGTACAGAACTCCGGCGCATAATGCCAAAGTAGGCGGCAAGTCTAACAGTGCGCACCTTAGAGCTATGGCAGCCGATATAAAAGTTTTGGGTGTAGCTCCCAGAACTGTAAAAGCTACCATAGAGCGGTTAATATCCGAAGGTAGAATGTTACAAGGCGGCATAGGTTTGTACAGCTCATTTGTTCATTACGATATAAGAGGATATACAGCACGATGGTAAAGCGCGACATCATAATAATAATTTGCTTAGCAATATTTTCTTTTTACATTCTCTACCGTATGAAAAAGAATGTGGACTTTGCATATCTCGCAGACGAAAGCAACGCCCTCGATGACCAAGAGGCGGCAAATGTGCAAGCGTTTTTAGCTACTATCCGTTTTGCTGAGGGTACATTAGGGTACGATGGTTACAGAACCCTGTACAGTTATAAGTATTTCGATGACTTTAGCAAGCATCCAAACCGCAAAATATGTGCTAATAATATTTGTAGCACAGCTGCAGGGGCTTATCAGATACTTTACAATACTTGGATAACGGTAATACAACCACGTGCCGCCCTTCCGGACTTTAGCCCCGAAAGCCAGGACAAAGCCGCAGTAGTGTTGTTAGATAAGCGTAACGCTCTGGCAGATGTAAAAGCAGGGCGTTTTGCCGATGCCATAGCCAAAGTAAACAAAGAATGGGCATCGCTACCCGGCAGCCCATACGGACAACCCACAAAAACCTTAGCACAGGTACAAAATTATTATACAGCACAGGGAGGTGTAGTAGTTTAAATTTTCGGGAACTTATACCGTAAATCTTCGCTATCCATTACCCCCAAATTTTTAAGATATTCATTTACCATATCTAAAGAGTGATGCCGTAGCTGCATTTGTAAGTCTTTGAGGTTAATACCGGCTTTTACAGCTTTTACGGCACCAGTATGTTTCCAGGAATAAAAGGCGTACCTCCCGATAATTCCTAATTCGTTTAGGGCTAAACGATGTTCTTTGTTAAAGTAATTAATACCAACCATTTTGCCGAATTTATTTTTAAACAATAAACCGCTTTTACCTTTCAAGTATGTTTCCATTATATTTTTAAAATGATTCGGAATCGCTACTTTTTGCGTTTTTTTATTTTTGCTTACCTCGCTTCTTATTTCAATAAATCCGTAGCTTAAGTTAATATCATTAACTTCTAATTTTCGCATTTCGCCGGGGCGAATAAAACAGTAAAATAAAAGTTGTGCTGCAAACCAAATGGTAGGCATATTATTGGATAAATATTCTTTTAACCTTCCAATTTCTACATCATTAAAATAATAGAGACTTTTGTATGTTTTTGGGGGCTGTATAGACTTTTCAAAGGGGTTGTACGAATCGCTATATTTGTTGTATAAACTTGAAAGTGTGCGCCTATATCCTCGTACCGTTCCATTTTCCTTTTTACTTAAAGCAAAACGTATAAAATCGTTCGCCTCACTTGCTGTTATATCTAAGTCGCTTTTATCTCCAAGCCATTTGTAAAAAAAGTCTAATCTTGAAATGTAAGTTTGGTAGGTTTTTTTTCTATATAGCACTTTGTTTTGTTCTAAGGTAGCTAATAAAACTTTTTTCTTAGAAGTAATAGGACGTGAGTTGTTTGCAATATTTTTTATTAGATCGAGGGCGAGTTCCCAACGCTTTAACAAATCTTTTTCTCTGTTAATATTACCATACTCCCTTTTCCGAACCTTTACGCCGGCTGGTAGCTGTAGATAATATTCTACGTACCATCTGTTACCGGTTGTTACTATTGTGTAAGAAGTATTATTATAGACAAAAAATTTTTTTTCTTTATTCATTGCATTTTAAAATTTTCTTTTAAAAGTGCGCCAAATAAAGGCATTAAGTGAGCCATAAATGAAAAGCTAAAACCCTTTAAATAAAGGGTTTTAGCTTTAAACTGTGGAGCCGGCGGGAATCGAACCCGCGTCCAAACATCGGTTAAAAAAGCTTTCTACATGCTTATTTCGTAATTAATTGTCGGCAACAGACAGGAAACGAACAAACCAATCTATTACTTAGCTGAATAATCTTTTGCAATATGCACAGCCTAATATTGCAGCATTCCGATTTTGTTTGTTTAAGTCGGCGGCGGAGCTTGGTATCGGAACTACCTGCTCAACGCTAGCCCTAATGACTATCTAATCCTTGATTAGGCAGCCATGGCATACTGAGTATTGCCAGTTATAATTTGAGTATTCTGATTTAAGTGCTAATTACACAACGCACTGCATGCTTACACTCTCCCTCCCTGATGCTGTCAAAACCGGGCAGCCCCAATTTTTCTTTTTTACAAAGAGAAGAATGATAAATAAATCTTCTTTCAATGAACTTTGATAGGGCAAAGGTACAGAATTTGACACAAAATAATTTATCTGTATATAGTTAATTTATCCTTAAACTAAAGCATCATTTTATTAGCTTTGCCCAAAAATTTCTTGAACATTAAAACACTAATTGTAATTATAGTTTGTAGTGCGTTGCAAATAAATTGTGCAAGGGCACAAATACTGTCCGATACATTATCTGAGGCAGTAATTACAAGTAAAAATTTAAAAGATACCATTGCAGAAGATGTTAAGTTAGGATATAATACCGCACAAAGTAACCATACTATCGACCTTAAATACCTTCGAATATTTGCTACGCAATCTTTGAGTAATTTAATCAGCAATCAGAGTTCAGTATTTGTTAAATCTTATGGTATCAATAGCTTAGCCACACTAAGTTTTAGAGGTGCTTCTGCGGCACAATCTTCAGTATATTGGGAGGGCGTACCCTTACAAAACCCTTCTTTGGGTATGGCAGACATTTCGATGTTACAAACAGGAGTGTTTAACAAAATATCTATGCAATATGGTAGTTCGTCTGCTCTGTATGGTAGCGGAAATGTAGGTGGCGCATTATTGCTTTCGCAAGATGTTGCCACCTTTTTACCGAACAAAAAACTTTCCGTAATGCTGTCTGGCGGTAGCTTTAGCAGAAAAGCAGGTGTGCTGCAATCGCAATACCAAAACAATAAAATTAGAATTGCCGTAAATCTATTTTACCAAAATGCGCAAAACAATTTTACTTATACCGACTACAATAATCGGGAACACAAAATGCAAAATGCAAGGCTCTTAGCATTCGGTGGGCTGTCGTCTTTAGATTACAATCTCTCCCAAAAGCCTTCGGTTAAAGAATCTGTATTTATAAAACTTTGGTGGCAAAAATACAATCGACAAATACCCGCTGCGCTGTTTGAGCAAACCTCCGAAAAACAACAATTAGACCGAGCCGCAAGATTTTTAGCAGGTTGGCAAAGAGAAAACAAACAACATTACATTTACTCCAAAACCGCATACAGCAATGAGTTATTGCATTTTGAAGATGCTGCAATTTTAATGGATAACCTAAATTTGTTTCATAGCATTTACCACGAAACAGGTTGGCAATATACTTTAAGCAGCAAAATAAATGCTACACGTAAAATCAAATTTTATGATGGATTGCATCATTTTTTAGTCTTTACACCTATTCAATACGCTTTTACGGATAATGCCACCGCCATAAGCCCACAATATCAGTTTAGACCTGCAATAGCGTTTGCATATAAATTTAAAAACTATTCCGAAAGATGGTACGCTAATGCAATGCTGCGCAAAGAATGGGTAAACGGCACTGAAACGCCTTTATTACCCGGCATAGGAATGTCTTATAATCTACTAAAATCCAATAGCAAATCCCCTACTCTAACCCTAAAAGCCAATGCGCAAAAAACGTATAGAATACCAACCATTTCGGAGCTATACGCAAGCGTTGGTGGCAATGCAAATTTAAAACCGGAACAAGGCTGGAACATAGATGGAGGTTATGTTTCGGAGTGGACATTAAACAACAAATCAGGTAATAAACCTTTACAATTAAAGCACGAGCTAAATGTTTTCAATAGAAATATTAAAGACTGGATATACTGGTTAGGTGGCGCAATATGGACACCCCACAATGTAGCACAAGTGCATAGCAGAGGATTAGAAACAATGAATAAAATTCAATGGCAAGTTCAAAAAAATATTGCTTTGAATATGGACCTAAATTATACTTATGTGCTCTCTACTACAATACGTTCTTACATTCCCGGTGATGGAAGTATAGGCAAGCAAATTCCTTATACCCCAAGATATAATATACAGACAAATTTTGGCATAACGCTTTACAATTTTTGGCTCAATTACAATCTTACATATAGCGGATACAGATTTACCACCACAGACGAATCGCAATATTTATTACCATACACATTGAGTAATATTTATTTGAGCTATCCTTTAAAAATTAAAAATATAAACCTTAACCTATCGGCACAAGCTGCCAATATTTTCGACATAGAATATCAAGTAGTTAATGGACGACCAATGCCGGGCAGAAATTTTATTATATCGTGTAATGTGGCATTGTTTTAAAGATGACAATTTATTGAAAATTTAATATTTTTTTTAATTAAGACAATTAAAACCGATAATTGGTAATAGATTTGCGATTAGAATGTTATTATTTCACAATTTCAAATACATATTTTATGTTAGACCAATTATTAAAAATGATTCAGCAAAGCGGACAAGGCTCTGGTACTGATAATCAAGGAATTCCAAACGAAAATAACGAAGCTATTTTTAATGAGGCACATCAGTTTTTAACTTCGGGCTTACAAGATATGGCAGGTACTGACGAATTAAATAATTTAGTTACTCAGGCAGATAATCCTTCTACGTTAGGAGCTGTACCCTCTGTTCAAAATTTATCTAACAATTTTGCAGGAAACATTATGAAAAAATTTGGATTAGACAGCGGCATAGCAAAAATGATAGCAGCAGCCATTATTCCAATGATATTAAGCAAATTATTAAAAGGTGGAAACAAAAGTACTTCTGGTGGTGGTTTCGATATAGGCGATTTGCTTTCTAATATTACAGGCGGTAGCCAATCTACACCTACTCAAGGCAAAAGCAGTGGTGGTATAATGGATACTTTAAGTAATCTTGGAGCAAAATTTGGTTTAGACAAAGACGGCGATGGCGATGTAGATTTGAACGACATAACTAAAATGTTTAAATAGACATTTTAATACCAAAATAAAATATACAATATCAATTAATACGATATTTGGTCTATTGGTTAGAGTATAAAAAAATCTCACACATTGCTTGTGTGAGATTTTTTTTAATAGTTAGGTTGTATTTTTTCTTTAAATTTGAACTCTAATTACATCTCACAGGTATTAATGAGCAGGTATTATATCTTACTTTTTGGTTTATTCCTTACTGTTATTACGCAAGTAACTAATAGTAGTGCCGCTACCATTAAAGGCAAAGTGTACGAATTAAAAAGCAAAATAGCTATGTCTGATGTTGAGATTATTAACATTCATACCGATAGAGGATTAAATACAGACTCTACTGGTTTGTTTAATATTAATGTAAATGCCGGAGATTTAATAGAGTTCCGAAAACTTGGTTACAAAACTGCACGCATTAGAATACCCAAAGGGCAATTACCATCATTTTATAACATAGCATTAGAAGAAGGTTATTACGAATTAGAAGAAGCCATAATTTTAGGAAATGTTAGCATTCATCAAAAAGATAGCCTACGCAATGCCAAAGTTTTTCAGCGTGCCATAGAGTTTTATAAATTAGAAGGTATAGACTTAGTACAGCACCCCTTCGATGCTTTGAGTAAAAGAAGCAGAGAAATTTGGGCATTCCAAAAAATGTACGATTATTGGGAAAAAGAAAAATTTATAGATTATGTATTTAGCGATAAACTAATAACCGAACTTACCCAATTAGCAAGCGATAGCCTTTCTACTTTCAAAAGGCAGTACAGACCGTCGTACTATATGATTAAAACTTGGAACGACTACGACTATTACCAATATATAAAATTTGCAGCAGCAGAATTTAGAAGACAAAAAACACACAAGGGCAACGATATTTATATACAATATCAAGATTAATTAACGCCAAAATTTTCAGCCCCCCAAAAAATTGTATGACAGAAGTAAGCACCAAACACCAAACAGCACTAAAAACCATTTATTTTAGTATTGCCGGAAGTTTTGTGTTAGCTTTAATAAAATGGCTTACAGGTTATTTTGGAAATTCTTATGCCTTAATAGCCGATGCCATAGAATCTTCTACTGACATTTTTGCATCTATATTAATTTTACTCGGATTAAAATATACCAATAGACCCGCCGACGAAAACCACCCTTACGGACACGGAAAATTAGAGCCATTAATAACCTTTATTGTAGTTGCATTTTTGGTAACATCTGCTATTTATATAGCCTACCAAAGTATTCAAAACATAAAAACGCCACACGAGGGTCCTAAAGCATTTACGCTAATAGTGTTGGCACTTATTATTATTTGGAAAGAAATATCTTATCGGCTTGTAATGCGTAGAGCTAATAAGATTGGTAGCTCTTCTTTAAAAGCAGATGCTTGGCACCATAGAAGCGATGCAATTACTTCTGTAGCAGCATTTGTAGGCATTTCTGTTGCTTTATATTTCGGCAAAGGCTTTGAGGCGGCAGACGATTGGGCTGCATTATTTGCTTCGGGCTTTATATTGTATAATAGTTACAAAATATTTAGACCCGCACTTGGAGAGGTGATGGACGAAAATATGTATGATGATTTAATTAAAAAAATTAGAGTAATTGCAGCAACCGTACCCGGAGTGGTGGATACCGAAAAGTGTTTGGTAAGAAAAGCAGGAATGGATTATCAGGTAGATTTGCACGCAATAGTAGATGGCAATATTAGCGTAACAGAAGGGCATAATATTGCACATAAATTAAAAGATACCTTAAAACTACAATTGCCTCAAATCGGATATGTATTGGTGCACATAGAACCGGCAGCGCATAAAGAATAAAAGGTATTTCTATTTACCTATATTTTTACATTAACTGTTTGAATAATTACTAACTTTGACCACCAAAATACATATATAATGTACAAACTTAAAGTAAACGATAATTTCGATTATAGCATTAACCCACAAGCAGAAAATGTTACCTTAAATGAAGAAGTGGTAACTTGGGATTCCGTATCTTTAGAATCAGGAGCTAAACATATTCTTGTAAACAATAAAGGATATAATATTTTTGTTACGGAAATAAATAGACAGACGAAAACCATTTCTCTGAAAATTAACAATAATCTTTATACTGTTTCTATACATGAGCCTATAGATGTATTATTAGAAAGTTTGGGTATAAATCTTGCCGCCACATTAAAAGCAGAGCCAATGAAGGCACCTATGCCGGGTTTGGTATTAAAAATATTGGTTACACCCGGACAAACAGTAAAAAAAGGTGATCCCGTACTTATTTTAGAAGCAATGAAAATGGAAAATGTGTTTAAAGCCCAACAAGATGCTGTTGTAAAAAACATTTCTGTTACAGAAGGCAAAGCCGTAGAAAAAGGCGAAGTGCTTTTAGAATGGGAATAGATGTATTTTAACCTCCAAAAAATTAATTACTATAATTTAGGGCTTAATTTACAACTTCGCATTTTGTATATCTTTTACACTTGCGTATTTTGTATATCTACGAAAGCAAAAAGCTAATTCACTGAAAATGAAGCGAATATTTTTCGGGAAATTTTAAAAATGTGCGTATATTTGGGAGTTAGCGGTCAGCTTAAAAAACAAGACAATGACAGACAAAAGCTTAATTAAACAAATTAGAAAACCAACTAAAGACAATCCTTTAAGAATACTTATGAGTTCTTGCTTGACAGGATTAAAATGCGGTTATGACGGTAGCTCTTACGGAGAATATCCAAGTGCTTTAAAACTAATGCAGTATGACACTGTGAAAATTGTAAGATTTTGCCCTGAAGAATTTTCCTTTGGGACTCCGAGAGAAATGTGTGACATTCACGGTGGAAATGGCTTGGATGTTCTTAATGGAAACGCTAAAGTCTTAACAGAATCGGGAATAGATTGGACCGAAGGTATGATTAGAGCATCTGAAAAAATGCTTGAAATTGCAATTAAGGAAAAAGTTGAGATTGCTATAATGATGGACACGAGTGCAGCTTGTGGCAGTCAAGTTATTTATGACGGAAATAGATTCAGTGAAAACAAAAAATACCAAATGGGGATGGGAGTTTGCGCTGCTCAACTGCACAAAAATGGTTTTATTGTTATAAGTCAAAGGGACTTTGCCAGTTTGGAATTATTATATTCAAAAGTAGATAACAAATATCAAGTGGACATACAAAAAATTGATCACCACGAAACAGATTGGTACAAAGACTATTTCAAATGTTTACCTTGAATAACAATATATTTAAAGAGTTTCCAAACATCGAGACAAATCGACTTACACTGCGTTCATTGAATTTAACTGACGCGGAAACAATTTTTGAAATGAGAACAAATGACAGAATAAGCGAGTTCATTCCACGTCATAAACTTCAAAAAATTGAAGATGCAATTAGTTTAATCAAAAAGACAAACAATCTCTTTCAGAGTAAACAAGGAATAGGATGGGCAGGCTTTACAAAAGAAGGAAATCATCTCATTGGCACTTGTGGATTTAACAAAATTGATTTTGAAAATTTCAGAGCCGAAATAGGTGGAGAAATGTCTGTTTCTTATTGGGGAAGAAATTATGCAAAGGAGGCTGTTGAAGCAATTATCGACTTTGGTTTTAAAAAACTCAAATTAAACTCAATTGAAGCAAGAGTTTCTCCGGAAAATAGGTCAGCAATATATTTGTTGAAGAAACTTGGTTTTACGAAAGAAGCTCATTTTAGACAATATGTCTACTTCAATAATGACTTTTTAGATTTAGCAATTTTCACATTACATAATGAAAAAGAAACTTGAATGAAATGATTTAGTATATGAAGTAAATAAAAGCCGAACCGCTAACAGGCGTTTGGCTCAATGGCGGGTGACGTGGTTAATTGAACATTCTACCTCGCATCAACTTTTGTGGTTCATTGACAGTGAAGTGCTCCGAAATCCGCCACTGCGCCAAGCGCCAAAACGTTGTATGAAATGCTAACCCAAACAAACCAGATATGAGCAAAAATGAATGGTTTAAATTATCCACAAAATCAATAAATTGGTTGATTTTTATTTTTAGCCTTTTTCTTTTAATTGGATTGGTTTCGATTCTCACATTGATATTGAATTTATCTAAAGATAATTTTTTGGGACTAACAATATTTGAACAAGGAATATACTTTAGTATTTGCATGGCTTTATTAGGAAGCTCTTTGTTCTATTTTAGGAAACTATATAAAGCTTGTATCAATTTAGATATTGCGTTACCAATAAATACTCAAGATAATATTCGACAAATTGGAATATTCACATATTTTGTTTTACGACCAATTTTTGCTGTCATATTTTCTATAATTTTATCTTTTGCACTAAAAGAAAGCTTAAATATTATGGTAAATAATCCTGAAATTTCAAGTGGTTTTATTTTCGCCAACATGCTTTTAGGATTTTATTGTGGTTATGCTTCAGGAGATCTGGTCGATTTTTTCGAAAAGACAAGCAAAAAGACTATTGAAGCATTTTTTGAGAAAACTAATATTTAGACGCTATGGATCCAATACAAAAAAAACAGCAAATAGCTAAATTAGAAAAACAGGCGGGTGATATTCTAAACCTTAAAAATAAATTAGGACAAAGAAGACCAATCTTGATTGAATTTTGTGGTACACCTAAGTCTGGAAAAACTACTAGTATATCTTCATTAAATACATTTCTAAAAAGGAATAAATTTAAAACTGAGATAATACAGGAAATGGCTGGAATTTGTCCTGTTGAAAACAAAACACATCCATATTTTAACTCTTGGACTTTATTTTCATCACTTGCAGAAACTCTGAAACTATTATCACTAACAAAAGATAAAGTTGACATTATAATTGTAGATAGGTCAATTTTTGATTCTATGTGTTGGTTTGAATGGTTGAACACAAATAATAACAAAAACACGCCTTATCTTGATGATAAAACATATGAAGGTTTTCGGAAATTATTTCTAGAAACGTCTATGTGGTCTTCATTATTTGATTTAACGATTATTTTCAAAGCTAATCCTACAACAGCAATGCATAGAGAATATGCGAATTTGTTGACAGAAAGAGCTGGTTCAATAATGAATGAAGATGTATTAACCAGTTTTAATATTGCAATTGATAACTGCTATAAAAAGTATGAAAATCATTTCAGAAGAATTGAAATCATTAATACCTCTGAAGACGTATACATTGACAAACCTGCTAAAGTAGGGTTGGATTTAACAAAAAAAGTATTAGGCTTAATAGAAGATTTGTTAATGGAACAAATTGGATATTTTGACAATTTAGACACTTCTATACTTTCATTTGGAATAAATGAATATAGCAAAATATCCAATTTAACTTTGAAATTTGACCTAAGGGATAAAGTAGAATCTAGTAATTACATACAACCCGTTCCAATTTGTGTTATCACAAACGAAGATGAGACAAAGATATTAATTGTAAAAAAGAATTCTAAAAGAACTGAAAAAAGCTCTCCTGAAGCAAATAGACATTTATGCTATTTGGGTGGACACATCAGAATTGAAGATAAAAAGGAAAGAGAAATGTTATTACTAGATATTTTCAAAGAAACTTTGCACAGAGAAATACAAGAAGAAGTCAATCAATCAGTTTATATTCAAAATAGTGAACCATTTTTGATATACACTCCAGATACTCCAAAGAGCAAAAAACACTTGGCTGTTTGTTTTGTTGTAAAAATGGATTTAGATAATAAGAAATTTAAAGTCAATCTTGACGAATTTGCTAGAGCTTCTAAAAACTCTAAAAGCGGAAGTATTGTTCTGATTAACGACATCGAAAAACATGAAAGCAATTTTGAAAGTTGGACAATTGAGTTATTAAAACACATCTTTAATCAAAATGTAAAATCATCGAAACAAATGGAATTATTTATAGATTAAAAAGCACTTCATACAACAAGCAGTTTGGCAAAATGGCGGGGTTCACGGATAATTGAAACTTTCTACACATAATACCGCCAAATGCTGTGAGCATTGGCTTTTTTTCTTTAATTTAGCCACGGCTCACAGCATTGGCTACGTTACTGCTAAATTGAACCTTTCGTCCAATTTATCCGCCACTTCGCCAAGCCGCGAACCGTTATGGCTCATTTTAAAAGACGACACTACCAATGCAAATTGACGAAGAATTAAGACATAGAATTGGACTTGCAAAAACAAAATAATCAATTATCTATACTTAGTTTCTAATGCCAAATTTTCCTTTTCGCCATTCGCTTATTTTTCCCAGTCAAATAATTCTCTACAAGCGAGGTTCGTCTTTTCGCATTCAGTGCTTCCATGTACAATATATGTCGTATTTTTAAGGCAAAAAGAAAAAATAAACTACAGCCCACCGTCAACTGCTATACCTTTAATCATACGCTTTACATCGTATAATACAGCATTATCTTTTAGTAGTGTTGTAAAATCTAAATGCTTAAATGCATCGTGTGCTACAGCTAATATTACTACATCGTATTTTTTCACTTGGGGTAATTTTTCAAGCATTGAAATGTTATACATTTGCTGCACCTCTTTGGTATCTACATTGGGGTCGTAAACAGAGATTTTGGCATTTTGTTTTTGTAATATTGTTACTATTTCAGCTACTTTAGAATTACGTATTTCTGTACAGTTTTCTTTAAACGTAAATCCTAAAATCAATATTTCGGCGGTGTTAATTTTAATATCTTTTGCAATCATCAGTTGTGCCACTTCCGATGCTACAAAATGGCTCATATTATCATTAATCTTTCGTCCTGTGGTAATAAGCTCTGGAGTATAACTATTATTTTGTGCATACTGCGCTAAGAAATGTGGTGCTGCTCCTACACAATATCCTCCAACCAAGCCCGGCTTAAAAGGTAGAAAATTCCATTTAGTTGCCGCCGCTTGTAACACTGCATTATTATCTATTCCTCCTTTATTAAAGATAACCGAAAGCTCATTCATAAACGCAATATTAATATCGCGCTGTGCATTTTCTACAATCTTTGCTGCTTCTGCTATTTTTATAGAAGGTGCAAGGTATGTACCGGCAGTAATTATTTTTTGGTATAATTTATCTACAAAATTTGCTATTTCCGGAGTAGAGCCGGAAGTAATTTTTACAATATTGGTCAATGTATTTAGGCTATCGCCAGGGTTAATTCTTTCGGGAGAATAACCCACAAAAAAATCAGTGTTATAATTTAAATTAGATTTTTTTGCTAAAATAGGAACGCAATATTCTTCTGTAATACCCGGATAAACTGTAGATTCTACGATAACTAAATTGCCTTTGGATAAATAAGTACCAACGACATTACAAGCATTTTCCAAATACCTTAAATCTATCTGTTTATCTGCATTTACAGGAGTTGGAACTGTAATAATATAAACATCGGCATTGCTTATAGCTTCGGCATTAGATGTAAAAATTAAATTGCCATTATTGGCGACAACATCTGCATTTAGTCTTTTTACTTTTTCATCATCTACATCTAAACCCACTACTGCAAAATGCTCCGAAAAAGCTAAAGCAAGCGGATAACCAACATAGCCTAAGCCTATAATGCAAATTTTTTTCGGGTTATTCAGCATACATTCATTTAGCAAAGGACTATTTTAAAATATTGTGTCCTAATTTATCTCTTTTGGTTTTAAGGTAAAATTCGTTGTGGGGATTAGGAGCAATTTCAATGGCTACCGTTTCTGTAATTTCTATACCATAACCGTCTAAGCCCGAACGCTTACGCGGATTATTACTCATTAGACGAAGTTTGGTAATCCCTAAATGTCTAAGGATTTGTGCACCTACACCATAATCTCTTTGGTCTGTTTTAAAACCCAAAGCAAGGTTGGCATCTACAGTATCCACACCATTTTCTTGTAGTTTGTATGCTTTAAGTTTATTAAGCAGCCCTATACCCCTACCCTCTTGATTCATATATAGTACACAGCCTTTACCTTCACTTTCTACCATTTGCATTGCAGCGGTTAATTGTTCGCCACAATCGCATCTTAAAGAATGTAAAATATCGCCTGTAAAGCAGCTACTATGCACTCTTGTAAGTACCGGCTCGTCGGCATTCCATTTTCCTTTAATTAAAGCTATGTGTTGTTCGCCTGTATTTTTTTGTTCAAAAGCTACTAACTCAAACATACCGTGTTTGGTAGGCATTTCTACGCGTACTATTTCTTCTATTAAAGACTCGGTTTGTAAACGGTAAGCAATCAAATCTTTGATACTAACGATTTTAAGGTCGTATTTTTTAGCAATTTCAAGGAGCTCCGGTAGTCTTGCCATAGTGCCGTCGTCGTTCATTATTTCTACTAAAACTCCTGCCTGCTCCATTCCTGCTAATCTGGCTAAATCTACGGTAGCTTCCGTATGCCCTGCACGGCGCAATACACCACCATCTTTAGCTCTTAAAGGGAAAATATGTCCGGGTCTGCCCAAGTCTTCGGGGCGGGTAGTCGGATTAATAAGTGCTTGCACTGTTTTGGCTCTATCGTGTGCCGAAATACCTGTAGTACAGCCATTGCCTATTAAATCTACCGAAACGGTAAAAGGTGTTTGGTGTAGCACTGTATTATTCTCCACCATTAAATTGAGCTTTAATGCAGCTGCTCTGGTTTCGGTTAGCGGAGCGCAGATTAATCCACGTCCGTATTTTGACATAAAATTAATAACTTCGGGAGTTACATTCTGAGCTGCGGTTACAAAATCGCCTTCGTTTTCTCTATCTTCATCATCTACTACTATTACAAGTTTGCCTTGTTTTATATCTTCTATAGCTTCGCTAATTTTATTCAGCATTTTATTAAATTTAATAGTACAAAGGTACGCTTTTCGTTACTAAGAAAATTTAATAAAATGAAAAACTAAAGATTATTACGATTTTCTTAAATCAAGGTTTAATTTTAAAATATTTTCATACATTTATCTTTTATTCCAAACCAACAATAGTTTACGAATGAGTAATCTTCCTTTTTTCATCGACCTACATTGTCATCCTCAGTTTAAACCTTATGGATGGGCACACAATAAAAGCGGATATGCAAGTCAATCTAAAACATTAACTAAATCGAGTTTGTGGTTTAAGGATAATGTGTCCGACTTTAAATCTTCGATAAACATTTTTGGTAATCTTACACTATTCTCTCAAGCTAACTTACAAGCTGCTTACAATGGGAATGTACAAGTGATGTCTGTATCTGTCGGCTCGGTAGAAAAAGGATTTGTTGCAAGAGGTGAAATAAAAAAACTATTAACCCAATTAGTTACAGGATTTGGAAAATACAGAGTAGATGCCATAAAAAACATGAAAGATTATTGGGCTGATTTGCAAACCGAATTAAGGTTTTTTGAAGAATGTGAAAACGTACCTATAAAAATAGAGAAAAGATGGCTGTGCTATAAATGGGTAAAAGATTTTAAAGAACTAAAAAAAGTTATTGAAAATAATCAAAAAGTTCCTGTGAAAAACACACAAGATAACCCATTTACTATTGCAATGATTCCGAGTATAGAAGGCTTACACATTTTAAATTGCGGATTAGACAGATCTACTAATGCAGATGAAGTTATCGCTAATGCCCATAAGCTTAAAAAAATGAAAAATGCACCATGGTTTACCGCTATGTGTCATCATTTTAACAACGACCTTTGCGGACATGCAAGGAGCTTAAAAGGTGCACTTATTAATATGCTCGACCAATCTAAAAACTTAAATACAGGTTTTTCGGAATTAGGCAAAAAAGTTATGGAAATTATGCTCGATGATACTATCGGCAGACCAATTTACATCGACATTAAACACATGAGTGTAGAGAGTAGAAAATATTATTTTGCATTAATAAAAAAAGACAAATACAAAGGCAAAGTTCCTGTAATTATTAGCCACGGAGTGTGTAATGGCATACCCGATTACGATAGCAAACACCCTACTTTTAAAAAACCCGGTAACGACTTTTTTGTTGCACCATACAAGAGCGACAAAAACAATGTTTGGATTACAGCAAACGAAATCAATTTTTACGATAATGAGATTATAGAATTAGTAAGAACAAATGGTATAATGGGCTTACAATTAGATGAAAGAAGAATTGTAAATCAACTTGTTTTGGATAAATTACCCAAAGAAAGAAAAAACTCCAAAGCGATGAAAATGCAAAGAAGCAAATTGGTTTGGAATCAGATACAATATATTGCCGAACTATTAGATAAACGTGGCTTAAATGCTTGGCATAATGTAGCCATAGGCTCAGATTACGATGGCATTGTGGATCCAATTAACAGCTTTTGGACTATGGAAGATTTTGTATCGCTCAAAGACTGTTTGTTAGAACACGCTACAGCATATATCGGAAAAGGAAAACATCCATTGCGTTGGGAAAACAACCATTTATCTGCCGAAGAAATTATTGCCAACGTATTTCATAATAATGCGTGGAACTTCTTTGAAAAATGGTACTAAAAAATATTTATTCTATAAAAAACTTTAAATTTAGACCTCAAACAATATCTCAAACATTTAAAAAAATGAAAAAAGGATTAATAATTGCATCTTCAATCATTGTACTATCTGCCTGTGTGTCGGGCTGGAGCGACGAATACAAACAAATGTACAAACAACAATGCGGTGGGGTGCTTACAGGTGTATATCATCAGGATAGTATTACCAAATATTGCGAGTGTGCATTAGATAAAATAATGTTAGCATATCCTAATCAGGGCGATGCCATCGAAAACAGCCACACATTAGATACTGTACCGGGGATAGAGGAGTGTAAAGAAAAATATTGGGTAAAATACAGATAGTAAAATTTAAAAAGTATTGGATGAGCTATATAAAAAACAACTATCCTTTAGCAGACTTGTGTGAATTTAGATAAACTCAGTAACCACTTGTAGAAGCATTGTTGTATCTGCTGTTGTAAAAAAAAGTAACTAATTTAAGGCGAGGCAAATTATAAAAAAACGAACCTAATGATAAACTTTTCCATAAATAAACAAAATTGGGAAGAAAATAATTTTGACAACTTTCCATCGATTGGTGGACTTATGGTGTCAAAAATGGTAGTTGACAAAAACATTAAACCAAGATTTATTTACCGAGAAAAAAGGACTCTACTAGAAGATAGTGGTTGGAGAATTTTTACAGGCTTAGAAACTGAAGAATATATTGACAATCCAGATAACATTGGAATATATAATCCTTCAACGATTTTAAATATAGACCCCTCAATCGAAAATTTGCTTTTAAATGGCATTGGCTCTGTTTACGAAAAAAATGAAAATGGAGTATGGGATAAAGTAACAGATTTTGAAATGGAAGATGACTATATGACGACTCATAGATTAACTGAAAAATGGGTTATTGAGATTAATAATTTATTTGAGCGTTCTATAGAAGAAGACGGCACTTTATATTATACAACTGGGGACAAATCCATTAGATTAATTGTTTGGAATTCAGATAAAAACAAAGAAGCATTGAATGCTGAATATATTCAAAAAATTGAATTGAGAGACCAATCAAAATCAAAAACTTTAGACAAGTTTGATTTATCTGATAATGAAATTTCAAGAGTTGGGTTTTTAATTGAAGAAAACGACGAAGCAAAGAGCTATTATGTAATTTATGGCTACTCAATAATTGATAATCAAATTATTCAAATAGCCATTTACTTTGACGAGAAAAGTAACTATGATTGGGCTATCAATATTTGGAAAAACATAAAATTGCAAGCATAACAATTTGACTAATAGTGAGAAGTTTACACAATTCATTTTCTAATTTATGGTTCCACCAAAAATGAATAATTCATTTTGCATTTATTTTCTTTATGTAATTCGTGGGTACTAAGTAGTTTTGTTCATATTTTATTCTTAAATTTACCTCATACTATTCGTTTGGGATTGCCTCGGTGAGGAATTTTAGAATAGTTACTGAGTCTAAATAAGTGTCAGCCAGAATTTTTACGCCTTCAGATATCCCTAAAACATTAGATATAACGATTCCTAATAGTTGTTAATAGAATAAACAGACAATACTAAAAAGCTAAAAACATGAGCAAAGTAGCTATAATAAAAACACAACAAACAACAGCAAATGTAGAAGACTTTGTAAATAAAGTGGACAATGAACAGCAACGTAATGACAGCTTTGCAATCATTGAGTTGATGAAAAAAATAAGTGGAGAAGAACCCAAAATGTGGGGCGCATCTATGATTGGTTTTGGTATCAAAAGATATAAAAGTCCGAAAACAGGAAGAGAAGTAGATTGGTTTTTAATCGGATTTTCACCACGCAAAACAAACCTTTCTTTACACCTGACTATTGACATTAATAAGCACCAAAAAATACTTGAAAAATTAGGAAAGTTCAAAACTGGCGTTGGCTGTCTTTACATAAACAAACTGACAGACATTGATCAAAAACAGTTAGAACAACTTATAAAAATAGCATTACAAAACAAGTAACAAAAATAATTACTAAAATTAAAAGTATATTACAAACCCCAAAAACGTTAGTGAATATTTTACTAAGAAAACAATTTGCAAATTCTCCTTTAACCGCAGTAAGAAAGCATTGAACCCATCAGCAAAAAGTGATTGGTTTTGTAAAGCTAAGCGCTAAGGGAATCTTGTAAATGCTATTGCCATCTGGGCGCAATTCTTCAATAAGAAAGAAAATGGCATGCCTAACGACACCTTTCTACAAGCCTTCCAATTGTTTTAATACAGGAACTAAGGACTTCCCTTTTTCGGTAAGATTATATTCTATGTGTAAAGGTTTTTGTTTTATAACCACTTTTTCCAACAAGCCTACTTCTTCTAATTCTCTTAATGCAAGGGACAACGTTTGCTTATTTGAGTCTGGGATTTGGCGTAATAAGCCACTAAAACGCAAAGGTGCTTCGAAAGCCAAACGAAAGATTTCAGGTTTCCACTTACCCGACAATAACTTCAAAAGCCCTTGTGCAGGGCAAGTTTCAGCAACTTCTTTTGATTTTTTAGTAGTCATATAATTCTGACTTATTGCAAGATTTTTTAAAAAGATATAGCTTTGTGCCATAAAGATACAATATAAAGCTAAACGATGACGAAATACAAAATATCCACATTACTTCTTTTGACAATGGCTTTTGCTAATTGTCAGGGACAAATAAATAATACAATCATTATGACTAACGAAACAGCTAAAAACAATCCACTAATATGTGATCCTGTAGAGGGAATGTGTGGAACATCTGACAGTACATCAAAATCAGAAATCGCTATTCAAAAAATAGAAAAACCTATTAAAGTTGTTTATTTCACAGACCCCATTTGTTCTTCGTGTTGGGGAATAGAACCACAATTAAGAAAACTAAAATTAGAATATGGAAATAGTATAGAGATAGAATATCGTATGGGTGGATTGCTTCCCGATTGGAGTTACAATAGCGGCGGCATCAGTAAACCTTCAGACGTGGCACACCATTGGGACGAAGTAAGTATTTATTACGATATGCCCATCGATGGAGATATTTGGTTGCAAGATCCTTTGCATTCTTCTTATCCACCATCAATTGCTTTTAAAGCAGCACAAATGCAGGACAATGATAAAGCTATCTTATTTTTAAGAGAAATCAGAGAAATGGTTTTTCTTCAAAAAAAGAATATTGCCAAGTTGGAACATTTAGTAGAAGCTGCAAAAAAAGTTGGGTTAAATGCTGCGCAATTCAAAACTGATTTTGAGGGAAAAGCAAAATCCCTTTTTGAGGAAGATTTAAAATTTACAAAATCTTATGGTGTTAGAAGTTTTCCGACTATTTTCTTTTTAGACAATTCAGGCAATAAAGAAATGGTAATAGGCTCAAAACCTTATGCTTTTTATGAAACTTCTATATTGAAACTTAATGATAAAGCAGTTAAAAATGAATACCATAAAGATTGGGAAACACTTTTTTCCAAGTATCATTCTCTGACAGCAAAAGAATTTTCGGAACTTTCAGGAACGCCAAGAGCAGAAAGTGAAAAACAGTTAAATGAATTGACAACAAAAGGGCATTTAGTAAAGCTAACAACTAAAAACGGTGCTCTTTGGACAATAAAAATTAGTAACCGATAACAAGAGTAACTGTTGCGCAACTTCTAAAAAAATGCTGAAACGGAAAGATATTACTTCATAATATTTTAAAATAATTGATAATTTAATCGGTAATGCACCAAAGGAATTATTACCCCAAAAATAGAGCTACAGTTTCTTGATATTATTAAAAAGAGTTTCAATATTGATTTCTTTATTTTTGGTAATAACAATCTTGCTACCATCTGCCATTTCCAATGTGCCGCCACCTTCTTTAAGCACTCGTATAACAAATTTTGGATTGATAATATGAGAATGATGTACTCTAAGAAAACCTTGCTCCTCTAACAAGCATTCCACATCTTTTAAAGTACGACAAACAGTATGTTTTTTTAGTTCGTTGTCATATATGTGTGTATAGTTCCGATCTGCCTCACATCGAATAATCTGATTAAATGGTAGTAGCGTATAGCCTTCAATGTTTGGAATAGCAATGCGTTCAGGTACTTTATCTTTATTGGAAATTAAGTATTTCAATTGTTCCCAATTGTCCTTATGCAAAAATTTATTTTCCTTTTCGTGCCACTTCGTGATTAGGAGGAAAAGCAGAGGCTCTCATTCATATAAAAGAATACCGCTACTTACCTAATGGGTATATGACGATTGAGGTAAAAACAACTCCTTAGAAATTTATTTGCAAAACAACAATACAATAAGAATCACTTACTTTCCAAAAAAGCAAGTGATTCTTTTCGTGTTCCGATATAAGATTGCTAAAATAGAATAACGCCTATCATCAAGCGCAAAAAGCCCTCTATAAAAGTAGAGATGGATGCATTGCATAAAGATGAACAAACCAATCCAGATCATTACCATAACAAACGAGCCAAAAGGTTTGAAGTAGGTCAAAGCACAATATTTTATGCATTGAAGCGACTAAAGATTAGTACACATTCTTGTCCGGTAAAAATGTGTACTTTTATTCATTTGGTTTAACTGATTAATGTAGTAACTACAAATTAAACCAAATGGCAGATAATCTTACAAGATTGCAGCTGTTTTTTTTTATATTGTTCCTTTTAGCAGACAAGAAGGTTTGCCAATATATTTGAAAAAACATATAAATTTATTATAAAATTAAATGTGTGTATATCTTTGAATACTATGCTGGTCTTTGTAAATATTCACTTTCGTATAATTTACCGAACAAAAATGAAAAAAAACAGAACCGTTAAGGGTTCTGTTTTTTTTACATTGTAACTAAAATAAATGCTTACCTTCTGGCATTTTTAGCTTCTATGCTTAAAGTAGCGTGTGGTACAGCTTTTAATCTAGCTTTATCTATTAATTTACCTGTTTCTCTACAGATACCATAAGTTTTGTTTTCGATGCGTACCAATGCTTTTTCTAAGTTATTGATAAACTGTATTTGACGACCTGCTAATTGAGATAATTGCTCTCTTTCCATAGCGCCGCTACCATCTTCCATGTGGTTAAATCTGTTATCGGTATCTTCTGTACCTGCTTCGTCTTTACGGGTAATTAAACCTTGTAAGAAACTTAATTCTTTTTTAGCGTTATCTAATCTTTTTATTATTAAATCTTTAAACTCGTTGAGTTCATCGTCGCTATATCTAAAAACGGGACCGGTAGATTGTTCTATTTTATCCAATAGGGAGCGTTTTGTTGGATTATATTCCTTCATAGTATCTTGTGTATCTTCTTTTTTATCTTTTTTGTTTATTCTTCTTTGAGCAATTACAACGCCTGGTTTATTTACATTGCTTTTAGGTTTTTGGCGTACTGCATCAGCAAATTCGCTTCTGGCAGGTAGTACGGGTATTATGGGTATATCATGTTTTTTCGACCTTCTGGGTGGTGGTGTATTAGCTTTTACAGCAGTTGCTTCTTTTACATCTGCTTTTTGGGTATCTTTTGCTTTAGTTACTGTAGCAGGTTTCTCCGTGTTTTTAACTACTGCTTTTTTAGCTGTTTCTACTTTTTTTGTTGGAGTAGGAGTAGCTTTTTTAGTTGCTACTTTCTTAGGAGCTATTATTTTTTTAACTGCTTCTTTTTTGGTTGGAGTAGCTTTTTTTACCTCTACTTTCTTAGGTGCTGCTTTCTTAGCAGGTGCCACTTTTTTCACCTCTATTTTCTTAGTAGTTACCTTTTTAGCTGCTCCTTTTTTAACTGGAACTACTTTTTTAGTAGGTGTAGCTTTAGCTGCTGCCTTTTTCACGGGCGTAACTTTTTTGGCTGCTACTTTTTTAACAGGTGCAGCTTTTTTCGCTGCTGGTTTTACAGTTGACTTTTTAGTAGCACTTTTAGCACTATTCTTTTTTGTAGCCATAGCTATAAATTTTTAGTAATTAACACTTTGAGCACCTCATTATTTACTTCTATATCAATACCCGAAGTTATATTATCGGTTTTTATATTGATAGTATCAGCTAAAATTTCGGAGCGAATATAATCATTATAATTTATGATTGCACTTTTTAGGGAATTACTTTCTTCAATATCTACAATAATTCTATCTGTTAGTTCTAACCCTGTTTCTTTTCTTATCTTCTGAATACGGTTTACTAACTCTCTGGCATTCCCTTCATCTAACAACGCATCTGTAATTTGTATATCTAAAGCAACGGTAAGTGAGTCTTTATTTGCAACTGACCAACCCGGAACATCTTCTGCTATTATTTCTACCTCATTTAAGAAAATCTCTATAGTTTCGTTTTCGACTTCTAAGTCAATTTTGCCGCTTTTCTCAATAGTGGCAATTTCTGATTGTCCTAAATTATTTAAAATATTGGCTGCGGATTTCATCTTACCGCCTAATCTTGCTCCTAATAATTTAAAATTTGGTTTTAATTTTTTCTTGATAAATGACTCAGCGTCACTTAAAAACTCTAAAGACTTAACATTAACCTCAGAAAGAATAATATCTTCTACCTTTTTAATTTGAGCTTGTAAATGAGCATCAGAAGTAGGAACTAACACTTTACTTAAAGGCTGTCTTACCTTGATATTCAGCTTTTTACGCAAAGATAATATTAAAGAAGATAAATCTTGTGCCAAACTCATTCTTTCCTCTAAATCGGTATCTATAACCGAAGTATCTACTGTTGGATAATCTGCCAAATGCACCGATTCTCTTTCTATTTTTCCGCTAACTTTATTTAGATTGCTATATAACCAATCTGCAAAATATGGGGAAATTGGCGCAATTAATAAGCTAATTTTTTCCAAACATTCGTATAGAGTTTGGTATGCACTTATCTTATCTTCAGCATACTCGCCTTTCCAAAACCTTCTACGACAGAGCCTTACATACCAATTGCTCAAGTGTTCGTCTAAAAATTCTTCTATTAAACGTCCGGCTAATGTAGGTTCGTAGTCGTCTAAATAACCATTTACCTTACTAATTAATGTATTCAGAGAAGAAATAATCCACCTGTCTATTTCAGGACGATTTGCTAATGGTATATATTTTTCTGTAAATTTAAAATTATCCACATTGGCATAAAGTGCAAAAAACTGATATGTATTAAATAATGTACCAAAAAACTTACGTTGTACTTCTTTAATACCTTCAATATCAAACTTTAAGCTATCCCAAGGTGAGGCATTAGTGATGAGATACCAACGGGTTGCATCTGCGCTATATTTCTCAATTGTTTCAAAAGGATCAACAGCATTACCGAGCCTTTTGCTCATTTTATTGCCATTTTTATCTAATACTAAACCATTGGCTATTAATGATTTATAGGCTACACCTGTATAACTACTTTCGTTAAATTTAATTCCCGAATTATTTAATTCTTCTTTTACAGAATCTTGTAGCAAGGAGCCTAATGCATGCAATGTATAAAACCATCCTCTGGTCTGATCTACTCCTTCTGCTATAAAATCCGCAGGATAGTTTTGGGCAAATATTTCTTTGTTTTCAAACGGAAAATGCCATTGAGCATAGGGCATTGCACCACTGTCGAACCAAACATCTATTAAATCGGACTCGCGATATAGCGCTTCTCCACTATCGGATACCAATATAATATTATCTACATAAGGTCTGTGCAAATCCGATATAACTTTATCTATATCAGTGTCTTGTGGCATCTTGCCTAAAGCAATAGATTGTTCTATTTCTGCTTTTAATTCTGCAACGGAACCAATACATTTTTGTTCTCCTTTTTCGTTTGCCCAAATAGGCAATGGCGTACCCCAAAATCTGCTTCTGCTCAAATTCCAATCAACCATATTTTCGAGCCAATTGCCAAATCTTCCTTCTCCTGTACTCTTTGGTTTCCAATTAATTGTGCAGTTTAACTCAACCATTTTGTCTTTTAAAGCCGTAGTGCGTATAAACCACGCATCTAAGGGATAATAGATAATTGGTTTGTCTGTACGCCAACAATGTGGATAGTTGTGTTCGTATTTTTCTACCTTAAATGCTTTGCCTTCTAATTTTAATTGAACGGCAATATCAACGTTTACATCTTCGTAATTGGGTTCGTCTTTGTAGTCTTTAACATATCTTCCCGAATATTCTCCTGTACCTTCTACAAACTTTCCTTCTCTATCTACTAAATTAATGATTCCTAAATTATTAGCTTGTCCTACCTTATAGTCATCTGCACCAAAAGCTGGGGCAGTATGTACTATACCAGTACCGTCTTCTGTGGTTACGAAATCGCCGGTAATAATACGGAAAGGATCGCCACCGGATAATTCCGATTTGTTGCTTTCAAATGACAATAACTGATTATATCTTAATCCTTCTAATTCTTTACCTTTCCATTCTCCGATTATTTTCCAAGGAATATTTTGTCCTTTTTCGCCTGTAAATGACGCAAAATCTCCATTTTCTGCTTCTAGCTTAAAATATTTGCTTAATAAAGCTTTTGCCAAAATAACATTTATTGGCTGATTAGTATAAGGATTGAAAGATTTTACTAATACATAATCAATTTTAGGTCCTACGGTTAGACCAAGGTTAGATGGTAAAGTCCAAGGTGTGGTCGTCCACGCCATTAAGGAAATATCCTCTCCATTGGTCAAGTCAAAAATTGCTTTGCTTTTTTCGTTATGTTTCAGTTGAAACATAACGGTAGCAGTAGTATCTTTTACATCTTTATATGTCCCTGGCTGGTTTAGTTCGTGCGAACTAAGACCTGTACCGGCAGCAGGGGAATAGGGTTGTATGCTTACGCTTTTATAGAGTAATCCTTTTTTGTAAAGTTCTTTTAAAGCCCACCAAAGCGATTCTATATAATTATTTTCAAATGTAATATATGGGTCATTCAAATCCACCCAATATCCCATTTTAATAGTAAGTTCGTCCCATTTGTCTTTGAAGCGCATTACGGCTTCGCGGCATTTTTGGTTATATTCTTCTACCGAAATTTTGGTGCCAATATCTTCTTTTGTAATACCTAATTCTTTTTCTACTCCTAATTCTACTGGTAATCCATGTGTATCCCAACCAGCTTTTCTATTTACCTGAAAGCCTTTCATTGTTTTGTAACGGCACACCATATCTTTGAGCGTACGCGATATTACGTGGTGAATACCGGGCATACCATTGGCACTTGGCGGCCCTTCGTAAAATACAAATGGAGTTTTACCTTCTCTGATTTTTACGCTTTGCTCAAAATAATTATTTTTATTCCATACATCTAAATATACCTTCTCTATTTCGGGCATATTCAACTGTTTGTATTCGGGATATTTTTTCGACATTTAACTCTTCTGAACTAATATTTTGGATAATACGATTTAAAAATAGGCGCAAAGGTACAAAATTTGGGAGAAAAAAACAATATGAAAAATTTGTCGCAAAACATATTTATACAATATAATGTATTTATATTTATATGGACTTTCCTTTTTAAAGGAGTATTTCTCTTATATAATAATCCTTAAAAGTTCAATAAAAGTCTATTTATAATTTTGATTATTAGAGATTTATTGTCGTAATGTATTGATTATCAAATTTTTATTTTGTATAATACTTGTTAGTGTTTTTGTAATTTATGATAAGAAATACTTACACTTATGTTAGTTGCCAAAATAGAGTTTATCGATAAGGATTTACTGCTCACGAAGGTATAATATTGTTATAGAATATGCCAGAGCAAATGAAGTTAACAGATTTTTGGGAATATAGCCCACTTCCTCATCCAGATTCTCATCGAGGTTATGCCCCTACCATAAGATAAAAAACCTTAAATATGAGTGGATACATCGAGAAAAATGGTTGTGAGAGATGTTTAAAATTGTCCTTAGAGTAGAAAAACGAAGAAAGTGGATATCCCAACTTTGGAGCAACATCTAAAATATTAAACATCTCTTTATTATCATTGACTAGTCTAATGAACTTTTGGGGTTTAAATATAGCCTCATTTTGGGAGTAATGTAATTTGGCTAAAAATGAACTTAGTACCTTTCATTTTTGCCACCTTAGCAATACTCTCCCACCCTCCACAATACAATTTGCGATTTAATGTAACTTTGAAATCTGATTTAATTTTACAATTGAAAAAACCGATATATATACTTCTATTATTGCTGCTAAACGCTATTGAAGCTTTTGCACAATACCCTCAATATTTCAATTACAATACCGAAAACGGGCTTCCAGGCTACGAAGTTTATAGCATAGTACAAGACAAGAAAGGATTCATTTGGATAGGTTGTGATGGCGGGCTTTTCAAATTTGACGGCATTCGTTATACCGCCTATCAATGCGAAACACAAAAATCAAAATCCATTACAGGATTAACGATTTCCTCTTCTGGAAAAATGTATTGCTATAATTTCCAGTCACAGATTTTTCAATTGGACAATGATTCTCTGACAAATGCAGGACAAGTCTTGAAAGAACTTAAATATATATTTCCCAATGCGATAATCAACAATATAGCTTCCGATTTAAATGGTAATATATTTGTTACGCATGTCGGCGGCATTTCCGTTTACAACGAAAACCAAAAGCAATGGAAAAGTTATTTCAACTATTTGCAAGACGGCATTATCCAAAGCGATACCTTGACCGCCAAGTCGGTAAAAGGTAGCCTAAAAAAAGACATCCCGTTTATTTATTTCAAAGGCATAGCAGCAATCAAGAACGATAAAGTTGAGCTCATATATGCAACAGATTTGTTTCAGGCAACTTCTTCTGGAAATTTTGAAATAGAAAACTACAACGATGCACTCTGGATTTCCTCAAAGGAAAGTGGAAAAATATACCAATACAAGGACAGCAAACTGAAACAGCTAACCGGCACAAGGCTCAATGAAGTGCTTGCAAACAGGAAGATAACTAACGTAAAATCCTTACCCGACGGCAATTTGTGGATTTGTACCTACAAAGGAATTATACGCTTTAATCAGAAAAGCAACACGACAGATTTGTTTTATCCCGAACTTTCTTTTTCGGATTGTATGATTGACCGTGAACATAATTATTGGTTCAGCACTTTGCAGGCAGGCATTTTGCGTGTTCCCAATTTATCATACAAGGTTTGGAATACATTTGAAAACAACCGCCTCATAAAAATCACAAATGACAATATCAATGTCTATTTTGCTTCGGTAAACGGAATGGTAGGTAAGATAAACACTATTACGCAAGAGCTGAACACTTTTTATACCGGTAGCGATGCAGATATACAAAGCCTCGATTATGATTTTAAAGACAATACACTTTATTTCAATATCAACAACCGTTTACATCAGCTGAGCAACAATACGCTTGTTAATGGTAAACCCTCTTTACCTGCGCTAAAATCCTACCAAAAGATTGGCAATACCGTGTTTGCCCTTACATCACATGGTATTCATATTAACGAGAAAAGAATCAACAGCGATTGGGCAAGAGCATTGACATACGATGAGCAATCTAATTGTGTGTGGATAGCAACAAACAATGGCTTGCAACAATATGTGTTCCAAAACAACGAATATGGCTACTATCCCAAACCTTTTTACAGCATAAACAAATCCTTTCGCTTGATTTTGACAAAACCGCCCGACAGGTTTTTGCTATTTCCTTTGACGGGTATTTGGTTAAGCTCAATGCCCAATCAGAATTAGAACAGATTGCTAATCTTCCAGATAATGTACAAGTTCAAAAACTAAAATTCCATCAGCAAAAAATATACGTTGCCACCATTAAGGGTGTATGGATTTATGATTTAACAACAAAACAATGGAATCATCTCAACATATTATCGGGATTGGTTTCTGACAACATTCAGGATTTGACCGTTTTGAATGATGCCTTGTGGATAGCGACTGGTAAGGGTCTTCAAAAAATTCCGCTTGGAGAAATAGCCAGTGAAAAACCACTTGCAACAATCTATTTGAGCAAAAATTTTCAAGTACTTTATCCTGAGCTTGTAAGAGAAACAAATTTAAACTTCCAGTTAAACTATGATGAAGCCCTGATTTTAAACCCCGAAGCAAGTATCTACAATGCCAATGGAACATTTCAATATGCATACCGTATCGACAAAACCGACTGGATAAAATTGCCTGCAAGCATTGAACAAATTGAAATCCCACAACTCCCTGTAGGAAACGTTACCATTGAAATCAAAGTTATTGACCATTTGGGACGTGATTCAGAAAATATTATTCTACTAAAAGGCTATGTTAGTGCGCCTTTTTGGCAAACATGGTGGTTTATGGCATTGGCGGCAATCCTGTTTTCAGGCTTGGCTTTTTTGGTTTTTAAACGCCGTATTAAAATGCTCAAGCAAAAGCAGCATAACGAAATTGAACGCATCCAGCTTGAAAACGACCTGCGTGTGAGTCGAGAAACCGCACTCAAATCTCAGATGAATCCGCATTTTGTTTTCAATGTGATGAACACCATTAAGGCCTATGTCTATAAAAACGACAAGCCAAAAGCATCAGATTACTTAAACAGATTTTCGGATTTAATACGAAACTTTTTAAGCATGAGCAGCAAACCGCTAATTTCTGTTGCCGATGAATTAAAGATGTTGGAACAATACATCAGTATGGAAGCAATGATGTTGAATGATGATTTTAGTTGGCAAAAAAACATAGATGAAACCATAGATATACAGCAGATAAAAATACCCTCTCTTATTATTCAACCCTATGTTGAAAATGCGTTTAAGCACGGCTTGCACAGTAAAGCAGGCAAAAAAGAACTTATGCTTTCCATAAACAAAACCGATGAAAACCATATTGCCATAACGGTAACTGACAATGGAATAGGACGGCAAGCTGCACAAAAAATTAAAGAAGCGGAAAACCTCAGCCACGAATCTTTTGCCACTACTGCCATAGAAAAACGAATTGAACTACTCAATCGAAATCACCAAACGGTAAGTGTGGTAATAAACGATTTGTATAACGAACAAAACTTGCCTAATGGAACAAGTGTAACAATCACCATAAATATTGATGAATAAATTTCAAAACATAAATGCAACGCCTAAACATCATACCGCCATTTTAGTGGATGATGCAGCGCCGGCACGTGAATTATTGAAAATGATGCTGAATGAATTAGCACCTGAAATACACATTGTCGGAGCAGCCGAAAATGTAACTCAAGCAGTTGAACTTATTCGGAACATACAGCCTGATATTGTATTTTTGGATATAAAAATGCCCGGTAAATCGGGCTTGCAGTTGTTTGACGAATTTGAAAATAAAGAAACAAATTGCGAAGTTATTTTTACCACAGCCTACAACGAATATGCTATACAAGCTTTTAAATTATCAGCTATTGATTATCTACTAAAACCCATACAGGAAAAAGAATTGCAAGAAGCTGTAGCCAAAGCTATTGCCACCAAAGCGCAAAAACAAAATGCGGGAAAATACACCGCCTTGGTCAATAACTTGCAGCAACAGAAAAGCGGAATATTGACCATTCCTTTAAACTACGGCTACGAGTACATTGCACTTAGCGATATTGAATTTATCGAAGCTGACAGAGCTTATTCCTATATACATTTGACTGACGGTACTCATAAGCTGGTTTCGAAAAATATGGGATATTTTGAAGAGGTATTACAACACCTTGATACCTTTATCAAACCACACCGCTCCTACTTTGTCAATCTATCCTGCATAGCGGCATTCCAAAGAAAGGGCGAAGGCGGTGTTATATCTTTAAAAAGTGGAAAAACTGTAGAAGTATCCCGCAACTACCGCAAAGCGTTGTTAGAACGTATGAGTGGCTGATGCAATTATAAAAAATCGTCATTCGGAAACCCAAGTGCTTCATTCGGAAACAAACAAAATATAATTCCCGCATAGTGTGTTATTTCGTGGTCTAAATCATTAAATATTAAAAAAATGAAAAAAATAATCATCGCATTAGGGCTTGCACTTATTGCCACATCGGGCTTTTCCCAAACCCTTACACAATTTGAGAAAAAGAAAAAGTTCGGCTATAAAAATGGAAAAACCGTAGTAGTTGAAGCGATATACGACTATGTGGATCCTGACTTTAAGGAAAGCAAGCAGTTAGCTTCAGTAAAGTTGGGCGAAAAAGAGGGAATGATAGACCGAGCAGGAAATGTAGTTATCCCTATTGAATACGATGAAATTAGGGAATACGGCGAAGCATTCAAGGTAAAAAAAGGCGATAAATACGGACTAATCGATAAAACTGGAAAAGACATTACGGGCATTAAGTACTCCGCTATGCAAACTCATCCTGTAGGGGATTTGTTCTCAGTAAAAGAAGATGGCAAGATAGGACTTATTGACTATGCAGGTAAAGAAATTATCCCGTCAAAATACGACCAAATACACCCATCGGGCTATTCTCCTGGCAATGTCGGACAGTTCAACTGTACTCTGGCAGGTGTAACAGAGGTTTTCAACGCAAAAGGAGAACTTATGAAAGACGCAAAGCCAGTAGTAAGACGAGATACATATAGCACAGGAAGTAGCAGCTCATCTGCCAAAAAAGAGGATAAACCAACAGTAATGACTACTTGGACTTGCAGTGTTTGCGGTAAAAAAGAACAAAAAGCAAAAGGTACGAGCTCTCCAAGTTTATCCGGCTGTGCCAATGGCAAACACCACAAATGGAAAGATTAATATTAATTGATTACGCTTTTCTGGCAGAATAAACAATAGTACATAAAAACAACCACCTGAGATGGTAATCCTAAAAATCCTTGTTCAACTGTGAGCAGGGATTTTTTATTATACTCACGTTGGCACTTCTCTTGCTGCCATCTGAAACAAAAGCTTTCAGAAATACAGCCAATGCCATCTGAAACCTCAAAGAATGAGTAAGGCTCGTAGTTATTATCTAGAACATACTCGTAAAAGGCGAAAAATACAATCCTCCAACAGAATACTTGTTTTTCTATACGAGAAAAGAAAACTAAAATTAATTGTACATATCAAAAAACAAATCACTAAATTTGAGCTGACTAAGGATGATTCAGGAATCGTAACTAATTGATTATGAATGATAAAATAAAACGTTAGTCGGAATCATCTCACCAAAATTATCAAACTTTCAATATGCCTGAAATTGACATGAATAGAACTGTACTAACAGACAAAGACATAAGAATTGGGGTATGGACTTATGGAGATGTGAACACAGAACAAAATGTTCCAATGAAATCTTATAGTCATATTCCTGAAGATGTCAATATAATGGATAGACTCTGGATAAACGTTGGTGCATGGACATTTTTACCAGAAAAAGAGCATAAAAAATTAAGGAAAGAATGGATCAAACTACTACCCACACTAAAAAACATTAAATTCTTGTGGGTTAAAGGATCAATAAATCAAGAATTTTTTGATACAATTTGTGAAATGCCTTGGTTAGAAGCATTAAACATTCGCGGATTAATATCAATTAATAATTTGACAAATATTTCAAGTCTACAAAATTTAAAACACCTAAATTTTGAAAGTTCAAGTAGACTTAAGGACATCAATGGATTATCAAATTTAAATAATCTCATCACATTACAGATTGAAGGTTTTAAATTAATAAGAGACATAACCCCTATTACAAAAATAACATCACTAAAAGGACTGCATATTGAAGGGGATATGTGGAAAAAGCAATACATAGACTCTATTGACGGTTTAGATAAACTTATCAATCTTGAATACTTATCATTGGATGGCACTGAGGTTGTAAAAAAAGATATAACCCCAATTTTAAAATTTAAAAAATTGCAAAATTTAGAAGTAGGTTATTGGTGGACAACTGACGATTTAAAACTCCTGTATAATCATTTACCAAATCTTAAATATGGAAGCGTAAAAGAAGCTGGGGAAACTGGAGAATATGAGAAATACTTAAAAAAAATAAAATGAC
Organism: uncultured Taibaiella sp.; assembly: GCA_964448955.1. Classification (GTDB taxonomy): domain Bacteria; phylum Bacteroidota; class Bacteroidia; order Chitinophagales; family Chitinophagaceae; genus MKSF01. Next base: position 19,550 of record CAYUXT010000020.1, on the reverse strand, counting down.
TGCATACAACATAGGACGAACTGTGTAAAAAGAGCGGAGTTAGCTGCAATCCCCCTACCATTCCAAAACAGTTGCGTTTTGTAGCTAACTGAAATTTACAATTAATTAAAAATCAATCACTAAATTTGTCGTTAGTCAGAACCTTTTCCCAGCACTTTCCCTACCCTCAACATCTAAAAAGCGAAGAAATATTTGTTTCCCAATCAGGAAATTTGCATCTTTGGCAAAATTTTGAATGAAGCCAAACTTTGACATTGAATTGTTGCCTGAAGCAATTGAGTTTTTAGATAATCTTGACGACAAAACAAGAGAAAAAATTTACTATAATATCAGGAAGGCTCAATTTGTGAGCGACAATGAACTGTTTAAAAAGCTCAACGACTTCATTTGGGAATTTAGGACTTTGTATAACAATAAAGAGTACCGACTTTTTTCATTTTGGGACAAAACCGATGGTATTGAAACTTTAGTCGTGGCAACTCACGGAATTTTGAAAAAGACACAGAAAACGCCACCGAAAGAAATCAAAAAAGCGGAAGAAATTAGAAAACAATATTTAGAGAACAAGACAAAAAAGAAATAAGCAATGGGAACAAATAAATTTAAAACCGTTTCGCTTGACACAATGATTGACAAGCATATTGGTAAACTTGGAACAGAAAAAAGAGAAGCATTTGAAAACGAGTTAAGAATTGACATGTTAGGACAAGCAATTAAACAAGCAAGGCAAGAACGCAACTTAACACAAGCACAATTGGGCGACCTTGTTGGTGTACAAAAAGCTCAAATTTCAAAGATTGAAAATAGCGTTAAAAATGCGAGGTTTGAAACCATTTTGAAAGTGTTTGACGCATTAGGAGCGAAAGTGAATTTTAATGTAGAGTTGAAAAACAAAAAACTTGCGTATTGACAAACAAGGCTGCCTACAACACGAACTGTGTAAAAAGAGCGGAGTTAGCTGCAATCCCCCTACCATTCCAAAACAGTTGCGTTTTGTAGCTAACGGAAATTTACAATTAATTTAAAATCAATAACTAAATTTGTCGTTAGTCAGAAACGTATATGTTACCCTACTTTCAAAATGGACAGACAGACTTTTATAAACCATTTTAAACTTTTGTTTGTCCAACTACTCGACTGGACATCTCAAAACTGTTATAATAAACTTTCGGAAAATTATAAGTTCATTATTGAACCTAGCGAACGGACAATTAGCGACCATTTGACCGACAAAGAAAATAGTTATTTAACGACTTGGAATCAGCTAAGAGACAAGCAACTCTCATTTGACCAAGTAGTTGACTTATTTTATAAAGAAGAACATGTACCAAAATGGATTGACAGTAGCATTTATTTTTCAACAAGAAAAGTTACAGTTGTTCATTTATTTTTCAGTAGGCAATTCCGAGACGAAAATGAAATTTATTATTTGGACAGAGGAACCGGACCTTTTAAAGCCGTAGTTAGCATTCCACCTGAAAACAGAAAAGTAACAAAAGGTGAAAAGTTTGATGTTAATTGGAAAAAATATTGGGACGACGAAAAGAAAAAAAGTAAGATAGTAGTTAAGCTAATGAAATTATTACGATTAACTTAAAACGCCAGCCACCAACATAATCTATGAATAAATACAACTCTTTTTAGCAGACCTATGCTTTTTATTTCGATACACACAATGACCACTTGTCAAATTCTATGCCATTAACTTATCCTACTCCAAGGCACAGGATTGGTATTATTTTTATCTTCAATGGCATTTTTAATAACCCTATGCTCCGATAGAGATAAAGCAGCATCTTGGTGCAATAATAGTTGTGCAGCTTTTCGTGTTTCTTCTAATAAAGCAGTATCGTGGATAATATCTGCTACTTTAAAATTAAGCGCACCACTTTGTCTTGTACCATAAATATCGCCGGGACCACGCATTTTCATATCTTCTTCCGCAATTACAAAACCATCATTGGTTTGTGTCATTATGTTCATACGCTGTCTGCCCTCGCGCGACAATTCTTTGCCTGTTAGCAATATACAATAACTCTGGTCGCTACCCCGCCCTACTCTGCCTCTTAATTGGTGCAATTGCGATAAGCCAAATCGCTCCGCACTTTCTATAATCATAACACTTGCATTAGGTACATTTACACCTACTTCTATTACCGTAGTAGCAACCAAAATATGTGCTAAACCATTAGCAAATCGTTGCATATTATTTTCTTTTTCTTCGGCAGGCTGCCTGCCATATACCATTGCAATATTGTATTTATCCGGCGGAAACCACGCCTTTACCTGTTCATATCCTGCCATTAAACTTTCTAAAGCAAGTTTATCGCTCTCTTCTATTAATGGATATACAAAATATATTTGTCTGCCCTTATCTATTTCTGTTCGTATAAACTGCATTACTTTAGGTCTAAAGTTTTCGGAACGGTGAACGGTATTAATAGGTTTTCTACCGGGAGGCAACTCATCTATTATGGAAACATCTAAATCGCCATAAGCAGTCATAGCTAAGGTACGTGGTATGGGGGTTGCTGTCATTACCAAAACGTGCGGCGGCAGTGTGTTTTTTTGCCAGAGTTTGGCTCTTTGTTGTACCCCAAATCTGTGCTGCTCATCAATAACGGCAATTCCTAAATTCTTAAACTGTACAGTATCTTCTATAAGTGCGTGAGTGCCTACTATTATAGCACAAAAGCCATTAGATAAACTTTCTAATATTTGTCTGCGTGCTTTGGCTTTAACCGAACCGGTAAGCAAAGCTACTGTAATACCCATAGGCTCGCACATCGCTTTTATGCTATCGTAATGCTGCTTTGCAAGTATCTCGGTAGGTGCCATCATACACGCCTGAAAACCATTGTCTAATGCCAGCAACATAGTTAATAATGCCACCATAGTCTTACCGCTGCCTACATCGCCCTGTAAAAGGCGGTTCATTTGCATTCCATACTTTACATTTTCTCTAATTTCTTTAATTACTCTTTTTTGAGCATTGGTCAAATCGAATGGCAAATAATTTTTATAGAAGTTATTGAAATTGTCGCCTACTTTGTCAAAAACGAAACCTTTTTGAGATTGGTTATGTACTTTTAGTTTGCCGATTTTTAACTGCGTAATAAAAAGCTCTTCCCATTTTAACCTCCTAATTGCAGTCTGATACGCTAGTTCGTTTTTAGGAAAATGGATTTGCGTAAGTGCAAAAAAATTACTGCATAGATTGTTTTGTTGTAATAAATAGGTAGGTAGCGAATCCGGAACATCTGCCTCTTTTATCTTATCAATTAATACTTTAGTTAGCTTCGCAAAAGCTCTGTTATTCAGTCCTTTAGTTCTTAATTTTTCAGTAGTAGGATACATAGGCTGCATAGCCGTTTGGGCTTGCGTATCGCCGTTTTCTTGTAGTTCTAATTCGGGGTGAGAGATAGTAGCTCTACCATTAAAAAAACTCAATTTCCCAAATATATGATACACACTACCGGGCATTATATTTTTAACAATATACGCTCCTCCCTGAAACCAAATCAATTCGAGCTGTCCGGTTTGGTCTATTAAAGTAGCCGCTACTCTTTTTCTGCCAAAGTTTCCTTCTTCTCTAATATTAACGATTACACCTCTTAACTGCACATAATCCATATCGTGGTGTAATGAGGCAATGGATTGCACTTTTGTACTATCTAAATATCGGTGTGGATAATGCAAAAGCAAATCGCCAAATGTAAAAATAGAAAGTTCTTTGCGTAGCAAGTCGCCTCGCTGCGGTCCTACACCTTTCAGAAATTCTATGGGAGTATCTAATATGTTTGTATTGTAACTCATCAATGATGGCAAAGATAAATTTTAATTGACAATTGAGAGTGGATAATGGAGAGTGAAGAGTAGAACATTATTTCTTTCTACTACAAAATACTTACAAGGATTTTAAAAAAGATAAACTCAAGCAATTTCAAAATTTTAAAACTATTTTTGCCAAAGTTTTAAATTTTTAAACACACACAGCATAGTGAAGTATAAGCACGTATTAATAATCATTTTTGTAATTCTGATTATTGACCAACTGAGCAAAATTTATATAAAAACTAATTTTTATCTTGGAGAAACAATACCGGTTTTTGGCGATTGGTTTAAACTCTGTTTTATAGAAAACGAAGGTATGGCTTTCGGTATGACCATTTCTGATGCTCCTTATGGAAAAGTAGCATTAACATTATTTAGGTTAATAGCAGTAACTTTTGGTTTCTTTTGGGTAAAAAAACTATCTAAACAAGGCTACAGAAAAGGACTAATGATTTGCGCCTCTCTTATACTTGCCGGAGCCGCCGGAAACTTAATTGATAGTATATTTTACGGTGCTATCTTTACTACAGCTCAATTTCCTTTAGAAGTTTCTCAGTTTACTTTTTCGGGAGATGGTTATGCACCTTTATTATTTGGCAAAGTAGTAGATATGCTGTATTTCCCATTAATAGAAGATGCTGTATATCCTCAGTGGCTTCCTATTGTAGGTGGTAAAACATTTACTTTTTTTGCACCTATATTTAATATTGCCGACAGTGCTATTTCAGTAGGTATTATTACTTTGCTATTTTTCCAAAAAAGACTACTCCAAAAAGACGAACCCTCAATAACTCCAGAACCGGAAACCCAATCTTAAATATTTCTAAAAAAAATCGCTTATATGGCGCAAGCATTTGAACCAACTTTAGAATATGCACAACTGCAAGACGATATAGACTTCTTATACTCCTTCCGAAGCAGATTTTATTTTCCTCAACACGAAGGCAAAGACACAGTATATCTCTGTGGCAACTCACTCGGTTTACAACCACGTAGTACATCTTACTTATTCCAAAAAGAATTAGACGACTGGGCTAAATGGGGCGTAGAAGGACATTTCAATGCAGAAAATCCTTGGTTGAGCTACCATAAAATATTTACAGAATCTTTAGCCAAATTAGTAGGAGCAAAAAATGACGAAGTAGTGGCGATGAATAACCTTACCGTTAATCTTCACTTATTAATGATTTCGTTTTATCGCCCTAAAAAAGATGGTAGATATAAAATAATTATGGAAGGTGGTGCTTTCCCTTCTGACCAATATGCAATGGAAACACAAGCGCAATTGCACGGTCTTAATCCCGATGAAGCCATTATAGAATTAACACCAAGAGCTGGAGAGCATAACCTACGCGACGAAGATATTATTGCCACCATAAAAGAACATGGCAAAGAACTTGCATTAGTAATGATAGGCGGTGTAAATTATTATACCGGACAGCTGTATAATATGCCCGAAATTACCAAAACAGCCCACGAAGTTGGTGCGTTATGTGGTTTCGATTTGGCGCATGCTATGGGTAATGTACCACTTCAACTGCACGACTGGAACGTGGATTTTGCTTGTTGGTGTTCGTATAAATACTTAAATGCCGGACCGGGTGGTGTATCGGGAATATTTGCACATCAAAAACATACGCAAAACCCCGAAACATTTAGGTTAGCTGGCTGGTGGGGCAATGACGAAGCTACAAGGTTTCAGATGAAAAAGGGATTTGTTCCTGCTAAAAGTGCCGAAAGCTGGCAAATGAGTAATGCTCCGGTGTTTAATATGATTGGCTTAAAAGCATCTTTAGATATTTTCGATAAAACCACAATTAAAGAACTTAGAAAAAAGAGCGTTCATCTTACTGCTTACCTCGAATATCTTTTAAGGCAATTAACCAATTTAGATTTTACAATCATTACCCCTTCCGAACCGGAAAGACGAGGTGCGCAATTATCACTATTGTTTAACGCTAAAGGAAAAGAAGTTTTTGAACAGCTAACGCAAAAAGGCGTAATTGCCGACTGGCGCGAACCGAATGTAATTAGAGTAGCACCGGTACCATTATACAATTCTTATGAAGATGTGTATAGATTTTACGAAATACTAAAATCGGTTTAAGAAGACACTACTTTAAGCCCTACAATAGAACAAATAAGCGTAGTGATAAAAAATAAACGCAAAAATGTAGCCGGCTCTTTAAATACGACAATACCGACTAATACTGTGCCTACAGCTCCTATACCTGTCCATACGGCATAAGCTGTACCGATGGGTAATGTTTGCGTAGCTTTTATAAGGAGCAACATACTGATGGCAAGCGAAACCAAAAAACCGATATACCAAAGATACATCTCTGTACCCGAATTGTTTTTTGCTTTGCCCAAACAAAATGCAAAAGTTACTTCAAACAAACCTGCAATAATTAAAATTAACCAATTCATTTTTCGTATAAAAATTAATGAGAAAAAAATGTATAATATCAGAAAAGAACCAAATCACATACGAAGGTGCTTATATAGAGTTTAAGTTGTAGCAATTAATAGCAATAAATTACGCTACATTAGGGGTGTTATCCTATCTTTTCTACAACTGCTTTAAGCTGTACCAATTTTTGCATCAATGGCTCAAACAAATCGAGCTGTAACATATTAGCCCCATCGGATTTAGCTTGTCCAGGGTTTGGGTGCGTTTCGATAAACAATCCGTCTGCACCTACTGCAATAGCTGCTTTGGCTATGGTTTCTATCATTTGGGGGTTACCTCCTGTTATTCCACTTGATTGATTTGGCTGTTGTAATGCGTGCGTACAATCCATCACCACAGGTACATTCATCTTTTTCATTATTGGAATGCCTCTGTAATCTACTACTAAATCCTGATAACCAAATGTTGTGCCACGCTCGGTAAGCATTACATTTTCATTACCACTTTGTCTTATTTTATCAACAGCAAATTGCATTGCTTCTGGCGATAAAAACTGTCCTTTTTTTACATTAACCACTTTCCCTGTAGTAGCTGCGGCAAGCAAAATATCTGTCTGGCGACACAAAAAAGCAGGAATTTGTAATACATCTACATATTCTGCTGCTATCGTTGCTTCTTCTGCCGAATGTATGTCTGTTACTATAGGGATGTTAAATCTGTCTTTTACTTTTTGTAAAAGCAGTAATCCTTCTCTGTCGCCTATTCCGGTAAAGCTATCTACTCGAGTTCTATTAGCTTTTCGGTACGAAGACTTAAATACCAATGGGATATTTAATGCAGTACAAATGCTTACTAATCTTTCGGCAGTTTGCATAATTACGGTTTCGTTTTCGATAACGCAAGGACCTGCAAGTACAAAAAAATTATCCGGATTATATGTATCCTTAAACAGTGATTGTAATATATTTTGATTCATCTTTTTCTAAAAAATAACTACGAATGTAAGGCTTTTATTTGCTTTACAAGCGGACATACTTATTTTTCAATTAATACCAATATGAAATATAAATTAAGTGCATAAATATAGAGAATAAGGGATACCGATAAAATAATATTTGCTAAACTTGCTGTACTAATTTAACCTGGAAAAGAGGAACATTACGCCATAATAATACCTATCTATATCGTTCCTCCACACCTAATCCAAACAATGCAAAATCGTATCGCACAGGGTCTTCGGTACACATTTTCCTTAAATTATCCGTAAGCTCTAATGCAGCTTGCCAATCGTTAGTAGTTCTCTCTAAAATTCCTAATTTGCGCGCTACCCTACCCACATGCACATCAAGCGGACAAACTAAATCTTTTGGAGCAATCTTTTTCCAAATACCAAAATCTACAATACCATCATTCCTTACCATCCAACGCAGATACATATTTAGCCTTTTACAGGCAGATTTTCGCAGCGGTGTGCTTATGTGCTTTTTAGTTCTTTCGGTAAAATGTGGAGCAGAAATAAAGTAGTTATGAAAATGTATCAAAGCATTTTCTACACTCAAAAACTTATGCGGCACAAAGGCATTTTCAAGGCTTTTGTGTTGGCTATAATGATACTGTAAGAAATGCAAGAATGAAAATAAATCAATTGCATTAAATGTTCTATGAACAAAGCGCAGCATAGGTTTCAAATCATCTTCCTTAAAATTAAGCACAAAATCATAAGGGGCATTATCCATTAGTTGCAGCAATCGTTGGCAACTGTTAATAATGGCAGTTCTATTGCCCCAAGCGAGCGTTGCAGCAAAAAGTCCCGAAATCTCAATATCTTGTTTTTGAGAATATAGATGTGGGATACTTATAGGGTCTTTTGCTATAAAATCTTTTTGATTATAAAAGGCAACCTTTTGTTCTAGTATATTTTTAACTTTTTTTATTTCAGAAACAGAAAGCATAATTTAAAGTAGGAAAAGGATTACAAGATAAGATAAATTCATTGTTAAGGATAAGGCTTTTTTTAAGATTTTATAAAAACAATAAAGGCAACTTGAGAAATATTTCAAGTTGCCTTTATTTAATCTTAGGATATTAAGTAACTATCCAATTATGCTAATTCTACTTCAGCACCTGCTTCAGTTAATTTAGCTTTTAAGTCTTCTGCTGTAGCTTTATCTACACCTTCTTTAACTGCTTTAGGAGCACCATCTACTAATTCTTTAGCTTCTTTAAGTCCTAAACCTGTAAGGTCTTTAACTACTTTTACTACGTTAAGTTTAGAAGCACCTGCAGATTTCAATATTACATCGAAAGTAGATTTTTCTTCTGCTGCTGCCGGACCCGCTGCCGGACCTGCTGCTACTGCTACTGCTGCTGGTTCTATACCGTAATCGTCTTTTAAAATATCAGATAATTCCTTAACTTCTTTTACTGTTAAGTTTACTAATGACTCGGCTAATGCTTTTATGTCTGCCATTGTTTTTGAAATTTAATAAGTTAATAAATATTGTTTTTATAATGAGACTTGGAAGCCTTTATTTGCGGTATGTTTTTTTATTATTCTAAAACATACAAAAAGAATAATTATTCGGCTGCCGGAGCTGCTGCATCTGTTGCAGGAGTATCGTTAGCCGGAGCTTCTTCAGTAGCAGCACTTTCTCCAAACTTGTTTTCCAACTGAGAAAGTACACGACTAATTGGCGATTGTAATAAGCTGATAACCTCACCAATAAGTTCGTTTTTAGTTTTGATAGATTTAAGTGATGCTAATTGTTCATCACCTATATATATCTCTTCACCTATCAATGCTGCTTTTAAGAACGGCTTATCTCCTTTAGAGCCTGCACGGAAATCGCTGATGATTACTGCGGGTTCTTTAGGTACATCAGAAAACATAAGTGCTGTAACCCCATTAAGCGAATCGTAGATTCCGGTGTACAAGTCATTATTTAAGCTTTCTAATGCTTTTTTGATAAGCGTATTTTTTGCTACTTTCATCTCTACGCTTTTCTCATAACAAGCACGGCGTAGTTGGCTAATCTGAGCTACGGAAAGCGACTCAGTATTAGTAATGTAAAAGTTGCTGTACTGAGAGAATTTCTCTTTCAATACTTCTATTACTTCTGTTTTTTGCGCTGTATTCATTTTTTAGAATATTTTAATCCCTTATTATCGGGAAAATGATGTAATATTTTGTTTTAAAAATGCTTTCGTTTCTTTTATTTACGAAAAACGGTATTAGTTGGCAACCGATTTAGGGTCAATCACTAAGCCCGGACTCATAGTAGAAGCAAGGCTTACTCCTTTAACGTATATACCTTTTGCTGTAGAAGGTTTCATACGAATAAGTGTGTTGATTAACTCTTGAGCGTTTTCTGCTATTTTGTTTGGCTCAAAGGAAACGCGACCAATGGAAGCATGTATAATACCGGCTTTGTCCACTTTGAAAGCAATTTTACCACCTTTTACATCGTTTACGGCTGCTGCTACATCGTTAGTTACAGTACCTGTTTTAGGGTTAGGCATTAAGTTGCGTGGTCCTAATACTTTACCTAAACGACCTATTTTAGGCATAACGGAAGGAGTTGCAATGATTACATCTACATCAGTCCAACCGCCATCTATTTTTTGAATAAATTCGTCTAAACCTACATAATCTGCACCTGCGCTTTTAGCTTCTGCTTCTTTGTCGGGAGGACAAAGAACCAATACAGATTTGGTTTTACCCGTACCATGAGGAAGGGTAACAGTACCGCGTAGTGCTTGGTCTGCTTTTTTAGGATCTATTCCTAAGCGCACATGCACATCTACCGAACTGTCGAATTTGGTACAGTTGATTTCTTTAACCAACTGAGAAGCCTCAGCAAGTGTGTAGGCTTTGTTTTTATCTATTTTAGCTTCTGCAGCTTTTCTCTTTTTTGAAATGTTTGCCATCGTACAAAGATTTTTGAATTAATGAAAATTAATGGAAAATTAGTTTTGCCAAGGTGCATTACCTTCTACAGTTAAGCCCATAGAACGTGCAGTACCGGCTACCATACGCATGGCACTTTCTACTGAAAAGCAGTTAAGATCAGCCATTTTGTCTTTGGCGATTTCTTCTACTTGTGCCCAGCTAACTTTTCCTACTTTGTTACGATTGGGTTCTTTAGAACCTTTTTTCACTTTAGACAATTCCATAAGCTGTACAGCTGCAGGAGGAGTCTTGATAACGAAATCGAATGATTTGTCGCTGTAAACGGTAATGAGTACAGGGAGTACTTTACCTTGTTTGTCTTGTGTGCGTGCATTAAACTGCTTGCAGAATTCCATGATGTTTACACCTTTGGAACCTAAGGCAGGACCGATTGGTGGCGCAGGGTTAGCCTGACCGCCTTTGCACTGGAGCTTTACATAGCCCGAGATTTCTTTTGCCATTTTTTTAAAATTTTTTGGTTGTAACGAGTTAGATAATAATAACTATTTCTCTCCCAAATTCTCCTCTACTATAAAGCAAATTATGAATTAAGGCTGCAAAGGTAAGATTATTTAATTAATATGAGCAAAATATTTTTTTGATTTTATTTGGCAAGCAAAAATAGTGGGATAATGGAGAAAATAATTTGATTTTTAAATATATTTAATTAAATCGCGAAAATTAATTAACCATTAAAGTTTTATTTTATGAAAACAAAACAATTTATTAGTGGTTTCAGACTAAGTTTTATTACGGTGGCGATATGTTTATTAAAATCACCCACTCTAAAAGCGCAATGGGGATTTGGTCTTAATGGATTTGTACCAGATAATTCTGTCAATAATCCCGAACAGCCAATCCCCGGTACAGACCAGGCGGTAATTATCAATTCTGCATTGTACGAGTGTACCAGTCCTGCTATACCTACAGACCATAGGGCTACGCTCGGAGCTATAGTATGGGCAGACCTCAACGGTAATGTACACCTCTTTGTAGAATATGCACAAAGAAATATGAATGCTGCTGCCTGTAACAGCAATCCTTTTTTCTTTACGGATAATAATACTATACAGGTTAATACCTCCGATGCCATACACCCCGATGTTATTATCCGCGACCACATAGATAACCCCGGTGTAGATTATATAGTATCGGTAGTATATAACGAAGGCGGATTTATTACGCTAAACGAATATGAGATTACAGGCTTACCTACTGTTAATATAAATTTACTTAGTTCTACCCAATTATCTACAAGCACTTATATGTTAGGCGATGAAGGAGCATACCCCAAGATAGATGGTTTTGTAAACCCTAATAACTTTATACACAACTACAACGAAATGGGAGGCTTTGCCGTAGTATGGGAAACTGCTAATGGTGTAGAATTACAGGTATTCGATGCCAACGGCACTCCATTTTACGAAAGTCCAATAGCTATTACTAACCCCAGTTATCCTTATCAGAGATACACACCCGATATAGCTGCGATTGTAGAATTAGATGCTTCGTTACCTAATGGATATAGACAGATTGCCTGTGTAAGCTTTGATAATGCATTATTAGTATATCCTTTGGGAGGCGATATAGCTGTACACGAATATGATGTTACGAGTACGGTTACCACGCCTATGAGCGTATATAATAAAACAGGACCTACCGTACATACTCCCAACAGCCGTATAGACGGTATGGGTATATTAACTTACGACAGTACCAGGTGGGTAGTAGTATCTACAAGCGACTGCGGAGGGGGCATGGTTCATACTAATTCTAGTCCCACTCCTTGGCCAAGTCAATATATACCTGGTAATCCATTTGTTGCACACCAAGGCTCTTTCAATACCTATACCGTAACAGCGGGGGTAGGTACTCTTGTGTCTGGAACAGTAACTACAGATGCAGGTAATATACAATACCCTTTTGGTATGGCTTCTTATTATGGAGTTCCTGCAGATGTATTTCTTAACTCTGTAAACCCTAACACAGCAGAGGCTTATGACCCGGGGTTACTTCCTAACTTTTGTAAGGTAAATGGATTTTTGGTAAATATGCCTTACAATAATTGCGCTAATCAAGACGACCCGTATGCAGGGCAGGCTTATACTATGAGTACTTCTTGTAACAGTGGTTACGATTTATTAGCTGCATGGGTAGATGTTAATAATAATATCTGGTATAAATACAGTTGTAATGGAGATTTGAATTTAATGCCACCTCCGCCATTTGGTATGAGTCCTATGAATGCGCAATTAAACGATATAAAATTCTTTTCCGGCGAAATAATAGTATATCCCAATCCGGCACAAGATTATTTAAATATCCACATTAAAGAAGATATAATGCCACAAACACTCAGTGTATATGATATATATGGAAGGTTGATTGTAAAAAAAAATATATCGGGGCAAATGAGTACAGGGTTAGAGCTAAAAGAGTTTATTTCCGGAATGTACCGTATAGATATTACCGATACTAAAAGTAAAAGATATGGCAAAACGGTAATGATAGAAAAATAAATACACCCATTGTAGAGACGCACAATTGTGCGTCTCTACAATACCCAAATTTTTTCTATAACCCCTTACAAAAATTTTTCAATTATGTCTAACAAATTAATTATAATTATATTATTTTTCATTCTTTCAGGTAATACTAATTATGCCCAACAAAACGAATGTCCACAGTTTGAATGGGTAGAGGGTATAAAATATCATATAAAAGGACCTTCGGGAGGGGTAAAAGGATATTCCGGTGTTATTAACACCAAATACCTAAAAGATAATGATGGTAACTATATATTAGCTTTCTTATTGGGTGCAAATAATGTAGATACCTTTACCCTTACTATTGCAGATAATGTTATACCGGTTGAGTTTCCGGATAAAACATTAAACAGTACCCTTTTTATAGCCAAATTAGACAAAGACCTAAAATTAATATGGCACAATAGTCTTAATTTGGTTTATACTTCAGATACAACTGGTTATTATAATGGGGGAATAAACTTAGGCGGGCTTGCCTTAGACACCAAGGGTAATATTTATATTAGCGGAGATGCAACAGGAACACATAATTTATATAAGCTACAAATTGATAATAAAAACTTTATGCTAAGTTATTATTCTAGCACAATATTTAAAGACTATAAAGATGGTTTTTTATTAAAGCTGAACCGTACCAATGGCAATGCTTTTTGGCTAAAACGATTACAGGGCGTACAACCTATAGACTTAAAAATGACCCAAAACGATAGTCTTTACCTTGCTTTTATAAAAAATAAAGACACCATAAGATTTGATAGCCAACAACTATACAGCACCCAAAGAAGTGGTATTGCCAAATTAGATGCACTTGGAGAGCTAAAATGGGCAACTTGGGGAAATGTAGATAATTTTAATATAATAGGTGCTTATTCAATAGGTGGATTGCCCGGTCGTATGTCACCCTTTACAATAGACGACCAGGAGAATATCTACGTATCAGGGCTAATAGACAGTAATCTTTTGGTTAAAATAAGCAATACGGGGCAGAAAATTTGGGAAAGGGAATGTCCGTTTCGACATAACTATTATGCTTCTGTTGTCTATAACAATAACTATGTTTATATGTTAATGTATTTATACCGGAGTATTGATATACCCAATCCTTACGATTTTGGCAATGGCAATATAGTTAATATAGCTAATAGTGGCTCTGTATTCCTGTGGCAAATAGATGCCAATACAGGGCAAACCATATCTGCAGGCAGAATGTGGGATAATTTAAGCGACAGCACTACTGCCATTATACATACGCTTACCGCAGACCAAAACGGGTATCTGTATATAGCGGGTTATATGTATGGTAAAGACTCTATACAGCTTGGCGATAGTATGTATTACATTACGCCTACTACTCATCTTACCAATTCTAATGCCTCCTATGCCGATGCTTTTGTATCTAAAATATTAGCTCCGGCAGAGGGTATGGGCAATGTAAAGTTTCTGTGGACTATCCGCAGCAAAGGTGCAGGTTGGGAAAATGCAGTAGCACCCCAAACTTCTGCTAATGGTATGGAGCATTACTTTTATGGAGTGCTTGGTGGTGGCAATGGAGCGTATGGTAAATACCAGTTTGCAGATACGTTTTATACTCAGTCTGGTTTGCTTCAAAATGAGGTATCTTGGGTATTCGGTAAAATAAATACCGACTGCTCGCTCTCCACAGAAGAAATCTCTAATCCGCTACAATCGGTAAATATCTACCCAAATCCGGCTAACTCGCACATAACTATAAATAACCTACCACTTAACAGCATCATCAACATTACAGATATAAGCGGTAGAGTGCTTTATACGCAATATAATAAAAACAATAATACGGTGCAGATACCTGTAAATTGCTCCGGACATTTGTCCGTAGGTATGTATTTTGTACAAATAATAAATGGAGCGAATCGAATAAATAAAAAGGTGGTGGTGCAACAATAAAAAACACACGTAGAGACGCATTGCAATGCGTCTCTACATTATCCAAAACATTTTTCTATACCCTCAAAAACATTTCAATCATGTTACACAAATCAATCATCATATTTATTTTATCATTTGCATTATTCAATACTAATTATGCCCAGCAAAACGAATGCCCTCAATTTGAATGGGTAGAGGGTATAAAATTTAGTGCTTGGGCAAATCATTTGAGTGCCAGACAATACGGAGGAGTTGATAATATTAAACACATCAAAGATAATGACGGCAACCATATATTAGCTTTATTATTGGCGGTAAATTTAGATACACCTATCCTTACTATTGCAGATAATGTAATACCCATCGAACTACCGGATAAAGCGGTAAGATATCAACTCCTTTTTATAGCCAAATTAGACAAAGACCTTAAACTGCTATGGCACAATAGTCTTAATTTATTATATGATACCGCTGCTCCATTTAATAATGGGAATATTGCACTTGGAGGACTGGCTTTAGACAGCAAAGGTAATGTGTATATTGGTGGAGATGCAAACGGAACCCGTAATAATTATACCTTAAAAATAGATAATAAAAGTTTTGTACTAAACTATTATAGCGGTACTACTTGGCACAACTATAGAGATGGTTTTTTATTGAAACTTAACCGTACCAATGGTACTGCTTTTTGGCTAAAACAATTACAGGGTGTGCAACCCATAGAATTACAAATGAGCCAAAACGATAGCCTATACCTTGCTTTTATAAAAAATAAAGACACCGTAAGATTTGATAACCAACAGCTATACAGTACCCAAAAAAGCGGTATAGCCAAATTAGACGCACTCGGAGAGCTAAAATGGGTAGTTTGGGGTAATATAGATAATGGAGGTATTATGGGAGGAAGTTATTATTTCCCAAGTAGTTTCGGGAGGTTTTCTCGTGTAGCCATTTTCGAGTTAGACGACCAAGAGAATATATACGTATCGGGGCTTATAGATAGTAATGTTTTAGTAAAAATAAGCAGTAATGGGCAAAAGCTATGGGAAAGAGAGTATCAACCATATACATCAAGCAGCTTAGCATCTATTGTGTATAACAATAACTATGTTTATATGTTAATGTATTTATACCGGAGTATTGATATACCCAATCCTTACGATTTTGGCAATGGCAATATAGTTAATATAGCTAATAGTGGCTCTGTATTCCTGTGGCAAATAGATGCCAATACAGGGCAAACCATATCTGCAGGCAGAATGTGGGATAATTTAAGCGACAGCACTACTGCCATTATACATACGCTTACCGCAGACCAAAACGGGTATCTGTATATAGCGGGTTATATGTATGGTAAAGACTCTATACAGCTTGGCGATAGTATGTATTACATTACGCCTACTACTCATCTTACCAATTCTAATGCCTCCTATGCCGATGCTTTTGTATCTAAAATATTAGCTCCGGCAGAGGGTATGGGCAATGTAAAGTTTATTTGGACTGTACGCAGTGAGGGCACAGGCTGGGAAAATATATTTGTACCACAAACATCTGCTAATGGGCAGGAGCATTACTTTTATGGAACACTTACTAATGGCAATGGAGCGTACGGTAAATATCAGTTTGCAGATACGTTTTATCGTCAGTCTAGTTCGCTTCAAAATGAGGTATCTTGGGTATTCGGTAAAATCAATACCGACTGCTCGCTACCCACAGAAGAAATTACTAATCCGCTACAATTAGTTAATATCTACCCAAATCCTTCACATACAAACATAAGTATCAACAACTTACCGCCAAATTGCACTATTAGCATTACAGATATTAGTGGCAGAGTGCTTTATACGGAGTATAATAAAAACAATAATACGGTGCAGATACCTGTAAATGGTATGAGCAATGGTATGTATTTTGTACAAATAATAAATGGAGCGAATAGAATAAATAAAAAGGTGGTGGTACAACAATAAAAAACACTTTTAAAGAAATGTTGTTGGTCAAAAGACACAACAACGGCGATAGTGGTATTTTTAGTGGTAATTTAGACTATTTATAAATTATAAAATGTTTAAACAGATACAACTTAAACCCTAATACTCATCGCCACTACCTTCAAACTCATCTGAAGTAATGGATTCGTCGTTGGCATCGGTACCAAAACCTTCTTCGTCCATACTGTCTTTGTTGAGGTCGTATTTTTCTTCTATTTCCATCAATTTTTCGGTTGTAATCCCTTTAATGCCCGATTGCGAAGGTGCTATACCTTCTTTTCTAAAACAATTAGGATAAGAGATTTTGTAGTTTTCTTCTTTGTCTATACCTATAAATGCAACAAGAAATACCCAATTTTTTACAGGGTCGTAAGTATAAACAAACTTTTTATCGGGGTCGTTGATTAATGCAGATACGGGAGTCTTTATCATGGATAAAGCAGGAGCGTCTTTTTTATTGACCAATACTTCTGAAGAAAACTCTCTTCCTCTTGCCCATCGTTCGTCGCTTTCAAAAAAAGAAGCTTTATGCTTATTATCAAACTCAAATGCTTTTAATATAGCCTGATGAAAATCAAAAAATGTTTGTCCATTTAACAGAGCAATATCTCTATAAATAGAATCTTCTTCTTCCCAATAAACACGAAACTTTAATACCGGCATAATTTATATAACTGTTGAACTAAATTAATAATTAAAAATGATGATAATGAAATTAAATTTGAAAAGATTTTCCGCACTTACGAAATTCCATAAAACTGTTTGGCAATATTGTCTAATGCATCGTAAAACTCTTCTCCATACTTGCGGATTAATGGTTCTTTTAAAAAACGATACACAGGCACTTGTAAGGATTTACCTAATTTACAAGCAGGCTTACAGAGCGATTCGCGTGGTTCGTAATTTAGTGCAATATACGTTTTAAATTCAGAAACTCTTATTGGAAATAAATGACAACTAATTGGTTTTTTAAATTCTATTTCTCCTTTTAAATATGCTTGTTCCATAGCACATTTTACCATTCCTTGCTCATCAAAAAATCCATACACACAAATACCACCGTCTATGGTTGGCGTTACTAAATCGAATTCGTCGTCGGTAGTATGTGTTCCTTCTTCTTCTATTTGTTTTATAGCTCTATCACTTAGTAGATATTTAATTTTAGGATAAATATCTGCAATGGTATCTGCCTCTTCTTGTGTAATGGGTGCTCCGGTATCGCCATCTACACAGCAGCCTCCTTTGCATTTTTCTAAATTGCAAACAAACTGTTTGGTAACTACCTCATCACTTATCAACTTATCATCTATGGCAATCATTTCTCGCTTATTTTATAAAAATTCGTAACCAATATCTTTTCTGTAATTAATGCCTTCGTATCTTATTATACTTGCATTAAGATAAGACTGTTTCAGTGCTTCGGATAAATTGTCTCCATAAGAAGTTATAGCAATTACGCGCCCTCCATTGGTAACAATGTTATCTTCTACTTTTTTAGTTCCGGCGTGAAAAATAAGACTATTCACCGTATATCCTAAACCAGAAATTGTTTTTCCTTTTTCGTAATTTCCCGGATAGCCCTCAGACACCAACATAACGGTAGCCGCATTTTGCGCTTTGTGTTGTACAATTACTGAGCCTAACTCTTGTTTTTCCATTTTGATAATTAAATCTACCAAATCGTTTTCTAATCTCGGTATTACAACTTCCGTTTCGGGGTCGCCCATACGACAGTTATATTCTATAACAAAAGGTGCTCCATCTACATTTATTAACCCGAAAAATATAAATCCGTTGTAAGTAATTTCCTCTTTTTTAAGACCAAAAATGGTAGGTTCTATAATATTAGTTATTACTTTTTGCATAAAATTATTATCTGCAAAAGGCACAGGAGATACTGCTCCCATACCACCTGTATTAGGTCCCATATCGCCTTCGGCAATGCGTTTGTAATCTTTAGCTTCGGGCAATAATACATAATGCTCGCCATCGGTAAGTACAAATACAGACAACTCAATGCCGGTCAAAAACTGTTCTACGACTACCTTTTTACTTGCTTCTCCAAATTGTGCTTCTTTAATCATAGATGTAAACACTTCTATGGCTTCGTTTCTATCTTCTGTAATTACTACACCTTTTCCGGCAGCTAATCCGTCGGCTTTGAGCACTATTGGTAAAGTGTGCTGCTGTAAATAAGTTATACCCTCTTCAAAATTAGAAGCATCAAACTCTTTATAGCCTGCAGTGGGAATATCGTGGCGTTGCATAAACTTTTTAGCATAAGCCTTACTACCTTCTAATTGCGCTCCTTCTTTCGATGGCCCGACAACGATTATATGTTTTAGTTGTTCCTCATTTTTAAAAAAATCATAAATACCGGCGACTAAAGTGTCCTCGCCACCCGGCAAAAGAATACTTATTTGGTTATGGATACAAAAGTCTTTTATAGCATCGAAATCGGTTAAAGACAAGGCTACATTAGTTCCGTACTGTTCAGTACCGGCATTACCGGGAGCAATAAAAAGTTGTTTGCAAATATTGCTTTGCGATAATTTCCACGCTAAAGTACATTCTCTACCACCGGAGCCTAATAACAGTATATTCATTTTATTGTTTAGTTTTTTAAAAGAGTTGCAAAATTAAATGAAATAAAAATTATCTAACTCGAAATTGGTAAAAATAAATAAAACATTTACCTTTGCGTTCCATTTAAAAAATGGCCTCGTGGCGCAACTGAATAGCGCATCTGATTACGGCTCAGAAGGTTTTAGGTTTGAATCCTAACGAGGTCACTAATGGCAAGTCCATCTTTTAAAAAGATGGACTTTTTGTTTGTAAATCAATTGGTCGTACAATTTTCCTGTTTTCCTCGCTGGGACACCCAAGTCAGAAATTGAACAAATTTGCCA
>CAYUXT010000019.1:0-64464 GCA_964448955.1 uncultured Taibaiella sp. | reverse complement strand
GCGTACAGCGGGAGAGTAGGTAGCTGCCATATTTTTTAATCAAAGTCCTTCACATTATGTGAAGGACTTTTTTTGTGCTTATAACACACCATGAGTAGCGATAATATTTGAAAATTTAAGCAAAATTTTGTATTATTGCAATATAAATTAAAACCAATACTTAGTATGAAAAAAGGTAGAAACACATTTACTTCTAAAGAAATTGAAATTATAAAAAAATTAGTTGGCAAAAAACAATCTGCCTCCACTAATGAACAAAAAACAATAAGAGAGCAAATTAGAAACTTAAAGTTTTATTATTCTGATTTCAGCAATAAGAAAGATTTTAGTATAGAATCTATTGACAAACTCATTAGTACAGGTAAAATTGTAATAACAGACAATATTTCTACATTTGTAGAAAATACTTTACCTGAAAAAGTTGAAAATTTACCACAACCTAAGAACTTAAAACCTCTTACATCTGTAAAAGATATTACAATAAATGGTTTAATTGCCTCATTTAAAGGCAATTGCTTTAACCCTTTGACAGACAAAGAGGACAAAATACCGCAAAGTGCAGGTAATTATTTGATTTGTTTGAAAAAGGGTAAATCTCTACCCCAAGGGCTATCTCCTGAGCCTATATATTCTGTCTTTGATGGATTACAAGTACTTTATACAGGAATTGCAGGTAGTAATTTAAGGAAAAGAGATTATAAACAACACTTTACAGGAAACAATGCAGGAAGTTCTACTTTACGTAAAAGTTTGGGTGTATTGTTTGGGTATAAAAAAATACCAAGAGACAAGAATACAAACTCCGGCAAAACAAAATTTAATGAGCAAGATGAGCAAAAGTTAACAGAATGGATGTGTGAAAATTTAGTTATGTATTATTCCACATCTTTAAAATACGAACAAGTTGAAAAAATATTAATTAAACATTTTAATCCACCATTAAACATTTTAGGAAATAAAAATGAAGAAAATAAAGCATTTAGAATAATGCTAAAAAAGCTAAGGTCTAACAAATAAAAGTAAATTATTAAATTTGCAACAATTTTAGTAATTTTAAAATTGATTATATGAATTGGAATGAAATTAAAAAGTCAATTATAGATGGCTTAATCAACAGGAATCTTACCCAACCAAGAAGAAGGATTGGAGAACTCCATAATATCGAAAGGTCTTTGCAGGAGAATATGCCTGAATTTATAGATGATGCTCAAGCAAGTTTTGGAGCTATGGATAAAGAGGAGTTTAAGGAGAGATATGCTTTGCTTAAATCTAGCGGAGAGCTAAATAGTGCAGAAAAGAGTATTATTAATGAAATTTATTATCGTATTAACCAAAATTAAAACTTATTTATTTAATGGATTCTAAACCAACTTGTGAATATCTTGTATTGGCTCGGTATTTTCACTTAGACGAGAATAGGGAAATGAAACCTTTTGGCGTAGAAAAGGTATTTAATCAATATCCCGATAATCCTATAAAGGACAGAGAAGAAGCATTTAAGTATAGAGACGAAATTATGAAAGGGTTGATGGCAGAGTTTAATATTATAGATGAAGTTGGATTTGAAGATTTGTCAGAAATAGAAAAGCGAGATTTGTTTTGCCAACACTTTTTGAAAGAGCAACCAACATATTTTCGTAACTTATATGAAGAGAGGGTATCAACTTTAGAAGATAATCTTATGATAGAAAAATGGCTAGAAAGTAAACCTACTTTTGATGAAATTAAATACGATGAATTAAAGAATAAGCAAATAGATAATCCTGAGATTATAATTCCTGATGAATTAGAAAAGTCACGTTCTGAATATAAATTATGGAGAGATGACATGCCTCAAAGTTTAATAAGTAAGAGAAAGGAATTGACTTACTCTTCAGATGGTGAGACTAAATCTTTTGATATTTATAACGATACAATTTATTTTGAGCATCCTATTTATACAGAGGGAATTTGGGTAATTATGGAACATAATGATGAAAAATTGTTTTCTAATTATGACGATCCTGAGTATGGAAATTACAAAAACCGATTAGTAATTGACAGGATTGCTAAGAAAGGAGATTTTAAAAATTATATACCACCTTCGTTTTACGGTCATTTAAGCGTTGAATTTGAGTTTTATGAAAAACATTCTTATAGCACCACTATTGGAGATATTGAATATAGAGACGATGTGGTTTTTTGTTGTGAAGAGGAATTTTATGAAGGGGATTATTGGAACGATATAATTTCAAATTACAAAATATTAAAAACGCCTTTTGACTGGACGGAATATGATAAGCCATTTTGGTGGAAAGACCCTGATGATTCAAAAGAACTTGATCGTGATTATTTGCAATATGTTAAAGATAAAGAAGAAAGGGAGGAAAGAGAAAAAGAATGGGAAGAAAATTTACCTGCTTGGGAAGATGTATGGAAAACAGATGGAGAAAATCACTTTAAAGAATTTAAACCGACCCTGATATACCATTTTACTACTAAGAAAGAGCATTATACAATTAGACACGGTATTGCAAAGACAATATGTGCATTTCTTAATTCAAGTGGGGGTTATCTGTTTGTTGGCGTTAATGACGAAGGAGTGTTAAATGGATTAGAATATGATTTTAAATTGCTACAAAACAATAGCAAGAACAGTAGAGAAGGCCAATCTGTTGAAGACAAATTTCAACTAAAGTTTGATGCTATTCTGAATGATTTTTTTGAACGCTCTGTTCATTCTTCTATTCGAGGTTATATAACATTAATTCAAGAAGTAAAATGTTTTGTAATTGAGGTTCAGAAGAGTTCAGATTCTGTTTTTTTAAAAGGAACTAAAAAGAAATGGATTGAAGAAAAGAATGATTGGGAATATATAAAAATTAAGGAATTTTATTACAGAAAGACTGCGTCTTCTGAAAAAATCCAAGACCCCGAAGAGCTTGTAAGATACTGTAAAAATCATTGGAAATGGAAAAGATAAAAAGAGTAATATTATGAAAAGAAAACAACAAACACCCGACCAAGTTGTCAGAAATTATTTTTGGTTTGCCGTTGTGGTATTTTCATTGTTGATGCTTTATGGGTATCTTTACGAAGAAAAACCGATAGACCATAAAAAGGGTTTGGGTACTTACGAAAGAACGCGTAAAGTTCATTATTTGTATGATAGTACCAAAACGCAAGTACAAGAGCATATTCCTTACGAATGGGAAGATTTTGAAATAGAAATGATAAACCAAGGCGAAAACCCCGACCCTTATTGAATAATCAATTCATCTATTATACGAAAAAAAGCTTATTTTTTAACGTAATAGAAAATTAAACCTCTTTTATCTGAGATAATTTGTAATTTTAAATACAAAATAAATTATGATTAGAACTTACAATAATACCTTTGTTTTAGTTTTACTTGCATTAAACTTCTATATTTTAAGTAGATTAAGTTTTGTTCTAAACGAAAACAAAGTGCTTGCATCTGCTATCAGTATATTAATTGTGCTTTTATTGTCTTATTTATTATGGGACAAATTGCCGTTTTCTAAAAAAGCAATTTCAAATAAGGAGTTAACATTGCAACAAAGCGCAACTGTAGTAACACAGCACAGTAAACTTTATAAGTTAATACAAATTATCCTTGTTATTTTTACTTGTGTTTTTGGCTTTCTGGCTTATTACAATAACGTATAGTATAAAAAAACTAAACGGCAAGATTAAACTTTGAGGCTGACTCAATTAAAGCACACTTTAATATTCTCATTAAAAATTCCTTAACAGAAATGTTGGGGAAGTTTTTTTGCAGGAAATAACTTTGTATTAACAAAGTTTATTTCTTACTTTACTTTACTTCGTGCTGTTAATGAGTGTTTAACCAAGTTTGTTGTTAAACTTTAATCATTTATGACAAGGTCAATAAATTGATTTATTATTTATTTTTTATGATAAGGTGTACACATATATTTTCTATTATAACAGTAATGCTGCTTTTGTCTATTATTTCTTGGGGACAAAACATTGGGAGCAAATACTACAGGCTTATCAACCAAGGATTAGAAGGATATTACCTGCATAATGATATTAAATATGCAGATTCTTGCTTTAAAGAGTCTCTAAAAATAAGCCCGCCAACCGTTGTTACAGCAGACCAAATAACAGATATATATCTTTCAGAAAAGGATTACGAAAATGCCTTTTTATTTCTGAAATATAGAATTATGCTGGAGAATTCTTACCCTGTTAAGCCGGAAGACCGCGGAATAAAAGAAATAATAGAGCAAGTAGGCAAAGACAGGTTTTATACAGAAATAGATTCTTGTGCCAAACTATATAAACTGAATTACGATATTGAGTTCACAAAGCTGATGTATGAAATACTTGGTAGAGATCAAATGGTTAGAGATTTTAATATGCATAAAGTAGTAAAAGACAAAAGAGAAAGAACTGAATTAATAGTATTGGGAGATAGCACAACATATTTTATGCTAAAAACATATATAGAAGAAAATGGTTGCCCTAATATCCGTTTTTTAGACGGATTAATGGTAGATATGTGTATTCTGACCTGGTTTATGCACTTGCCCCAATATAATGACTCTGTCTGGGGTAACGGATTTTTTTACAACTTGTTTGAGGAGCAATACCGTTTAGGGCGTTTGCCCAACTATATAATACCGTATGGAATAGAAAAAAATGCAATTGGTAATTATAAATTTGGATTATTCACGCCTATAGATGAAGTAGAACTTGAACTTGTGGACAGTTTACGTACTGCTTATGATTTACCTATATTGGCAGTAGATGCCAAAATCAAATCATTTAAGCTCCCCCAAAACTACAAAATAAATGATAAATATACAGTCTATAGAAAACGACCCAAGTACGAATGATGTATTGGATTGGTTGTTTTATTTATCAAAAGATATAGCTGTAGATATAAACCGATTTAACGGAGTTGTGGAAATAGATAAGGTCAGTATTGATATTTCAAACGAATTGGTTCAAAGCCATTTTACCACTTCATCAAATCGGCAATTTACTATATCGTCCAGTGATAGAGGGTGGCATAGGCGTGGGCATTTTGTGTTTAGCGATATCAAGCAATTCGTAAAAGATCAGATAGGGAAAGAAATCTATAAAACTCATTTTGATGAATATCATTCTATTTTAGATGCATTCAGAAAATCCTTGAATTTTAGTAACAGTATCAACCAATATAAGGACAATGATACTAATAAAATTGAGAACCTGATAACGGCGCACAAAAACGGGCTAAAAATTCCTAAGACTTTAATTAGTAATGATGCAACTCAAATTAACACTTTTATCAGGCAAAATGAAATGGTCATTACAAAACCTGTTTCAAATGAAATGACTTTTAAGAACGATGAGTATAAAGTTATACTGTTCAGAAAAATAACCATAATTGATAAGGAATTTGAAGAAGAAAACAATAATAAATTCAGTATTCCGGTACTTTTTCAGCAATATATACATAAGAAATACGAATTGCGAATTTTCTATTTGCAAGGAGTGTTTTATACTATGGCAATTTTTTCGCAGCAGAATGAAAAAACCAAATTAGATTTCAGAAATTATGACAATGAAAAACCTAATAGAAATGTTCCTTTTCGTTTGCCGGAATCAATAGGAAAAAAATTAGATACATTTATGAAATCAATAAATATGAACTGCGGTTCTATTGATATGATTTATACACCTGAAGGAGAATATGTTTTTCCTGAGGTAAATCCGGTGGGTCAGTATCAATGGCTCGAAAGAAACTGTAATTATCCGATTAGTTACCATATTGCCAAACAATTAATGAACTAAAATGGAAAAAATTAAGGAGAAAGTACTAAAAAGTATTAATGATAACAGATTGTGGTTGCCGATAAATGCCGCAAGTTGGGAAATATTTGTTATAGATTCTAAAATCAATACCACGGTTAATGATATTGCTTTAGGCAAATATTGTTCATTAGACTGTTATACAGAAAACTTTTACAAGCCTGTATCAAGAACAATTATATTAGTAAATGAAAAAAATGATACATATATTAAGTTATATAGTTGTTGTATTCCGGTAAAAGGGATAAGCCGTACTGCTGTTTGTGATTTGCAACGCAGTAAAGTCTATTTTATACCTAACGCTTTGTTTGAGCTTTTTAATAACAAGGATAATGCTTTTAATCTTACTGAGTTACAAAACAACTTAAACAAAGCTAATGATAATGTTTTAGAAGAATATCTTGACTTTCTGGAT
This sequence comes from uncultured Taibaiella sp., assembly GCA_964448955.1. Classification (GTDB taxonomy): domain Bacteria; phylum Bacteroidota; class Bacteroidia; order Chitinophagales; family Chitinophagaceae; genus MKSF01. The sequence continues at coordinate 58,223 of CAYUXT010000019.1, read as the reverse complement.
AAAAATGAATTAGCTTTTGAAGTTCAGGCTTGCGAATTATCTCAGTTCCCGCTTTTAGATACGAATTATCTTTTCCCTGCCCATATCAGTAATTGTATTATTGATAGTGTGGGCGTGATTTCTTATTTGGATGCAGGATTTATGAAGCAATTAGAGGTACTCTGCTGTAATTATTTACAAATTCGGTATTTAGAAAAAATTTCTTGTGATATGCTGCAAGATATTCTTGATTTTCTAAATCCTACTCAGGTAAAATCAATAGAGATATTATTGAATTACCCCAACGAAATTGATTTTGATAAGCGCATAGTTCAAATAGTTCAACAAAATAAAAAAGTAAAAAACATTTCCATATACAATGCATCTAAGAGAGGTATTATAGAAATGGAAGATAAAGAATTGGGTAGTATTTATATGACGGAGGATAATATTATTCCCCACTTACATTGCGGCATAGTACAAATTGAACAGTTTGCAATAAATGTACCCCATTACACCGAATCGCTCCACCATAACACTTGCCTCAATCGTAAAATAGCCATAGATACCGAAGGTAATATTAAAAACTGCCCGAGTATGAAAGAGAGCTTTGGCAATATAAGAAATACTACTTTAGAAGAAGCCGTTAATAAGCCAGGATTTAAAAAGTACTGGAACATTAAAAAGGATGAAATTTCCAAATGTAAAGTCTGCGAATTCCGATATATCTGCACCGATTGCAGGGCATATTTAGAAAGTCCCGAAGATATGTACAGTGCACCGCTCAAATGTGGCTACAATCCATATACCTGCGAATGGGAAAAATGGACTATAAACCCTTTAAAACAAAAGGCGATTGACTATTACGAACTTAATTAAGCCTACACTATCAATCTCCTAACATATAACATTTTATACATGAGACGTCTAATCTTTTTCTTATTGATTCTCTTTTCTTCAACCACTACCTTCAGCCAATCTCTTGCCGAACAAAAAATTATGGAGCGGTATCAGAAATTTCACAATAATAATGAACCTGATAGCATGAAAAGTATATGCAATAGTAAAATGTATGATTCATATATCTGGAGTAGAAATTTTGAAAATTCCGAGCAATACCCATTGGTAAAGTATCAGTATAGAGGTAGAGATGACGAAGGACTTGCCTGCTATATTCTTTATTTTGATAGGGATAGTCTTACGAAGAAGGAGCGTCTTATGATGAAATTCTCAACAGATGAAAATGGATTGATTAACAAGTATCAATTTGTTATTGCCGGAAAACCTAACTCCACTACAAATACTACATTTACTCAATTAGAATTATATACAACAAAGAAGTTTTTTGTGTTTGATAATCCCAAATTAGGGCAAATTAAGTCCGATGTTTTCGACAATCCGGATTTAATTTCTTTGCTTGATAACAGTAAGGATATGATTTACTTGTACAATACCAATAAAAAAGATTTTGTAGATAGTTATAGTGTAGGTTTGTTGCATTTGCAATACCTGTTTAATTACGAATTATTGGATTCTAATAATCTTTTAATAGCTCTTAATCCCACTTATAGAGCAGACCTGCACGATTCAGTAATTTGTATTATCGACAGGGAAAAGAGTATAAAAAACGTTTTTTCTTTTGAAAATACTTTAGCTCCTCTATACAATGCAGATAGTCCAAAATCTTATAGAGACAGAGAATGGTGGTATGCAAAACAATTGGGATTTCCACTAAAATTAAATAAGGCGGATTCTTCTATCATCGGCGTTATCGTTCCTTTTGAAAATCTGAATTGCACCACTGTAACATCAAAAGACAAATCTTGTGTGTATCAATTATATTCTCAGCCTAATAAACCCGCAAAACAGCTAAATTTTAAAACTCCGGAATGTTCTCCACATTTTCCAAATTGGGAAAATGAAAAAGGATTTAGCATTTCGGTATATGGAGATTATGGTAAAGACAATGTTCCTGTTATAGGATATAGACATTCTGACCAATTGTATATGGATAATAAAGTTGTAAAGCCCAAATTACAACTATACAAAAGTATTACCGACCAAGAAAAAATAACTTACATAACGATTAAGTACGACAAATATAGAAGTTGTTATTGGTGGCTTTTAGAGATACATTACCTTAATAATGATAAAGAGAAAATAAACTTAAATTATGGTGTAAATTATTTAGTGCAACTCAATGAAAAATTAGAAATTCTATCAGAAGGGTTTATGCCTTATGGCTGCTTTTCTGCTATACCTACAAAAGATGGTCTAATGGTTTATAATGCAAGGATATCAGATTCTTTGGGCAAAAGTTATTATGCTATAATGAAACCAATAAATAAAAATTCTTCTAAGCAATTAGTGAGTACTGAATTAAAGAAACCAATAGAGCAATTTAATGCCAACAATACTTTATTTGCTAAAATGATTTATGAAAACTCTAAATCTTCAAAAAATTTATTGCTTTCTTTAGACGGAATGCCTCCCGGATATGCCAAAATTATACTGGATAAATTAAAAGAAAATCCTAACATCTTTAACTCAATGGGAATGCACATCTTTACCCATAACGAACATTCTGTTCCAGAAGAATTAAGAAATATGGTGCATATTTATAAATATTCTGAGCTTAAAAAATATATTGGCAATTTTACTTGGCCCACAATAATGGAAATTTCTAAACAAGATTTTTCCAAACAAACTAAAGAAGAATACCCAAGCAATAAAGCTAAGCAATTGATAAAGTTGCTTGAACGTAATGGAGAGTAAATTTTTCTTTAAGAATAACTTTTCATAGTTGTTAGTGCAGGCAAATTCCCTACAATTGTACGACATATTCAAGCCATAAATATGCGCATTGTTTTTTTAGATTTTTTACCCAATACACAAATCCTTAAATTTTGAACTGTACACACTTTTTAGGTCAGTATCAATCAGAATTTACCTCCCCAAACTTAATACGTACATATTAATTGCTTAACATTACGGTAATATACCCTTACCACCTTTGCATCAAATTTTAAAAGCAAAAATTGCTTCAACAGATTGCAAAGAATTTTATGAAAAAAACACCAACTCAAACATTACTTAAAACAGCCCTCATATTTATCGGCTTAATTATTTTAGGTATTTCGGCATTTGCTCAATCAGGTTCTATAAAAGGTACAGTATTAGATTCGGTAGCGCAAGAACCACTAATGGTTACATTAGAACTTAAAAGTACTACAAGCACTTTTACTAATTCAGATATTGATGGCAATTTCGAATTCCAAAATGTAGATGCCGGCACTTATACTATTATTATGACTTCGGTTGGTTTTGTTACAAAAACAGTAGAAAATGTAATTGTAGAAAACGATAAAGTTTCCGAAGTGAATATATTTACTTCTGAAGAAGTGCAAGCAGTAGGCGATGATGCTACGGTTACAACCCAAAAAATATCCAATTCGAGCCGTTCGGTAATTAACGAAACCAAAATTGCTAATCAAGTAGTAAGCGGCATTTCGATGGAGCAAATAAAAATATCGCAAGACAGAACAGCCGCACAAGTTATGAGCCGTATTCCCGGTGTAACGGTTGTAGATGGTAAATTTATTATGGTGCGCGGCGTGCCCGAAAGATACAACCAAGTGTTGATGAATAACGCTATTGCGCCAAGTACAGAAGTAGATAAAAGAACTTTCTCTTTCGACCTTATACCAAGTAATGTGTTGGATAGAATGATGATTTACAAATCTGGTGCTCCGGAAAATACGGGAGATTTTGCAGGTGGTCTTATTAAAGTATATACTGCCAATACTGTTGACGAAAACTTTACGGATATTTCTTTCTCTACAGGATTTCGCTCCGGCACTACATTTGGAGAGTATATCCAATCGCAAGGTTCGAGCACAGATGCTTTCGGTTTCGATAATGGATTCCGTCAATTACCAAGTGCTTTTCCGGAACAAAATTTAAGGTCATTGCCGAATAGGTCGCAAAAAAGAGTAGATGCAGCGAAATTATTACCTAACAATTTTGCTCCTGAATCTTCTACTGCATTACCTGATTTTGGAGTAGGAGTGAGTTTTGGTCGTTCGTTTTATATAGGTAAGAAAAAAGTAAGCACTATAACTGCTCTTAGCTATGGACAGTCTTTTATGAATTACGATAAATCGTTTAACCGTTATTTAGAATGGGACAAAAGCCAAAAGCAAGCAGAACAAAGATTTGATTATAGCGATAACTATAACGAAAAAGACAACAGAATAGGTGTTATCAGTAATTGGAGAGTACAATTTAATCCGAATAGTTCTATAGAATTTAAAAACCTATTTAGCCAAATAGGGGAGAATACAACAGTAATCAGAACCGGAGAGGATTATATACAACAAGTGGGTTTGCAAAGAGAAAACTATATGTACCAATACAGAAGTCGGTCTGTGTATAGTGGTCAGTTAGAAGGTAAGCACGACCATAAATTAATGGATAAAAAAGCGCACCTTAATTGGATATTCGGAATGAACTATTTAGGGGAAGACCAACCCGATTTAAGAAGATTTAGAACAATAGAAACAGCTACTAATTCTGACGAATACAGAATGGTATTACCTCCAAGCTCTAACCTATACGATGCAGGAAGATTTTATAGCAAACTTAATGAAACAGGATTTAGCCATAGCTTAAATTACAGATGGGATTTGGGGAAAAATGAAAATAACCCAATTCAATTAAAAGCCGGATATATGTTGGATTACAGAAGTCGTGTTTTTGATACCAGATATTTTAGTTATTTCTATCCTGGAAGTTCTTCTCTTGCAGAGTTACAAAGATTAGAGAGATTGCCATTAGGGGAAATATTTAATAACAAACATTTGAAAACAGAAAATGGTTTCTTGATAGAAGAAGGTACCAGAGCGTCAGACAGTTATACTGCAAGTAATATGCTTACTGCAGGTTATGCAGGGCTTGTATTACCATTAGGAGACTTAACTATTTCGGGTGGTTTTAGGATTGAGTATAATGTTTTAAAACTTAGTGCTGCTAACGATGCCGGTGCTGCTATCGAAGTGAATAGTCCTATACTTTCTCCTTTAGCTTTTTTGAATACAGACTATAATATTACAGACAAAACAAAAATCAGATTTGCTTATTATCGTGCAGTAAACAGACCCGAGTTTAGAGAGTTAGCACCATTCTTATTTTACGATTATCAATTCGATGCAGAGAAATACGGTAATCCGGATTTAACTACTGCCAATATCGATAATCTTGATTTGCGCTACGAAATATATCCACGTGCAGGCGAAGCAATTAGCATTGGCGGTTTCTACAAACGCTTTACTAATCCTATCGAAACATTGATATTAATTAGGTCTGAGTCTCCGGCTTTTTCTTACCAAAATGCAGCAAGTGCTTACAGTGCAGGAGTAGAATTAGAATTACGTAAATCCTTAAAAGACATAACAGGTAGTGGGTTTATAGATAATCTCAGTGTTAATCTTAACGCTGCATACATTAAATCAGAAGTAGATTATGGCGATAATCCACCTGTCGGACAAGAGACTAAAAGAGCATTGCAAGGTCAATCGCCATATATCATTAATGCTATTTTAAATTATGCCGATGTAGATAAAATTTGGAACATAAGTATGTCTTACAATGTTTTTGGACCAAGAATATTTGCTGTAGGTAGTTCATTATTCCCTACTATATACGAAATGCCAAGACACGCTTTGGACTTAACTATAAGCAAAAAAATAAAAGATAATTGGACTGTTAAATTCGGTATTCAAGATATACTAAATTCTCAATTCCGTTTTTACCAAGATACAGACAGAAATACCAAAGTAGATGTAAAAGGTGTTGATGCTCCAATTTTCCAATTCCAAAGAGGTACATTATTTAATCTTTCTTTAAGCTATAAATTTTAAACAAAAACTAAACATAAAAAACAAAATTTTTTCGATTATGAAAAAGCACATTTTAACTTTAACAGCAATTGCAAGTGCCACAATGATTTTATTAGCATCGTGTCGCGACAAAGGGAATGACCCAACTCCTGATCCAGACCCCGATCCTAAGGAAGAAGTAATTACTCTTTCAGGAAGTATAGAAACGCAAACTTTAACCGCCGATAAAAAATATTTATTATCCGGACAGGTATTTGTAAAAGACGGAAAAACCTTAACGATTGAGCCAGGTACTATTATCTTAGGCGAGAAAAAATCTAAAGGAACCTTAGTAGTAGAACGTGGTGGTAAAATAATGGCAGAAGGTACGCAAGAAAAACCTATCATCTTTACCTCTAACCAAGAAGTAGGCGATAGAGATAGAGGAGATTGGGGTGGTATTGTACTTTTAGGAAAAGCAAAAGTAAATATCCCTAACCCATCTATCGAAGGTATAGAGCCACAAGTACATTATGGTGGTAACGACGATAACGATAATACAGGAGTAATGGAATTTGTACGCGTAGAGTTTGCAGGTATCGAACTTACTCCAAACAACGAAACTAATGGCATTACATTAGGCGGTGTAGGTAGAGGTACTAAATTCGAACACATAATGGTTTCTTACGGTGGTGATGATGGCATTGAGTGGTTTGGTGGTAGTGTAAACGGAAAATATTTAATTGTATTCGGTACTTGGGACGATTGTTTCGATATCGATAACGGATTCTCCGGACATTTACAATTTGGATTAAGCGTACGTTACCCAAGTTATGCAGACCAGTCAGATTCTAACGGTTTTGAGTGGGATACGAATGGTACAAACGAATCTACAGACCAACCAACTACAACTGTTGTGTCTAACTTTACTATCTTAGGACCTTCTATAGATGGTAACTCTTACTCTGCTAACTACAAATATGGTTTAGATTTAAGAAGAAGAGTTGCTGCTAACTTATACAATTCTGTAGTATTAGGTTTTCCTTCTGCTGTTCGTATGAACCAAAATACTGTATTCCCTATTTACGATGGTGGTGATGCAGAAATTGCTAACAACATTTTCTATGCCAAAACTAATAAAACTGTTTCTGGTAATGGAGATGTATCTACTGATGATATCTTAACTTATTTAACAGATAACGATAATACTGTAGAAGCAGGTGGTGATGGTAATCCATTCCAAAAAGGCGATGCTTACACTGCATTAGGTATAAATCCAAATTTGTTTTTTGCTAAAAAAGTAAATACACAATATCCTGCACATCCAAACTTTGCAGTTACAAGTGGTACGGTTTCTTCTGGTGCTAAATTTACTTATTCTAAAGTTGCTACAAGTTCTTATATAGACAAATCTGTAAGCTTTAGAGGTGCATTTGGTAGTACAGATTGGACACAAGGTTGGACTAACTTCGATCCTATTAACGTTGCATATTAATTGCCATATTTTAGAAAAGAAGGTTGGCAATTTACCGACCTTCTTTTCTGTATTATTCTTTGTATAAATTACAAATTTTAGAAAATGAAAAAAACAAACAGCTTACTACTCTTGATAGTAGTAATAATTTTAAGTTCTTGTGGGATTGCAGAAAAAGATTACAATCCAACTACACAACTCAATAGTCAAGAGCAATTAAATTTCAAATACAATGTTGCTCGTTATGTTTGTAAACTACCAAGGTTTGCAACTAAAGAAACTATGTTTGATAAATCGTTTGATAGCGATTATCAAAAACAAGCAGAATTAATTAATCTCGACAAATACTATAAAGCAAAAGGAGATACTGTTTATTTTGAAATAAGCAAAATAGCTCCCAGCTTTAAGTTTAAATATACAGCAACGGGTGGTAAATTACTAAAAAATGAAACAGGAGAAATCGTTTATTATGAAGAAATTTATCGTACCTGGAAAATGGAAGAAGATGAACTGAAAGAAAAGTCTAAAGTGCTTTTTACCAAAATGTTACAACATCAAGATTTAACTCCTTATTATACACAAAACTCGGGTAATGAAGAATACATCGAATTTCCCGATCAAAAAACAGTCTTCAATACTTCCAACAGAAGTTGGGAGGTAGTTTCTGAATAGTTTTGTTGAAGTCGTTTTTTTCGTATTCTTTCTGTTGTAATGACAAAAGAAGATCAAGTGCGTTTTTACGCACTTTTTTTGTTTTTAGCTATTTTCGGATTTATCTCATTAGTGAATACTAAAAATCAACTTGCGGATTGTGTAATGCGCTTTAATCCCAATATGCAAATATGGTTACAAGCACCCAACTCTATATGCAACAGATGGTAAGACTGTGTGTATGGTGGTATTGGAGAAAAATAGTAAGATTTTTTTAATATACCTCCCCCAAAAAAAACATATTATCGTTTTGGAGGGATTTTATTGTAAATATTATCTGAAAAATAACAGCATTTTTTAATCTGCTTTTCTATTACCCATTTTTTGCCAAATACTTTTTTATCGTATTCTATTTGGTATTTGTTTTCTCCTACTTCTATAACGGTAGCAGGTTCCGGAATCATTCCATATTCTACTTCTACTTAATCGCCAACTTTAAATTTGGTAAGTGGTGCTTTTTTTTCTTATTCAGTAAAACCTTTGATGCGATCTTTTCCTACCCATTCGTCGCAGCTTTCGGTCCAATCATCGTAAGACACTAAATGTTTTTCTCCATCTACTTTTTTGATTTTTCCATCGTATCAGGAACCATTATGTAGAATTTAGATTTTCTCGCCTGCTTTTTGCACAAAATAAGCAAAAGAAAAAAGCTTAAAAGTGTAATAATTAATACTTATTTGATAAATATTAATTTAAAAAAATAAAAACCAAAACACAGAGCCCATAATAGAAAGGTAAAGGTTTAACGAATGTAAGTATTATTTTTATACCTTTGAGTGTAAGATATTATTTTATTGTAAGCGCAGATTATATATTATGAATGCATTTCGTCCTGTAGGGTTTCAGATTTTACCACCGGTTATTAAAAACTTATTGATTATTAATGGTTTAATGTTTTTTGCCACTTATGTTTTTAGAAACATCGGTTGGATAGACCTTAATCATTATTTTGCATTGTATCATTGGGATTCTCCATTGTTTAAGCCTTGGCAATTTGTAACGCATATTTTTATGCACGCAGATTTTGGGCATTTGTTTTTTAATATGTTTGCTTTATGGATGTTTGGTGCTTTAGTCGAAAACACTTTAGGGCAAAAACGGTTTATTATACTGTACTTCATTTGTGGTTTTGGGGGAGCATTTTTGCATTTATTTGTTTATACTTTAGAAAATGCAGAGGCTATTAATATATTTAACCAATTATCTGCATTGGATAAAAAGAATGTGGTTGATTTTATAGTTGAATTGTCTTACGGCATTAAGCCCGACATGCAACCAATCCAGCACTTCTCGCAAGCACAGTACGATAGTGCAATTAGTATGGTTATTCCTATGGTGGGGGCATCTGGAGCAGTTTATGGTATATTGTTTGCATTCGGATATTTGTTTCCTAATTTAGAAATCTTTTTGTATTTCTTATTCCCTATTAAAGCAAAATATTTTATTGCTATTTATGCTGCCATATCGATTTTCTATGGTTTTGCTAATGTACCCAGAGATAATATTGCGCACTTTGCCCACTTAGGCGGTATGTTGTTTGCGTTTATTCTGTTTAAAGTTTGGAAAATATCAAGCAAAAATGTGCGGTATTATTAACCTTTTCCCGCAATGGACTTGGTTTTTACTGCGTAATAGAACTTCTTTTATTGAAACCATTAAGAAAAATAAAACTTATTCAATAATAGTTTTTTTTCGCAAAGACGCAAAGGTTATAGTTTAATTGAGCGTTTGCCAAAGCCCAAAACAATGATTCAGCATATAACCTTGAAGAGTAATGTTATAAAATAAAAAGTTTTGCAGTGCTGCAAAACTTTTATAGTGTATTATTTTTATTAAATGGAGTATGATTTTGTTTTAATTTATCACCAAACTATCATACTTCGACTAAGCTGTAATCCAATTGTCAAATAGATGCTTTATTCTTTCGGTGCTTTGTCGATTTCTACTATATTGGCTCTATCGTATAATTTGTTGGCAAATTCGCAAGTGTCAACAATGCCGGTGTGCTCATATTTTACTACTACTTTATACCCATGATGCTGATAACTGCTCGGCAAATAGTTGGGTTTCACTAATGAGCTATCGTTTAACTGTAATAAATACCCGCATCCTTCATCGGTTATATCGCCGGTATCTACAATGGTAGCATTTACTAATCTAAGATCTTTTCTACACGCTGTAAAAACAAGTGTTGTTGCTATTGTGGCTATAATGAGTAGTGTATTTTTCATTCTCAATAAAAAATATATGTTATTATGAACGGATAAAGGTATAAAAGCAATTGAAAATAACAAAATATTTATTCCGTAAACTTGTAACCGATACCTCTTACAGAATGAAAATGCTTAGGATTACGTGTGTCCTTCTCAAAATATTTTCTGAAATTGAGTATAAAATTATCTATAGTTCGTGTAGTAGGATATACATTGTACCCCCAAACCGCTTGTAATATATGCTCACGCGACACTACTTCGTTTTTGTGTTCGATTAATAACTTTAAAAGTGCTATTTCTTTTTTGCTGAGTTCTATTGCTTTGCCGTCTTTGTCTTTGGCAGAGAGTCCGGTAAAATCTATTCTGCATTTACCAAAACTATAGACTTCATTAACCGGATTACGCTCTTTAAGTCTTTTGTTTTTAGATACTAATTTATCTACTCTGAGTAATAGTTCTTCTAAATTAAATGGTTTGGTAAGGTAATCGTCGCCACCTTTTTTTAAACCCTCGATGCGGTCTGCACCGGAGTTGCGAGCAGATAAAAACAAAATGGGCAAAGTGTTATTTTGTACTCTGATGTTTTCGCAAACAGTAATACCGTCCATTTCGGGGAGCATAATATCTAAGATTATTAAATCGAAGTATTCTTTTTTTATCATATCCAAAGCTGCCAATCCATTATCTACCGCACTTACACTGTACCCTTCTAATTGCAGGTTAAGTACGAGCGTCTCTCTTAAACTCTCCTCGTCTTCTACAATTAATAAACTGCCTAAAGTTTCTTTTTTCATTTCTCTATTGTTACTGATACACGATTTTTGCAAAGGTAGTTTACTCCAATGTATTAAACTACCTGCACAGAAATGGAATTGCAAATTTTAAGAAAAAATGACAATATTATGACAGTGACGTATTATGCTTGGGTAGTGCGTTTTGTTACAACTCATTCATTGTGCTTGCAATGTAGAAAAGATTATTTTATGAGTTTCAGGCAGCACTTTTACTGCACACTCACCTTCATACTTTCCGATTTACCCGAAGTATGCGAGATAACTTGTACCGTCCATAAACCTTTGGCTGTATTTGTGGTAATACTACTTAGATATTGGTTGATTTCTTCTATTTTTCCTTTATGATTATACAGCTTTCTGCCTGTAATATCGTAAATGTTTACTTCTAATAAATGATATTGGTATTGCTCGCTAAGGATTAAGCTAAAGCCATTTCCTTGTACTGGATTGGGATAAACTTTTATAGGCTCTGTGCTTTTGGTTAAGATATTAATATCCGTTGGGCATTCGGTAGATATTTTGGTTATAAACATACTATGTTTAGTATTGACAAGTTGTATGTTGTCTAACTGAAGGGTATCTATATATCTTCCTGTTATATAACAATTGCCTAAACTATCAACTGCAATGTTTCTCCATATAATATGATTACTCCCTTTAGAGTTTATTGCCCAAGCAAAATTGAAATTTTGTTTCTCAATTTTTGCTACAAAAGAACTTGTATAATAATCGTGGCTGTTAAATATTGTATTGCCTAATGTAATCGTTCCTTTATACCCCCCCGCGATATAACAATTGCCATTGTTGTCTGTTATTATTCCAATATCATTAATGACATTTGGTAATAAACTATTGACACTTGCCATAACAGCAGTTACAAATTCACCATTAGTGTCTACTTTGGCAACATAGATTGAACTATTGGTGTTGTTATGTTTTTCTAATGTGATATTTCCAAGTTTAATTGAATCATCGAAATCTGAGATAAAATATGAATTACCGAAATTGTCAAAACAATTATTTATATTTAAACTAGAGGTTGTTTTCTGTGCATAGTTTACCCATTCTACCTGCCCTTGTGGGTTTAGTTTGGCAATATACAAATGTTTTCCTGTTGAGCTTGGAGCTACTTCTTGATTTCCTATGAACAAAGTATCACCGAAAAATGTTCCTGTAATTAATATGTTTCCCGATTTGTCTATAGAAATGCCACTCGGGTATATCGTGCTATATGATCCATCGCCAAGAATATTTACAGCCCATTCATATTCTCCCTGAGTATTAATTTTGGCAATAAAAACGCATTTTTGATTTGTTGGTGTGAGAGTTGTACTGTCAAAATTGACAATTCCTTGTAATTTACCATAAATATAGCAATTGCCTTGAATGTCAGCAGTAAAATGATAGCGAAAAGAAGCACTAATTGAGTCCGTTTGAATAGCCCAAAGAAATTGACCGTTAGGATTTAATTTAGCTATATACATACTTAGTTCGTTTGAATGATTAGTTAGTATTGTATTGCCAAAAACAATGCGACCTTGGAAATATCCCTTTATATAAGAGTTGTCATTTGAATCTGAGGCTACACCATAGTTCCAGATAACGCAGGAGTCGTTATTGCCCCCTGCATGAGTTGCCCAAAGATATTGACCACTGGAGTTGGTTTTAACTACATATATATCTTGTTTTCCTAAAGAGCTTAGAGTATGATTACCAAAAGTAATTAAGGAAGAAAATTCTCCAGCAGAATAGGTGTTGCCTGCAGCATCAGACCAAATGTTATACCCCCAATTTTCATTAGAACTTACAGGTGTATTCGCCCACTCAAAATGTACACAGGTGTCTTGTGCTGTTGCGTATAGTTTAAGATATAACATAAATAATATTATTGCAATATGTTTCATTTTTTAGAAATTTAAAGTTTTAAAAAGCAAAACCTATAAGGTTTCTAAAACCTTATAGGTTTAATTGGTTTACTGCACACTCACCCTTACACTCTCCGATTTACCCGAAGTATGCGAAATAACCTGCACCGTCCATAAACCTTTTGCTGCATTTACTGTAATGCTGCTTAAATATTGGTTGATTTCCTCTATTTTTCCTTTTTGATTGTACAGCTTTCTGCCTGTAATATCGTAAATGTTTACTTCTAATAAATGGTTTTGGTATTGCTCGCTAAGGATTAAGCCAAAGCCATTGCCCTGTACCGGATTGGGATATACTTTTATATTTTGGAAATGAGTATTAGTTTGTGGAATTGAAGAGGTACATTCGTCAGAAATTTTGTTAATAAATGATTGTCCTTTTTCGGAATATATATTTAAAGTGTCCATTTTAACATTTTTATTAATTAATCCGGTAATGTAGCAATAGCCATAATTATCACTTGCAATACTATGACTTTTAGTAAAGCTATTACTGTTTTTAGTGCCTAATGCCCAATGAAAGTTGGTTACATTTTGGTCTAATTTTGCAACAAAAATTCCACTTAGTTGTTCATTCTCTAATTTAGTATTGCCAAAAATAGCAGTTCCTATATACCAACCTGTTACATATACACTATTATTATTGCTAATGGAAATGCCGGTACCTCCGGAAATGGAATTGGTTACATTGCCATTTTCTATTTTTGTGGCAGCTATAAATTGACCATTAGGATTTAGTTTAGCAACAAAGGCTGTATGTGCAGATTGTTCATTGCCTATTAGTTTTATATTGCTAAATCTGGCTGTATCTTTAAAACTTCCTGTAATATAACAGTTACCTAACTTATCTGTACGATGCATGTGGTTTTGGTTGTATGGTCCGATTGACCTTGCAGAAGTTAACCAAATTAACTGCCCTTGTGCATTCAGTTTGGCGATATAAATATGCTCTCCTATGCCCGGTGTTAAAATTTCAGTGCCAAAATAAAAAGTATCGTGCTGAAACGAACCGGAAACGAATAAATGTCCTGAATCGTCAATAGAAATTGCACCAGTATATAACTGACTGTTTAAATTGTGATTACCGGCATATATCGCCCATTCATATTCTCCTGCGGTATCTATTTTAGCCAAAAAATTTTGATATTGTTGATTGGACTTTGTGAGTGTTGTGTTTCCAAAAGTAGTTGTTCCGTCTAACCTGCCATGGATATAGCTGTTTCCTTGTTTATCTACTACAAGACTATTAGAATAAATTCCGCTTCCTGATGCCGAATTTGTTTGTATTGCCCATTGAAATTGTCCATAAGGGTCTAATTTAGTAACAAATAAGCTTTCGTTTCCGGATAGCTTACTTAAAGTTTGATTACCAATGGTAACATTACCAAAAAAATATCCTCTTACATAACAATTACCAATAGAATCTAAAGTAATATCCACTCCTCTTACTACACTCGTAAGATTATTGCCTCCGGCTTGAGCCACCCAAAGGTATTGCCCTTGAGCATTTGCTTTTACAACATACATATCAAATTTTCCGGTAGCGGTTAGGGTGAAACCACCAAACTGAATAGTCGAACTAAAAAACCCCGTAGTATATGTATTGCCTTCTGCATCTGAATGGATACCAATTCCCCAATTTTCATTTTGACTCTCAGGTAAATTAATCCATTCAAAAGAAGGACAAGAATTTTGTGCATTTATCTGTAAAGTAATTCCAAAGGTTAATAATAATAATATATACTTCATAAGTCGTGTTTCTAAAATGTAATAAGGTATAGTGTTTTAGCTCTTCAATTTCAAAGATAATGTTTTATAGCTAAAAAATTAACATTTACCTTTGCTTATACATAAAAATACAATAGGTATTCTTGCCTATTTAGAGCCATTCTTGCCATATTTAAAAATATTTCCAAAATAATTTTGGCAATTAAAAAACTTCCCTCTACCTTTGCACTCCCAAAATAAAAAAAATAGAAGTTTTTTGATATGTCACAGCGTATTCGCATTAAGCTAAAGTCTTACGACCATAATTTGGTAGATAAATCTGCCGATAAAATAGTAAAGACTGTAAGAAATACAGGAGCAGTAGTTACCGGTCCAATTCCCTTGCCTACAGACAAGAAGATATTTACCGTACTTCGTTCTCCGCACGTTAACAAAAAAGCTCGCGAGCAATTTCAATTGTTCACACACAAGCGTTTGTTAGATATTTATACTTCTTCGAGCCGTACAGTAGATGCACTTTCTAAGTTGGATTTACCAAGTGGAGTAGAAGTAGAAATTAAAGCGTAACAGAAAAAAGTAAGCGACACGCATTTGTTCTTTTAAAAAAATAGACAAACAGCTAATCCCGCATTTAATTACAAAAGAATTAAGAATTTCATTCAAAATTCATAATTAAAAATTAAAAACGGGCGCTTGGCTAAAACAAGAAAGCAGGGCAAAATGCCCACTTTCCATTTGAAGCCATTAAAAAATTAATAATAAAAATGCACTGCGGTTTCGGTTGCAGGGCACAATTAAAAAATAGTATGAAAGGTATTATTGGTAAAAAAATTGGCATGACCAGTGTGTTCGATTCAAATGGTAAGCAGGTAGCCTGCACCATTATAGAAGCCGGTCCTTGTGTAGTAACACAAAAGAAAACCGTAGAATCAGACGGTTACGAAGCATTACAAATTGCTTTCGGCTCTCGCAAAGAAAAAAACACTTCTAAAGCATTACTCAACCATTTCGCTAAAGCTAATACAGACGCTAAAGCAGTGGTAAAAGAAATTCGTAATTCTTCCATCGATAAACAAGTTGGCGAAGAACTTACTTGCGACATTTTCTCCGAAGGTGAGAAAGTAAGCGTAGTAGGTACTACCAAAGGTAAAGGTTTCCAAGGTGTGGTAAAACGCCACGGATTTGCCGGTGTGGGCGAAGCTACACACGGTCAGCACGACCGTCAGCGCGCTCCCGGTTCTATCGGTGGATCGTCTTACCCTTCTCGCGTATTTAAAGGTATGCGTATGGCAGGTCGTATGGGCGGCGATAGAGTAAAAGTAAAAGCACTAAAAGTACTTAAAGTATTCCCCGAAAAAAATTATTTGTTGATTGCCGGTTCTGTACCAGGTCATAATGGTTCTATCGTTTTAGTACAAAACTTTAGATAATAACACCATACAATTCAATTAAAAGGGAAAACAACAATTAAACAATTTTATCGGCTTCAACACCGGTAAGCAAACAGAGAAAAAATATTTAAAATGCAAATCGAAGTTTTAAATAATAAAGGCGAAAAAACAGGACGTAGCGTAGAACTACCTGATGCAATATTTAATATTGAGCCAAATGATCACGTTATCTACTTAGCTGTTAAGCAATATCTTGCAGCACAACGTTTAGGTACGCACAAAACCAAAACACGCGGAGAAGTTAAAGGCTCGAGCCGTAAACTACACCGCCAAAAAGGTACAGGTGGCTCTCGTAAAGGTAATATCCGTAACCCTTTATACAAAGGTGGTGGTACTATTAACGGTCCTTTACCGCACGGTTACGATTTTAAATTAAATCGTAAAGTAAAAACTTTAGCAAAAATGTCTGCTCTTAGCTACAAAGCTCAGTCTAACAACATAGTAGTAGTAGAAGACATTAAGTTAGAAAAACCAAATACTAAATCATTAGTAGCAGTATTAAACGGTTTAGGTGTAGCAGGTAAAAAATTAATGTTGATTAATGATGGATACGACCAAAACTTATATTTAAGCGCACGTAACTTATCCAGATTAAAAAGCAGTGTGTTAAGCGATATTAATACTTACGATATAGTAAACGCCAATACTTTGGTACTTACAGAAAGTGCAGCTAAAATATTTACAGAAGAAGCACCGGTAGTAGAAGCGTAAGATTTATAGCATTAAATCATAAATAATTATTAAATTATTCCCGTTCATTCGGGTACTTAAAATATAAAGAAATGAGAGTTTCAGAAGTACTAATCCGTCCGCGCATTACCGAAAAGGCAAATGTTCAAATGGAAAAAGAAAATCGCTACACATTTGTTGTGGATAAGCGCTCTAACAAATTGGAAATTAAAGCTGCGGTAGAAGAATTTTATAACGTAAAAGTACAAGACGTACATACAGTTGTAGTTCCGGCAAAAAGCAAAAGCCGTTTTACTAAAGCAGGTTTTATTTCCGGTCGTAAACCTTCTTACAAAAAAGCAATCGTTACTTTAGAAGAAGGCGAAAACATCGATTTGTTTGCATTTTAATACAATAAATACAAAAATTAATTCGGTTAATAAATATACCGAATAAGCGTTAAAAATTAATCATAAAATTGGCTGATTAACAAAAATTGACCAATAATTAAATAAAAAAGAAAATGGCATTACGTAAATTCAAACCGACTACAGCAGGAACCAGATGGAGAGTAGGCAATGCATTTGCAGAAGTTACTACCGACAAACCTGAAAAAAGCTTGCTCGAAAGCAAAAAGAGTGGGGCTGGTCGCAATTCACAAGGTCGTAGAACTATGCGTTACAGAGGAGGTGGTCATAAACACCACTACCGTATAGTGGACTTTAAACGTAATAAAAAAGATATTCCGGCTACAGTAAAAACGATAGAATACGATCCAAACCGTACAGCATTTATAGCATTATTAGCTTATGCAGACGGAGAGAAAAGATACATTATCGCTCCTCAAGGATTAGAAGTAGGCGCATCTGTAATTAGCGGAGATAGTGTAGCACCCGAAGTAGGTAATACATTATTACTTAAAAATATGCCCCTTGGTACAGTAATTCACAATATCGAATTACAACCCGGTAAAGGTGGAGCAATGGCTCGTAGCGCAGGTACTTACGCTCAGCTTAATGCAAAAGAAGAAAAATACGCTGTATTAAAAATGCCATCGGGCGAGCTTCGTAAAGTATTAAATACTTGTGTAGCTACTGTAGGTATAGTATCTAACAGCGACCACGCACTCGAATCCGCAGGTAAAGCAGGTCGTAACCGTTGGAAAGGTATTCGTCCTCGTACACGTGGTGTAGCGATGAACCCTGTAGATCACCCAATGGGTGGTGGTGAAGGTAAATCTTCAGGTGGTCACCCACGTAGCCGTACAGGTAAATACGCTAAAGGAGAAAAAACTCGTAGCTTGACTAAAGGTTCTAACAAACTTATAATTCAACGCCGCGACGGTAAAAAATTAAGTGGTAAAGCAAAATAAATTTAATAATTAATCATAGATAAAATGGGTTTTGCCTTTCGGTAAAATCAAATCATCAAAACCTAAAAAATAATATGGGTCGTTCAATTAAAAAAGGTCCTTACGTGGATCACAACTTAGAAGGTAAAGTGCTTAAAATGAATGATGGCGGTGCTAAAAAGGCAGTAGTAAAAACTTGGAGCCGTCGTTCTACTATCACTCCCGATTTCGTAGGGCACACATTTGCTGTACACAACGGAAACAAATTTATTCCGGTATATGTTACAGAGTATATGGTAGGACACAAATTAGGGGAGTTTGCGCCAACAAGAAATTTTAAAGCACACGGCGGTAGCAAAAAATAATTAAATTCATAATTTTGCAGCCCTTTTGAAAATTTAGGAATGCAATTCAAAAAATAATAAAAATCCCTTTTTGGGGAACAAAATATAAATAAAATGGAAGCAATAGCACGTTTACGCAATGAGCCAACCTCGCCTCGCAAAATGAGATTGTTAGCCGACCTTATACGTGGCAAACAAGTAGAGGAAGCTTTGAACATTTTAAAGTTCAGCACTAAACACCCATCTGTACCTTTAGAAAAATTATTGTTAAGCGCAATAGACAACTGGAAACAGAAAAATACAGGAGCAGATGTGGCAGATGCAAATCTAATAGTAAAAACAATCTTCGTTGATGGCGGTAGAGTGATTAAGCGTATGTTACCGGCACCACAAGGTCGTGCTTACAGAGTACGCAAACGCAGTAACCACGTAACTATAATTGTAGATTCTAAAAGTTAAATAAAATATTAAATATAATTATTGAATAAGAATTGATGTCCAATTCAAAATTCAAAATTCAAAATTAGAAAAATGGGTCAAAAAGCAAATCCGATAGGTAACAGATTAGGTATCATCCGTGGATGGGATTCTATGTGGTACAGCAACGATAAAGATTTCGGTAAAAAAATAGTAGAAGACCACAAAATACGTACATACCTTACTGCACGTATCAACAAAGGTGGCGTTTCTAAAATCGTAATCGAGCGTACTCTCGGAAAATTAATCGTTACCATTCACACATCTAAGCCCGGTATTATTATCGGTAAAGGTGGTCAGGAAGTGGACAGCATCAAAGAAGAAATCAAAAAATTAACTTCTAATGCAGATGTTCAAATCAACATTATGGAGATTAACCGTCCTGAGGTGAATGCACAAATCGTAGGAGAAAGCATTGCCCGCCAAATAGAAGGTCGTGTAAGTTACAAAAGAGCCATTAAAATGGCAATACAATCTGCAATGCGTATGGGAGCAGAAGGTATTAAAATAAAAGCAAGCGGTCGTCTTGGTGGAGCAGAGATAGCAAGAAGCGAAGAGATGAAACAAGGACGTACACCATTACATACTTTCCGTATGGATATAGATTACGCTTCTGTATATGCAATGACAGTATATGGCAAAATCGGTCTTAAAATATGGATTTGTAAAGGAGAAGTATTAGGTAAGAGAGATTTTAACCCTAACTTTAATGCAGGATCTTCAGACAGAAAAGGCGGACATAGCGGCGGTAACGACAGAGGTGGTCGTGGTGGAGAACGCAGAGGCGGTGGTGGAGATAGAGGTCGTGGTGGTAGAAACAACAACCGTGCCAAAAAAGACTAATACAAAATACAAGCTGTTTAAGTTCAGCACAGAATAATAAAAAGTAAATAATTATCAATTTCATTTTCGGAACTAAAACCGAAGATTAAAAATAGCAACAATGTTACAGCCTAAAAGAGTAAAACATCGTAAGCAGCACAAAGGACGCATTCGTGGTAACGCACAACGCGGTGCAACTATTGCATTTGGTTCATTTGCCTTAAAATCTTTAGAGCCTAAATGGATTAATAACCGCCAGATAGAAGCTGCACGTCAGGCACTTACCCGCCACATGAAACGTGAAGGTAATGTTTGGATTCGCATTTTCCCTGATAAGCCAATTACTAAAAAACCAGCCGAAGTAAGGATGGGTAAAGGTAAAGGTAACTTAGAATATTGGGCTGCAGTAGTAAAACCAGGCAGAATATTATTTGAATGCGACGGAGTACCAGAACAAGTAGCAAGAGAAGCATTTAGATTAGCTGCGCAAAAATTACCGGTGCAAACTAAGTTTGTAGTACGCAGAGACTATGCTGAAGCATAATTTCTAAATTCAAAATTAAAAAAGTAAAAATTCAAAATCAGTTTTGAAATACGAAACAAAACCGCTTTTGGAAACTAAAAAATAAAAAAATGGCAAAGTCAAAACAAACAAAAGGCGAAGATTTCCGCAGCTTATCCGATGAGGCTTTGAGCGATAAAATCAACGAAGAAACTTTTAGTCTTAAAAAGATGAAGTTTAGCCACGCGGTAAATCCGATAGAGAACCCAATGGCAATTCGTTCCATTCGCAAAAATATTGCCCGCTTAAAAACCGAGCAAACCAAAAGAAGCAATCAAGCATAAAATATTTTAATTAAATAATCTGTTCGAGAAATGTCAGTAGCAGTAGAAAGAAAAACAAGAAAAAGCCGTATAGGTTTAGTTACGAGCGATAAAATGGATAAAACCATTACAGTAGCCGTAGAACGTAAAGTAAAACACCCTATTTACGGTAAATTCTTAAAGAAAACCACTAAGTTTCACGCTCACGATGAAACCAATCAATGCGGTATCGGAGATACTGTAAGAATTATGGAAACTCGTCCATTGAGCAAAACAAAAAGATGGAGATTAGTGGAAGTAATCGAAAAAGCTAAATAATACTTTAGCATTTTAGATATAATAATTTCCAAAAAGGAACAAGAAAAATAATTCAATAATCTTTAAAAGAATAGAGTTGAGTTTTAGCCCTCTAATTAGGAATTAAAACTTTTTACTTTTTACTTTTGACTTTTAAATTAACAAAATGATACAACAGGAGTCAAGGCTTAACGTAGCAGACAACAGCGGCGCAAAAGAAGTACTTTGTATTCGCGTATTAGGAAACAGTGGTCAGGTATATGCCGGTATCGGCGATCAGATAGTAGTTACGGTTAAAGATTCTATACCTGCAGGAGGTATTAAAAAAGGAACTGTATCGAAAGCAGTAATCGTTCGTACCAAAAACAAACTACGTCGTAAAGACGGGTCTTACATCAATTTTGATGATAATGCAGTGGTATTGTTAAACAATTCCGGCGACCCAAGAGGTACACGTATCTTTGGACCTGTAGCACGTGAGCTGCGCGATAAAGGATATATGAAAATAGTTTCTTTAGCACCCGAAGTTTTATAATATATTTTTTCGTACCTTTGCCGCCCCTTAAATTAATTGAGGCATAATTATAATAAAATGAACACAAGATTCAAACCAAAATTCAATATCAAAAAAGGTGATTCGGTAGTAGTTATTGCCGGTAACGACCGCGATAACGCTACACCACGTCAGGTATTGGCTGTATATCCGCTGAAAAGCAGGGTATTGGTAGAAGGTGTAAACATCGTTACAAAACACCTTAAACCTAATGCACAAAATCCACAAGGTGGTATTGTGAAAGAAGAAGCACCAATTCATATCAGCAATGTTATGCTTTGGGACGCAAAATCAAAAGCAGGTGTGCGTATCCGTCGCGAACGTAAAGACGATAAAGCTATCCGTATTTCTAAAAAATCAGGTCAAGAAATTTAATAATGAGTACCGCAACATACCAACCAAGACTTCATAAGAAATATAACGATGAAGTAAAAGATGCACTGAAAAACAAATTCGGTTACAAAACCGTAATGCAAGTGCCTAAATTACAAAAGATATGCCTTAACCAAGGTGTTAAAGGCTCTGTATCCGACAAAAAATTAATAGATGATGCAGTAAAAGAAATGACTGCAATATCCGGTCAGAAAGCAGTACCTACCTTGTCTAAAAAAGACGTATCTAACTTTAAATTACGTAAAAATATGCCTATCGGCTGCCGCGTTACGCTACGCGGTGTAAAAATGTACGAGTTTTTAGATAGATTAATAGCTATCTCTCTTCCTCGTGTACGCGATTTCAAAGGCATCAACGACAAAGGTTTCGATGGTAGAGGTAACTATACTTTCGGTATTACTGAACAAATTATCTATCCTGAAATAGACATTGATAAAGTAAACAGAATCAGCGGTATGGATATTACTTTTGTAACTACAGCTAATACCAACGAAGAGGCTTACGAGTTATTGAAAGAATTAGGTATGCCTTTCAAAAACATCAAAAAAGAATCTAATTAGCGAATTGGACAATTTGCCAATTAGTAAAATGACAAACGCCATTGTTGGTGTTATCACCAACAATACTAAATAGAAATTTAATAAAAAGCATAGTTTTTTGAGATAAAATAATCATTATCAAATCATCAAAATAACTAATCATCAAATTTAAAAAATGGCAAGAGAATCAATTAAAGCACGCCAACGCAAACGCGAAAAATTAGTAGAGCTATATGCCGAAAGACGCGCAGCACTTAAAGAAGCAGGTGATTACGCAGCCTTAGACAAACTACCAAAGAATTCTTCTAAAGTACGTTTGAAAAATCGTTGCCAAATTACAGGTCGTCCTAAAGGGTATATCCGTCAGTTCGGTATCGGTCGTGTAATTTTCCGCGATATGGCACTTGATGGCAAATTACCAGGTGTGAAAAAAGCATCTTGGTAGTAGTAGAGCGAGCACCAAGCCACTGCATTGCTTTTCATCAAAAAGAATTGTGTTGTGTTCGTTAAAAACATTATTCAACTCATTAGACGAAAAGACACACACATTGTGTAACTGTCGTCAATTCACAAATACTAAAAAACAATTATAAAAAATGGTAACTGATCCAATAGCTGATTATCTTACACGTATTCGTAACGCACAAATGGCGCGCCATCGCATAGTTGAAATTCCGGCTTCTAATCTTAAAAAACGTATTACCGAAATTTTGTACGACAAAGGTTATATTCTAAAGTACAAATTTGAAGAAGATAACAAACAAGGCATTATTAAAATAGCATTAAAGTACAATGCAGCATCTAAAGAGCCGGTAATTCGTTCGTTAGAGCGCGCAAGCCGTCCGGGTCTTAGATATTATGCTAAACCTACAGAATTGCGCAGAGTGAAAAACGGTCTTGGTATTGCCATCGTTTCTACCTCTAAAGGTGTAATGACCGACAAAGAAGCAAGAGCAGGTAATGTAGGCGGTGAAGTGCTTTGCTACGTATGGTAATAGTTGAGAGTTGATAGTTAATCCTTTGAACATCTAAAAAGAAATTGTCAAATTGCCAAATTGCCAAATTCACTAATTATAAAAATCTCTTTACGACAATCTAAGTTTTCCCTATACGGAGCTGAACACTTAAAGAGAAATTTCTTAAAATACTTAAATTAATAATATTATGTCTCGTATAGGCAAAAAAATAATCACTCTTGCCGATAAAGTAAATATATCGGTAGCAAATGATAATACCGTTACCGTTAAAGGTCCAAAAGGCGAATTGAAACAACAAATCGACCGCGACCTTAAATTGGAAATTAAAGACGGCGAACTTACAGTTACTCGTCCTACAGACCAAATCCGCCATCGTGCTGTACACGGCTTAACTCGTGCATTAGTAGCTAATATGGTTGAAGGTGTAACTAATGGTTTTAAATTAGAATTAGAGCTTGTAGGGGTAGGTTATAGAGCTGCTGTTACCGGTCAAATGTTAGATATGTCTTTAGGATATTCTCACAATATTATTTTCGAATTACCTAAAGAAGTTGTAGCTACAGCAGCAATGGAAAAAGGTAAGCCACCGTTGGTAACGCTCGAGTCTATCGACAAACAATTAGTAGGACAAGTTGCAGCCAAAATAAGAAGTCTTCGTAAGCCTGAGCCGTACAAAGGAAAAGGTGTTAGATTTAAAGGAGAAGTGGTACGTCGTAAGGCAGGTAAAACCGCAGGTAAATAATCTTCTTAATAAAATTTTATTAATACAAAAGCCGTTCCGATTGGGAGCGGCTTTTTTTGTGTATATTTTTTGAAATTACATTTTGATTATTTCTATTTTTCTATTAACTTCGTTTTTACAAAACTGACGCATTGTATATTTTTTTACTTCTAAAAGCATTTTAATTATGAAAAAAACTATCTTACTTACACTTACCATTTTCACACTTTGTATTTCTATAAACATTTCGAGTTATGGGCAAGGTATAGGTTCAGTAATGTTGCCCGACCCTTTCCCTGCTCCACCCTCTAATTCTAATTTTTATTACCAAAACAAAGGACAGATAATAGATGAACTTGGAAATTTACACCCCGAAATTAAATATTATACAGAGCATACGGGACCATCAATCTTTCTTGCTGAGGATAAAGTATCTTTTGTAGCTGTTCAGTATGGAGATACAAGTATAGTGGGTGTAATGGACACTATGTATCGTATAGATTTACAATTCATTTGTGATGATATTGCCGGAGACGATGGTTCGAGCGGAGATAATCCTGGAGATGGCGGAGGTGATGAGGGTGGTGGAGAAGAACAGCCCGAAGATCGTTGTGGTGATATAATGGTTTATGAGCAGTCGCAAGATCACCTTAACTATTTTTTGCCACATTGTGGAGCAGGTATTACCGATGTAAAAGGATATGCTCGTGTGGTATATCATAATGCATTTCCGAATATAGATGTACACTTTTACAGTAATGCACAAGCACCTATTTTGTATTTTGTAGTAAAGCCCGGAGGTAACCCTAATGATATAACATTACTCTTTTCGGGGCAGGACAGCATACAGGCTATGGGTGGCGCATTGTCTATGTATCTCAGCGAATGGACTTTAGACTTTCCGCAGGCAATAGCTTATGAGGTGGACAATACTAATAATATTAATATGCTTGGTTGGTTACCGATTTGGGACCACCAGGGAGGTGGCACGGTTAAGGTAAATACCGGACCATATAATTTAGGGGACGATTTGGTAATAAGAGTAGGTGGCGACCCTTTGACATCTACAAGTAACAATAACCTTTGGTGGAGTACGTATTATGGTGGGGTAAGGTACGAACAGGATGCAAGATTAGTTGTAGATGACAATAATTTTTATCACGCATTGTGCCAGGAAGGAGGAAATTTCTCATCCTTGGTTGGTGTTACAACCTCTTTTAGTGGTGGATATGATATGTATATATCAAAGTTTACCCATACAGGCACAAGGAATTGGGCTACTTATTATGGAGGATCTTCGTATGATTATGCCGCAGCAATGGTTATTGGACATTATGGAGTGGGTTATCCTGCTCCCAAAAAAGGTTTATGGGTAGGAGGATATACTTATTCTCTTAATGCAAGTATGTTTAAAGGTACCGGGAGTTTTCAGCAGTTTCAGAACTTGGGTACATATCCGGTTCATAGTTCTAACGGTATTTTGGTGTTTTTTGATATAATTACAGGAGAACCTGAATACAGTACATTCTTTGGAGCAGGAGAAGGTGTGGATGATTGGATTGATGCATTAGGTTACGATAATGAAAGTCATTCTCTTTATATTGCAGGGCATACAGGCAAAAAAAATAGGAGTAATTTATTTGCAAACTCACCATCTGCGCAAACCAATGGTAGTTTTCCTTTGTATAGTGGTTCTGGGACAAAATTTTTTCAAGGGAATAAATCTGTTGCAGATGACCTTGAGGGCTTTATTGCTAAATTTAAGACAAACAATATGTCCCTTGAATGGAGCACTTTGTTTGGAGGAGTGGGTTATGAAAAAATTAAATCTTTAAAGATAAAAAAAGAAATGTCAGGTCATTCTGTATATATCGGAGGCTCTAGTGGGTGTAAAACCGTAACGGGGTCTTATCCCTCTCCCATTACGTCTGTGCCGTTAAATGCTTTTCCTTTGGCAAATCCCGGAAACGGTGCGTTTTTCCAATCTTCAACATTTAACGAAACTAATACTTCCCATAATTTTGTAGCAAAATTTAACGCTAACCTTCAGTTGGAATGGAGTACATTTTTGGGCAGAAGCCAGGGTGGGATAAAAAATATACAGTTTAACAGCCAAAGTGAAATGTACGTTGTTAGCGATGGAATGGAAATAAATTATGCTTCAAGCTCCTCTAATATACCTAATGGAAGTGGGAGAGTACCTGTGTATAATAATTCAATATCTTATTATGAAGCTCCCACCAATATAGAGCAGAGAACATACATTGCCAAGTTTAACAATAATTTGAGCTTAAACTGGGCTACTTACCTTATGGGTGGGTTTGGCAATAGTTGGTCAGAGGGAATCAGGTTGAATAATATTGGATTGGGAGTTGATACTGACGATAGGGTATTTTTAGGTATTAGCCAGGTAGAAAATATACCTATCCCAACTTATAATCCACATGGTGCTTACTTACGAAATCAAAACGCTTCTTTTGGTACAAGTATTCCATATGCTCAAGATGGTTATATTTGGGGGTTCAATAAAGCAGGGCAGGTACTTTGGGGAACATTCTTTGGCGGAACATCCACAGGTACGGGGTCGGGAGATTTCTCTGCATGGGATAAAATTGATGACTTGGGCGTGTACGACAACAAGTACCTGTTTTTAACCGGAACTACCGGCGCAAATATCACTGCACCTTATGTGGTCTGTCCGGGAAGTTTTGCATATTGTAACGCCACACATAACGGTATTATTGATGTTCATATAAGCAGGTTTAACACTTCTCTTTTCCCGGCATTGAATGTGAATACAATTAATAACTCTTTGACCGGGCTTAATGTGTATCCAAACCCTTCTAACGGATTATTTAACATCAGCTTTATTAATACGGAAACTATATTAAAATGCAATATCCGTATTGCAGATATAATGGGTAGAGAACTTAGTGATTTTGTAATTGATATAACACAAGGTAATAATCGCTTTAATATTGATTTAGAAAATTTTGCTCCGGGTATTTACTTGTTAGAAATTGCTGTTGGCAATAAAAAGAGTAATGCCAAATTGGTTAAATATTAAATGGTTAGTTATGAAAAAGATGATTTTAATTTATAAGTTAGTTGTTGTACAGCTATTGGTTTTCATATTGTTTACTCCATTGCGTTCGAATGCACAAGACACTTTATGGCAACATGTACCATTAGAATTTAATGCTAATCCTCGGGTAATGTATTACGATTCGATAGACGATGTAAGCTATATTGCGGGCAATTTCAATACTGTAAATGGTAATGCTTGCAATGTAGTGATGTGGGACGGAATAAATTTTACAATGCTGCCCTTATCTCCACTACATACGGTAAACACCATTTTGCGATACAGAGGTAATATTTATTTTGGTGGAACATCTAATTATGACAGCAGTGGATTGGCATACTGGAATGGCTCCGAATGGACGGATTTAGATACAATGTCGCCCAATGCAAGTATGTCTATAAACTGCCTTTATGAATTTGAAGATAAACTATATGTAGCCGGAAGGTTTGATAATGTAAATAATAAAGACTTCTATGTGGGTGTATGGAACGATACCGCTTGGAACAGTCTTCTTTCTATAGATACTGTACCAATGAATATGGGTGTTGGAGCAGCGGCTGTGGTTAATTATAAAGGGCATTTTTATGTAGCCGGAGATTATGGCTATCACGATTACGACAGCACTGTGGTATGCAGATTAATAATGCACGACGGTACAAGATGGAAAGCCGTAAAAGGCAATGATTCGTTTTCCGGTCATTATAGTAATTACTGGATAAATAAGTTTTTGGTATGGGAAGATACGCTGTATATTGCCGGTTTTTTTGAAGAAAAAGTATATCATAACCCTGGTAATGCTATCGTAAAATGGGATGGGGTAAACTTTAAAAGGTTAAGCAATGGTTTAACTACTTTCTTTAGAGGAAATTATACTGCACATACACACGCATACGATATTAAGCTGATTAATAATGAACTCTATGTTTGTGGTCAATTTAATAATGTTGATGGCATATTAAATGATGACCCTATTTTAGATGGTACAGGTATTGCAAAGTGGAACGGAGAGCAATGGTGTACAAT
This sequence comes from uncultured Taibaiella sp., assembly GCA_964448955.1. Classification (GTDB taxonomy): domain Bacteria; phylum Bacteroidota; class Bacteroidia; order Chitinophagales; family Chitinophagaceae; genus MKSF01. The sequence continues at coordinate 29,996 of CAYUXT010000019.1, read as the reverse complement.
GGGAACAAAGTTAAATTATACCCCTATTGGAATTGGAGCTTTTAGGGATAGTCTGTATCTTTTGCTTGGGCTTTTTAATGTAAATATAAATGACCATCCGCAACCATTTGATTACATCGCCAAATGGGTTGGCGGTTCTTACACAGATACTTGTGCTACACCAAACTTAAATAGCATTAACCCTTTACAAGAACCCCCAAACTTGGTTAGCATTTATCCTAATCCCAATAATGGCAGCTTTACTTTAAACATTAATAATTTAAAAACCAAAGGAGAACTTAATATTTACGATATTACAGGTCGTGTAGTGCATACGGTAGCTATCAATAATCAAGAGCAGCAAATTGTAATAAATGGTATTAGTAAAGGTTTATACATTGGTCGTATAGTAAGTAAAGAAAATGTGGCAGTGTTTAAGTTTAGAGTGGAGTAAATAAAGGAAAAAAGCCGTTCCGATTGGGAGCGGCTTTTTTGGTATTCTTTGGTGAAATATTTTAATTTTGAAATTGAATCTAATCATAAAAAGATGAAAATACCTATTCTATTACTTGCTTTATTATTTGGGAGTTTTGGTTTTGTATTAGCACAAAACAAAATTGAAGGGCGCATTGTAGATGTGGGTAATCAAGAAGAAGAAGATTTAGAAACACAACTAAAAGCAACTCAAAACGATTCGATTTTGCCCTTTGAATACAAGATTATACTTAGAAAAAATCGAAGTGAGGGTAGAATTAAAACAATATATAAAGGAACAAGTCAGTATTTTTCTGTAGAATTACCCGCAAAAACATTAAATAATTTTAATTGGATTGAATTTAAAGCAGAATCTAAAGAAAGTGTTGTTTTTTCAAAAGATAGTTTTTTTAACTCTAATAGAATTGTTGTTTTTACTAAGAAAGATGTGAAAATTCAAGTTGCGTATAAACCTGCAATATACATTTACCCCGAAAGCCAAACGGAAGTAAATATTATTCATCATTACAAAGGTAAGGTGCTGAATACCTACCCTGTATATGATAGCGGTTGGAATGTTACGGCATATCCCGACGGTAAATTGTTGAACCAAGCAGACAACCGACATTACGAATACCTTTTTTGGGATGGAGAATGTAAGTTTGATGCAAAGCACTATCAATATACTTCAGGTTTTTATGTGCCCAAAAAAGAAGTAATTCCATTTTTAATGAAGCAATTACAATTACTCCAACTCAACGAAAAACAAATAAACGATTTTATAGTGTATTGGCTTCCCGAATTGTCTAAAAACGAATGGAACTTTGTACATTTTTGGATAAATGACAATATAGATAATACTTCTGAGCTTATCATTACTCCCAAACCCGATAACTTAATTAGGGTTTATATGGAATACCAAGCGATAACAGCAGACAAACTATGGAAACTACCCCAACAAACTTTCCCAAAAATAGAACGTAGAGGATTTACTGTATTAGAATGGGGTGGGGGAGAAGTAAGCGAATATAATAGCGGATTGTAAATTACGATAAAGCAATGCACAGCCTGCAAGAGCAATTCTTCCATTTCAATTTTTTGAAAATTACGAAAGGTTACCATACCTTTGCATATGGCAGCAAAATCAAAATTCTACGGAGAAGGGCTTACATTCGATGATGTACTTTTAGCCCCTGCATATTCAGAAGTATTACCACGCGAAGTAAATATTTCTACGCAACTCACAACCGACATTACTATTAATATACCCATTGTGTCTTCTGCTATGGATACCGTTACAGAAGCGGGTTTGGCTATTGCTTTGGCGCGCGAAGGCGGTATTGGTATGCTGCACAAAAATATGAGTATAGAAAAGCAAGCAGACCAAGTTCGTAAAGTAAAACGCTCCGAAAGTGGTCTTATTATAGACCCCATTACACTTACACCAGATGCTACCATAGCACAGGCACTTCGTGTAATGCGCGATAACAAAATTGGGGGCATACCTATTGTGGATAATACACACAAGATAGTAGGTATTCTTACCAATCGCGATTTGCGTTTCGAGAAAAATACCAAAAGAAAAGTGTCGGAAGTAATGACTGCCGAAAACTTAGTTACCGGAATAGTGGGTACTAACTTACAAAAAGCAGAAAAAATATTACAACAATACAAAATCGAAAAATTACCTATAGTAGATAAGTCTGGAAAATTAGTAGGCTTAATTACTTTCAGAGATATTCTACAATTTAAAAGCCATCCTAATGCTTGCAAAGACAACTTTGGAAGATTATTAGTAGGTGCTGCCGTAGGTATTACTGCCGATGTGTTAGACAGGGTAAGCGCACTAAAACAATCGGGTGTAGATGTAATTACCTTAGACAGTGCACATGGTCATTCGAAAGGAGTAATAGATACAGTAAAGTTAGTAAAGAAAAACTTTAAAGACATACAACTTATAGCCGGCAATATAGCTACCGCAGCCGGAGCTAAAGCCTTAGCAGATGCAGGAGCAGATGCGGTAAAGGTAGGTGTAGGTCCAGGCTCTATATGTACTACAAGGGTAGTTACCGGAGCAGGCGCGCCACAGCTTACAGCCATTATAGAAGCAGCTACTGCACTCAAGAAACAAGGTATTCCTGTAATAGCAGATGGTGGTATTAGATATACCGGCGATATGGTAAAGGCATTAGTTGCGGGAGCAAGTACCATTATGGCAGGCTCTATTTTTGCAGGAACAGAAGAAAGCCCCGGCGATACTATTATTTACGAAGGCAGAAAATTTAAATCTTACAGGGGTATGGGCTCTATAGATGCAATGCAAGATGGCTCTAAAGACCGATATTTTCAAGATGCAGAAGATGATATTAAGAAATTAGTTCCGGAAGGTATAGTGGGTAGAGTGCCGTATAAGGGTAGTCTAAACGAAGTAGTACAGCAATTTGTAGGTGGATTAAGAGCAGGTATGGGCTATTGTGGAGCCAAAAACATAAAAGCTTTGCACGACAATGCACAATTTATACGTATTACATCGGCAAGTATGGCAGAAAGCCACCCACACGATGTGGTTATTACAAAAGAAGCACCCAATTATAGTAGATAAGTAACAATGTTCGACTACAATACATTAATCATTCTATTGCTAATATCTATACCGATTAGGGTAGTAGTGTATGTTTATTGTGGAAAGGTAGCAGTAAGAAAAAATAGAAGTAAAAAAACATGGCAAACTTTAGGATTAATATTTCCTGCCTTGTCGATGATAGTTGTAGGTTTCTTATCTCCTAAAAGTGCTTTGTGAAATATTAAGCATTAATTGATAATCATTAATCAATAATTTATAACCTTACCAACCTAAAAAAAAAACTTGCTGTCTATTTGGTTTATACGGAAGAATTTATTTACCTTGTGCAACAATATTAAAATAAATTAGAAGTATATCATTTGATAATTTGTAAAATTTAACTTGATGAAAAAAATATTACTTGGCTCCATAACATTAGCAATGGCATCTTTGATGGCTAACGCGCAAGATGTTCACTTTACGCAGTACTTTTCTTCTCCGCTTACACTTAATCCCGCACAAACGGGGCTTATACAAACAGATTGGAGAGCTATGGCTAATATTCGCCAACAATGGTACACCGTATCGGATAATCCTTATATGAGTGGAACAGTAGCGGTAGATTTACCTACTATGAGAGGTAAATTACCCGAAGGAGATGCGCTTGGAGTAGGATTGTTAGGTATTTATGATAGAGTGGGTGCCGGTGCATTACAAAATACATCTTTTGGATTATCTTTAGCTTACCATAAAGCATTTGGTATAGACAAACAGCATACATTATCTTTTGGTGCACAAGCTATACTTGTACAAAAAAGCATTCAGTTTGATAAATTAATATTTAGTGATCAGTTTGATGCAAATAATCCGTCTGGATACTTAAATAATACATCTCAAGAACCATTTGGAAATGCCGACGTAAGCTATCCCGATTTTAATGTTGGGTTAATGTATTCCGGTAAAGTTTCAGAAAAAGGTACAGTATATGCTGGTTTTGCATATTATCACCTTACTCGCCCCGAAGAAAAATTTCTTAACGCAGGTGGTACTCACGTAGATTTAAGAATTAATCCAAGATACTCCGCTCACTTAGGCGGTTCTTTTGAAATGAATCCAAACACAATGTTGTATTTAAGCGCAATGTATCAACAACAAGGACCTGCTTACGAAGCATTAGTTGGTGGAGCAGTTGGTTTCATTATGAATCCCGGACACGACGAATACACACAAAATACAGTATTCTATTTAGGAGCTTGGTACAGATATGGAGATGCTATCGCACCATATATTGGTTTCGAGTGGTCTAAAATGAAAATTGGTATTTCTTACGATGTTACCGTATCTTCTGCAGCTAATATGACTAACAATCAAGGAGCAATGGAGTTGTCGTTAATATATAACGGTCTTATACCTAAAAATGACAGAAGGTCTTACAACTTTGCTTGTCCTAAATTCTAAAAGTAATTTTTTTATATAGATACTTAAAAAGCCACTCGAATTTCGAGTGGCTTTTTTGTCATAAATGTTTATTTGTAAAAGATGAGGGATAGAATGGAAAAATCGGGTGTACTAAATAGGGAATGCTCAATAACCACATAGATACATAGAATATTTTATGAAAAATAAGACCTTTAAGGGCTACATAGCTTTTCATATCTTCGATGAAATTACTATGTAAACTTTATTTACCTTAATAAACTATGTTAATTCTATATCTCTATCTGGTTGTTAAGCATCAACGAAATATGGTTACTGAGTGTAATCGTAGTATGGTTGAAGAAATAGGATTGTAGTTATTTAGCAAGCCTTAAATAAATAGCTACGAATGCACGAATAGAATACTCGTGCATTCGTGGCATTCAAACTTCATTGTATTATTTTATCCACATAAAAATCTAACCAACGAGATAAAACGATTAAGAAAGCTATATTACATTGTGTAGAAAATGATACAATATTGTTTTGAATTATTTTGCAAGCCCTAAATATTGTTCTTTTCTACTTTTACGCTTGTAATTCTTAGCTTTTCGATAGAGAGAATGGTAAAGTCGTATATACCGTAGCTAATACGTTCGTTAATAGATGGAAACTTTTGTGCTATTTCTAAAACCAATCCTGCTACAGAATCGCTTTCGCTTCTAATAGTATTAAAAGTGTTGTATTCGATGCCCATTATTTTGCACATATCGTTGATGAGCATTTTGCCCTCAAAGATGTAGCTTTCTTCGTTTATTTTTTTGTATTTATTGGTATCATCTTCATCAAATTCATCTTTTATATCTCCTATTATCTCTTCCAAAATATCTTCTAAGGTAACTATGCCCGATGTACCTCCAAACTCATCTACCACAACAGCAAAGTGTATTTTCTTTTCTTGAAATTCGTTTAAAAGTTCTTCTATTAACTTGTACTCGTGTACATAATATGTAGGTCTGATAATGCTATGCCAATCAAAAACATTGAGGTCGTTATAGGGTAATAAATCTTTGGTATGTATCATTCCTACTATTTCGTCAATATTGTTTCTATATACCGGCATACGAGAATAACCTCCCGAAATAATGTGTGTTTTTAGTTTGGAGAAACTCCAACTTTCTTGAATAGCACCTACATCTAATCTTGGTTGCATTATTTGTTTTACGGTAATGCTGCCAAATTTTACAATTCCTTTAAAAATGTCGATTTCTTCTTTGCTGGCAGTGTGCCCCATACTGAGTGCTACAGTGGCTTCAAATTCTTTGCTGTCGGTCGAATGCTGTATGCTATATTCTTGTTTTTTTCTTTTGTACGCATAAGTATCGGATAATAATGCCTTTGCCGGAAATTTAAAAATATTATACATCACATTTACAATAGGGGAAGCAAAAATCGCCATTCGCATATTGTTTTGTCGGGCATAAACCTTAGGTAAAACCTCTCCGATAAATAATAATAAAAAGGAAACACTAATGAGTATAATGATAAAGGAAATAATTACTCCTTCTCTATCGGGGAGCAATATTTTAAGTAAATAATGTGCAAGAATAATTACTGTAATGGCTAAGGAATATTTAGAGGCTTTAAGTGTAGAAGATAATAATTCGGGATTGTCGAGTAGCTGAATAATCTGTCGAGACGATGTGCTGTCTTTGGTTTTTAGGTAATTTACATCTTTATTATTTAGTGTGAAAAATGCTACTTCTGCGCCTGCTAATATACCCATCAAAAACAATAGTACTACTATAAGTATCAGATTTAACGACATATACATAGCCGGAAAATCCGGTGCTACATTCGCATCTAAAATAATAGTGGTCAGAAGTTGTACTTGCATTATGCAAATATATAGCAAATGAACAATTGATGCCAATTAAAATATCTAAGCACTATTATGGCTTAGGGTCAAATTCGGAGGGCTGAAGTGGATTTACGAGTATCCAATTTTCGAAATTTTGGTATAATTCCGAATTGTTTTTTATCCATACAGAGAATAATGCGCTATTGTCTGCGGCACCAAATAACCACTGATTGTATGCATCGAAGTATCCGTTTCTTAATAAGTTATCTTGGTAGCTAAAGAGCGAAAATGGAAATTGAGAGGTGTATTTATTTCGCCATTCTAAAATAATCCTTGTTCTTATCATAGTAAGCGATTCTGTACTAAGTCCTAAACTAAGTGCGGGTGTAGATTTTCCGAATGTTTGGTGGTACCATTCTTCGAATTTTGGAGTGTTATTGGCTTGTTTTTCTTTTCCTTTGAATTGGGGTAATCCGCCACCTGTATTGGATTGCATAAGCTGCTTGTATGCTTTTATTAAATTAGACTTTGCTTCTGCGCTTCTTTTAGTGTTGCCTTCTAAGTTTATAAAAATTTCGGCATACATTATTGCCCATAGAGGATTGTTATTTTCTAAATAATAATTGCTACAAGCTAAGTAATTAGAAGGGTAAAATCTATCTGCTTTAATGCCTTCTGTCCATGTTGTTAATGCTTGTTTGTTCGTTTTTTTGTCTGCATTTAGTAGGTTTCCTTTATTGTAATATAGAAGTCCTGAATATGGGAATTTTTTTATTCCGTCGTTTAATATTTTTTTGGATTTGTTTTTGTTATCTAATGCACTTTCTATGGCTGCTGCTACTTGGTAACTTTGTTCGTCTGCCCATTCGCTGCTTATTACGGGTTGTATTATTTCTTGTGCTTTAGTAGCATTGCCGGATAGGTAATAAGCATACGCCAAATCTCTTCTTAAAGAGACATCTGAAGGTAATAATCTTACTGCTTGATTGAGTAATATTATCGAATTTTCGTAATCTCCTCTTTGAAGGCTTTCTATTGCTTTTTCTTGTAGCTTTAATGCTTCTGTCGTGTTTATGTCTTCTTGTGCATAAGATGAGGGGGTAGCCAAAAGAAAAGAAAAGAAAAGAATTAAAGTGGAAAAAAAATATTTTGTCATTATTTGTAGGATAGTAAAACGTCTTTGAAAACTATGGATTGCAAAGTTAAACTAAATATTATTTTGTAATGGTATAAGTGTCTGTTAATCTAAGATTAATGAGAACGGTTATTGATTAAAATCGTAATGCACTATTTCTTTTTCTTGTATTTAGAAATTAATTCTACTACAGATTTTCGTTGTAGCAATTCTCTATTTAAGTCGGTAATAAGTTTAACTTTTGTGGGTGCGCTTATTAGCCCATTTTCTAAGTACAAAAGTGCTTCTTTGGAATTTCCTAACTCGAATAAGGCTAAAGATTTAAGGTAGTCGAATTCGGGTTTATTGCCCAAAGTTTCTATCGCTAAATCTATGTTGTCTAACATCTCTTCGTACAATACACTTACAAATAATGACTTAATGAGTGCCATCCATGTGTTTTTGTTTTCGGGTTTTAGTTTTACTGCTTTAGCAAAACAAACTACGGCTTCATTGTTTTCGTTTAGTTCGAGAAGGCATTTGCCCATCGCTAAGAAATAGGCAGGGTTTTCGTTGTCTAAATGTAGTGCAACGGAGTAGGCTTTCAGTGCCTTTTCCCAATCCTTTTCGCTCGAGTATGTCATACCGATTTTGTAAAACATTTCATCGTCGTTAGGGCTTAGTTTTATGGCTTGTCTGTAATAATGTCTTGCGGTATTAAAGTCTTTCTTTTTTTCGAAACAGTGTCCGATGGCTTCAAAGATAATGTCTTCGGGTTTGCCGATTTCTAAGTTTCTTTGTAAGGATTCTATGGCACTATTGTATTGTTTTAGCCGTATTTGGGCTTCTGCCATATTGCGGTAAGCAAATTCAAAACGCTCATCTATACTGGTACAATAGGCATAAGCTTCTACCGACTTTTCGTACATTTTAAGCCCTTGATAAGCTACTCCAAGATTAAACCATGCTAATTTATTGTATGGGTCTTTGTCTAATATTTTTTTATGTATTTCGATGCTTCTTTCTTGTAGGTCTGCAAAGTCTGTCCAAAACGAAATTTTGTGTAGGGCTTCGTCGTTCCTGATATCTATTTCTAAAATTTCGGCAAGCACTTCTACTAATTTTTCGAATTCAGATATTAAATCGTAAATATCGGCTAACTCCATTAGTATATCTATCTTGTCTTTGCCTTCAAAGTTATCTATTTGAGAGATTAGATATGCGGCGGCTGTTTCTTCTTTGTATTGTGCCAAAAATATATCGCACCGAAGTAATACTACGTCTAATATATTTTTGTCGAGTGTTTCTATAAAATCTAAAACTAATAGCGATTGTCCGTATTTTTGGGCATGGTATAAAAGGTCTGCTTTAAGTACCAAAATGTCTGTAGAGTAGGGGAAGTGTGTAAGCGCAAATTCGCAAACATCAAGGGCGTTTTGTTCTTTTCCTTCTTGGTAATAGTATTCGATTAAAAATTCGTATTCTTCCTCGTCTAAGTAGCGAGTAGAATGTCCTTCTTTTAATTGTTCGTAATGGCGTATTAGGTCTTCTATAGAGCCATCAAAATCGTCTTCGTCAAAATCGTCGTTATTATTAAACATAAGACCAGATCATTGTTTGGTACAAATATACTATTATTCGGTTGGGATAATTTATAGCTTCATAATAGTTTATCCACAAATTGTGGAAAGTGCTGAAAGTATTGTGTATTAGTACAACTTTAGCTTTGTTAGTCTATCCATTTCTTTGTTTAGAATATCTTTAAAGGCGTTTAGTTTTGCATCTTTGTTTCGGTATATAAGTCTGTGGTCTAACACAGATTTAGCAATAGCTGCCACGTCGTCTTCTATTACAAATGTTCTTCCTTTTACAAGCGCATACCCTTTAAGGCATTTAATAAAGGCTATACCTGCTCTTGTAGATGCACCGAGTACAATATCGGCATTGTTTCTTGTGCCTCGTACTATGTTAGAGACAGACTGTATTATTTCGTCGTGGACAAATGCGTTTTCGGCTTCTGTTTGTAATTGTAATAATTCTTCTTTGGTAATTGCTTGTTCTAAACTTAATAAGTTATTGCTAATTCCTGTGTAGTTTTTATAAATCGACAACTCGTTTTCTTCATCTACATAACCAAAATATATTTTCATAAAAAAGCGGTCTAACTGGGCTGCAGGTAATGGGTAAGTACCTTCCATTTCTATTGGATTTTGAGTAGCAATAGTAAAAAATAAATCTGCTAATCTTGTGGTAGTATCTCCTACTGTAATCTGTCCTTCTGCCATACATTCTAATAATGCACTTTGTACTTTTGGCGAAGCTCTGTTTATTTCATCGGCAAGTAAGATGTTGGTAAATAATGGTCCTTTTTTAAAGATAAAGTCTTTGGCATTATCATCGTAAATGTGCGAGCCTATTAAATCCATAGGTAGCAAATCGGGCGTAAATTGTATTCTTTTAAAATCTACTTCTTTATTGCCTTGTCCGCTTATAGCGTGTGCTAAAGAGCGAGCAAGTACGGTTTTTCCGGTGCCGGGGTTATCTTCCATTAGTATATGCCCTTTGGCTAATAATACGGTAATTACTTGCTCTACTTGTAGTCTTTTTCCTTTTATTACTTTTTCTATTTGCGCTACTAATTGGTTTATTTTTTCTGTTGATGTACTTGTTGTGGTTGCAAAATTATTTTCTTCCATTTTTCTTTAATTAATTAAAGTGTAGTAATATTTTTATTGTTTTTGGTTCAATGACAAAGTAAAAGTAATTATTTTCTAAACGGTAATTATTCATAAAAAATAATTTTTGCTTTTGCTTTTTCTGTACCGTCTTTATTGGTGGCAAAAACTAAATACACACCACTTTGTGCTCTTTGTCCGGTGTAATCGTAGCCATTCCATACTGCTTGTCCGCCGTTTGCTTTGGTCCTATATACTAACTGCCCCGAAATGTCTGTAATTCTTACATCAGAATTTTCTGCTATTCCTCTAATGGCTATCTGTCCATTAAAACCAGATGGTACAGGGTTAGGATATACAAATAGTGGTTTTTCGTTAGTAGGGTTGCCTTCTGTGGCAGTACTTCTAAAGCTCACTAATCCTTTATCGGTAGAGATATACACATCGCCTAATACAGGGTCTATATTTATTCTATAAATTAAATTAGAGGGTAGGGGACTATTTTCGGTAGTAAATCGGTATATGGTTTCTTCTCCATTAGCAGAAACCAACCATACACCACTCGAAGTGCCTATCCATTTACGGTTTGCGCCATCTACCGCCATTGCGCGTACAGATTGTTGCATAAAGAAATGTCCCGCAAACTGGTCTTCTTGTAATACAGGTTTTGTAGCATTACACTCTAAATCGTCTAATACAATTGAAGGGCAATTAACTATGGCTATACCATCGTCTGTTCCTATCCATATTACGCCATCTTTGTCGCAAATAATACTATATACTTGATTGCTTGGTAGGTTTCCTGAATTACTGCTTAATATTCTGTATCTGTCGTCATTAGGTTTTTCAATTGTATTATTATCATCGTAAACTATTACACCACCACTATATAATGTAGTTAGCCATTTCTGATTATTTTGGTCTATTACTATATCGCCAAGTGAGTGTTGTTGCCATAATGGCGACCCTACTTTGTTAGGGTTCGAGATAGATTGCATAGCATACCAATTGCCATCGCGTGTTTTTACTTTTAATTCGTTTTGCGCTCCATTGTTGGCAACCCAAAGATTTCCTGCATCGTCAGTTGCTAAACCAAATGCGTAAATTCTATCGGGTGTTTCTCCTAATCTGGGGTCGAGTATTCCTTCGCTATAGGTATGTAGATTTTCTTCTTTAGTAATCTCTAAAACCCCTCCGGCAAAGGCAGAAGCATAATGAGTACCGGTATTATTGTCTTTGATAATTCTTACGAAGTCGTGCATCCAAGGGTCTTCGGATACATAATTAAAACTATACCAGTTGCCATCTTTTATTCTGGATATATTTCTATTATTACGTACGGGGATATAATTTGCGGTATGCCCACCATGTGCAATCCACACTTCGCCATTGCTTGCAGCTACATCAAATGAGGCATAATCTACAGGGCCTACCGGAGTATATTTCTCTGACGAATTGGAAGAAGTTCTTTTATATAATCCGTTATATGGTATTCCGTACCAAGTTTCTCCATTTTCTAATTGCATAATGCAAGAAATATTGTTTGCGGAAATGGAGTCGGCAATAATGCCTTGCGTATTTATTAATCTCCCAAATCCTAAAATGGTATCTACTTTTGATGCTGTAATCCATACGCCATCGTTTTGGGCATCAGCCAAAGAGGTTATTTTGGTGTGTGCTGTATATATTTCAGTAAAAGCATTGCCATTTAGTTTATATACTTTATTGTCTTGTGCTGCGTATATAACATTATTGTTTGCCACTAAATATCTAAATACTTGCGCATTTAGTTTTTCCCAAGTAGCATAATACTGTATGTTGGGGTTGTTGGTGTGTGTACGATATGTACCCAAACTTGTAACTACGTATATTGTGTCGTTTTGGATAGCAGTATTATACACTACTCCGGTATTGCTGTTTTCAAAAAAATTAATGGTTTCTTTCACTTCATCTTTTGTAAGATTAATGAGCATTAATCCTAAACCGGTAGATAGATAAGTTATGCCTTGTTTGGAAAATGCGCCATAGATGGTTTTGTCTCCACTAATTTGTGAAATATATAAATCGGGTAAATTTCTAAAAGTTGTGTTTCTGAAAATGTCTATATTGCTGTTTGTATATCCTATAATGGTGGTGCCGGTAGCCAAATCGTGCGTTACCACACTAATATCTACATCGCTCATACCATTTGATTTGCTATAAGGATTAAGGCTTCCGTCGGATTTGTTGTAAGTAAAAAATCCGGAGTTGGTACCACAAAAGATGGTAGTGCCATCTGATGCTATAGATGTAGGAGAGGCATAAGACAAAAACGAACGCCAACTCTCCACTGCCGGTCCAAAACCCTCTTGTGCAAAGGTATTATTGTAATTAATAAAATATAAGAATATCGAAATGTATAAACTGAACTTTGTGTATCGCATCTTGCTGATTATATATAACTAAATACTATTGAGAATAAACGTAAAATGTAAAATAAAATTGTAACTCTAAGTGTTTTGATTGCCCCATTTAAATCCTCGATGACCTATATCTGCTAAATGAATAACTCTATCTATTACAGTCTGTACTGCTTGTTCTAATGTTTGAGGTCTGCTATAAAATGATGGTGAGGTGGGACAAATAATACCACCTGCTTCGGTAACTGTTTTCATGTTATTAATTTGGATTAAGTTATAGGGCATTTCTCTAACAACGCAAATTAGTTTTTTTCTCTCTTTTAACATAACATCTGCTGCTCTAGTTATTAAATTATCGCTTATGCCAGATGCTATTCTGCTCAGCGTACCCATACTACAAGGGCAAATAATTAAAGCATCGTATCCGGCACTCCCTGATGCAAAAGGTGCATAAAAATCATTTATTCCCCACTCATTTATACCTTCGTAGGTAGTCGAAGGAGTATTGCTTAGTTCTTCTTTCCATACAGTTTTAGCATTATGGCTCCATACCACACCAATTTCCTGTACAGCATTACCTACATACTGCTGTAATGTCTGCAATAATATTTGTGCATAAATAGACCCACTTGCTCCACTTATCCCTATGGCAATTTTCATGTTATTATTAAAATGCTTTTTTTAAACCTTTAATATGCTTAATAATCTAATTAGCTCTTTTGAATAAAGCGTTAATTAGACTATAATTTTGTTTATCAGTGCAAATTTAATCTATCTCTTTTGTAATTTGCACAAGAATTAAAATACAATGTAAGTTATGTTGCAAGTTATTAAATATTTAATTGTAATCGTTACCATCTCTTTTGTAATAAATTATACAGCTTTAGCACAAGATAGCAAAGCAAAAATAGAATGGAAGACTTTTGAAGAAGTAGAAACTTTAATGAAAACACAGCCCAAAAAAATAGTTGTATATTTTTATACCGATTGGTGCGGATGGTGTAAAAAAATGGAAAAAAACACTTTTTCCAATCCCGAACTCTCTAATTATCTCAACGAGCATTATTACGCTATAAAGTTTAATGCAGAGCAAAAAGAGCCGGTTATGTTTAATGGAAAAAAATATAGTGTTACAAAAGTTGGCAATAGATTTGCGAATGAAATTGCAGTAGAAATGCTGCACGGACAATTAGGGTATCCGGCTACCATATTGTTAGACGAAAACTATACTGAACTCAATACATTTACTGGATATATGGAAATATATAAAATGGAGCCAATACTTAAATATGTAGGCGAAGGCTTATATGCCAATACCGAGTGGAATAAGTGGTTTAGAGATTTTAAACCAAGCTGGACTAATTAGACATTCCAATATTCTATGAGTTTTTTTTTGGAGTATTTTTATATTTAGACAATATTTTAAATATTTTTGCAGATAAACTGAAGTTAATTAATAAGGTTCAAAAAATACAAACATTTATAATTATGAAAAAAATAATTTATTCGTTTTTAGCAATTAGTCTTGTAGGTACGAGTTTACAAACGGTATCGGCACAAGATATAGATAGTAAAAAACTGCGCTTTGGTGCTTTTGTAGCACCCAATATGAGTTGGATGCGCCCCACAGCAGCCAAAAGTGATGATAACGTATTCTCTACAAAAGGAGAAGGTATGAAGGTAGGCTTTACTTATGGGTTAATGGCAGAATATAGATTTGCTGACAATTATTCTTTGGTAACAGGCTTGCAAATAAATATGACCGGCGGTAGAATGAATGTAGAAAGATTAATAGCCCCTGAAGATTCTTCAGAAGCCTTTGTAAGAACTGCCGATTTTAATTATACGCTTCAGTATTTAGAAATTCCGGTGGCACTTAAAATGCGTACTAACTTAATTTCCGGCTTTAGATTCTTTGGACAATTGGGTGTTACACCATCTTTTAACGTATCCAAAAAAGCCAATTTCACTACAGAAGTATATGAAAATGGCGGTAATAAAACCTATGCTGACGAAAATGTGAAGCTAAAAGGAAGCCTTGGCATTACCCCTATACTTTTCCAAATGAATATAGGCATAGGCGCAGAATATCCATTAAGCGACCAGCTATGTGCCTATTTAGGTGTATTTTTTAATAATGGATTTGCACCCGATGTTACTAACCCTACCAAGTTTAATATGCCAGGATATACTACCGCAACTTTTAAAGATGGTAATACTCGTTTAAATAACTTTGCACTTAGGTTAGGATTGTTTTTTTAGTCTTCCTGTAAATTTAATTACGCTACATAAAATAAAATCCCTTACTTTGTATGTCTAATATACATACGGTAAGGGATTTTTATGAAAAAGATTTTTTGGATTATACTATTCACTTTAACATCTATTAATGTATTTGCCACACACATGGTAGGTGGTGAGATAATGTACCGATGCTTAGGTAATAATGTTTTTGAATTTACAATAATCCTATACCAAGATTGTACCCCATCTGGTAGTGAAGGGCCAATTAATGGAGATAATCCGTTGTATTACAATATTTTTAGCAATTCAAATAACAACAGAATAATAAACGGTACTGCTCTGTTTCAATCAGATGGAATAATAAGCTCAAACTTTGCAGACGAATGCTTAAATAATCGACCAAATATATGTTTGTATCATCAAGTATATGTTTTTACAGATACACTACCACCCGATTCTGCCGGATATACTATAGCATATCAAAGATGCTGTCGTACACAGAGTATATTAAACGTAGTAGCTCCGGGTAATAAAAGTGCAGTATATTTAGCTACAATTCCAGGGTTTACTAATGGTCAATGCCCTAATAATAGTGCCATTTTTAAAAACGTTCCTCCGCAGGTAATTTGTGCAAACAATCCCTTTCTATACGATTTTTCTGCTACCGATATAGATGGAGACTCTTTAAGTTATTCGTTATGTAATTCTCTTTACGATATTAATTTAGATAGTACATCGGCTTCCCCAAAACCAAGTGTTTTCGATGCCCCTCCATACGATAATATGCCATTTAGGAGTGGATATTCCGTAAATCAACCTATAGACGGAAGTATATCTATAGACCCTGTTTCGGGATTATTAACAGGAAATCCTACTAGTGTGGGTAGATATTTAGTTACAGTATGTGTATCCGAATGGAGAAATGGCAAACTGCTTACTACAAGGTCGAGAGATATTATGTTTACTATTACAAATTGCTCCCGTAAATCTATTGCCAATATACCAATCAATAGCAGTTTTCCTAATACGTACACTGTAAATTGCCAGGATAGAACAATATATTTCGAAAACACTAGCGAAGGGGCAAATACATACAATTGGCACTTTGGCGTACCCGGTGCCACATCTACAGATCGTAACCCTACTTATACCTTCCCGGATACAGGCACTTATTTAGTGAAGTTAGTAATTAATAAAGACGGATTATGTCCCGACAGTATATTTCGGTACGTAAAAGTATATCCGACTTATAATGCTATAATAGATATAGATGGTTACTTTTGTCTGAACGAAGACATTACTTTTAAAGATGTGAGTACCTCTACTTTTGGCAAAACTATTTTTAGTGAGTGGTATTACAATAGTAGAGTGTTTTCGGAAGAAAGGAGCACTAAGCTTAGTTTTAATTCTTTTGGAGAAAAAGATATAATGCTTATTTCCGGAGATTCTTTAGGGTGTAAAGATACCGCTTCGGTAACTATAGAGATTTCGGATTTTGTGGCATTTGCCGGAAACGATACTCTTGTAGTTAAAGGCTATCGATATAATTTTAATGCAATTGGAGGCGGTACTTACGAATGGTTTCCTAAAGATTATTTAGAAAATCCTAAAGCAGGCAATACAGCAGTTTATTTTCCATCTCGAGGAGTATATGAATATTATGTAAAAGTAAAAGGCGAAGATGGTTGCGAAGGTGTAGATACTATTATTGTAACTGTATTAGACGATGCTACTATTTGGATGCCCAATGCATTTTCGCCTAATGGAGATGGATTAAACGACAGAGTAATGCCCAAACTTGCCGGTTATATCAAACTCGGAGAATTTAGAATTTTCAACCGTTGGGGCGAGTTAGTATATTACACTAGTAAGCACGACGATTTAGGTTGGGATGGCACACTCAGGAGTAAGCCTGCGGATATAGGAGTATATTATTGGACAGTATCGGCTACTAATGTAGAAAACAAGCCCATAAGAGCAAATGGAGAATTACATTTGTTGCGGTAATACCCCCCGCTTATTTAAAAGTTATTTTTATTGTAATAAATTCTTCTTCTAATTCCGCAAAGAATTAGTGCATTTATATATTTTGTAACTTGCACTCCGATATTTTTTTAGTAAAAATTAATTAATGCAAAATAAAGAAATAGTAGTGAGCGGTATTCGCTCTACGGGTTTTTTACATCTTGGTAATTATTTTGGTGCTATGCGTAATTATGTACGTATGCAAGAGGATTATAACTGCTTCTTTTTTGTAGCAGACTACCATTCGCTTACTACGCACCCAGACCCCAAAAGCCTTAAAACGAGTGTGTATAGAGTAATTGCAGAAAATATAGCCTGTGGATTAGACCCCGAAAAGGTTACACTATATGCCCAAAGCGATATTCCTGAAATACCCGAATTGTACCTTGCTCTTAATATGGTTGCTTACAAAGGAGAACTCGAAAAAGTACCTACATTTAAAGATAAAGTAAGACAACACCCCGAAAATGTAAATGCAGGATTGCTTACCTATCCTGTACTGATGGCGGCAGATATACTCATACATAAGGCTGTAAAAGTTCCTGTGGGTAAAGACCAAGAACAGCATTTAGAAATGGCAAGAAATTTTGCTAATAGATTTAATAACAGATATGGAGAAATATTTCCGGAACCATATCCATTTAACTTTGGAAATGCTCCGGTAAAAATCCTTAGCTTAGATGGCAATGGCAAGATGAGCAAAAGCGAAAATGTAAATGCAACTATTTTCCTTGATGATGAAGATGATTTGGTTCGCAAAAAAATTATGAAAGCCAAAACCGATGCAGGACCTACCGAAAATAATAGCGAAATGCCGGACTACATCGAAAATCTGTTTACATTAATGGACTGCGTATCTACTGAAGATACCGTTGCTATTTTCAAGAAAAACTATAATGAATGCAATATTAGATATGGTGATCTAAAAAAACAATTAGCAGAAGATATGGTGCAATTTATTGCACCGATTAGAGAAAAGGCAAGGGCGTTAACTCAAGACGAAACGCTAATGAAAAATATACTTTTAAAAGGAAAAGAAAAAGCAAGAGAAAGCTCTGTAAAAACAATAAATGAAGTAAGAAAAGCTATAGGTATCGATTATTAAGTACAAGAAGTAAATATCTTATTGTTTTAAATGAAAATAAGCATAAAAAAATACATTCCGTTACTTATTATTTTGCTACTATTTATTGTAGCCAAATGCCAACACCTTGCCTTGCCTCACTATTGGGATGAAGCGTGGTCTTATTCTACCGCAGTGCATAAGATGTACGAAAATGGTGTAACCTTATTGCCGGGAATTGTAGATGTTGATGCTACTCGAGGGCATCCTTTATTCTTTTATGCGTCGGCATCGTTTTGGATGAAAATGTTTGGAACATCATTAATTTCTAAACATTCTTTTGCGCTGTTTATTTCCATTCTACTGCTTATGGCAGTTTACGTAATGTGCAATAAATTGTACAATGTTCGAGTGGCTTGTGTGGCAACTATATTATTTGCGTCACAAATTTTCTTTTTTGTACAATCAACTATGTTGTTGCCCGAAGTAATGGTGGCCTTGTTCTCTATTTTGTCCATTTATTTTTTTATATCCGAAAGGTATATGCCTCTTGCCATATCACTTTCGTTGTTATTACTTACCAAAGAAAGTGGCTTAGTATTAGGGGTAGTTTTTGCAATTGTTTTTGCTGTTTTAATCTTTAATAAGAACTGTGTAAGGCAGCAAAAAATAAAAATGTTTACAGCATTGCTCGTTCCGGCGTTAGTTATTGCTTCTTTTTTTATTGTTCAAAAAATAACCTATGGTTGGTTTTTCTTTCCCGATCATATTGGTATGATAGAGGTTAATTTGGATTACTTTTCCTCGAAATTTCAAGCATCATTATTCGTAATTTTTATAGAAGAAAAACGTAAATGGTTGTGGTTAGCAATTTGCGCTTTAACTACATTTTATGCTGTAAAAAAGAAAGATTACCAATGGTTTTGGTTCGTGTCGGTAATCGCTATAGTGTTTTTAATCAGGTATTTGCCATTTGGTTTTTTAGGGAGTCCTCTTGTTTCTATTCTGTATTGTTTGTACTTGCTATTTATCTGTGTGTATTATTGGGCTGTAAAAACTTACCGTACCTTACAAAATAGATTTTTTGTTGTAGCCATATTGTTCAGTATAGCCTATCTAATTTTCTGTTCTGTTAATTTTTATACAGTAAGGTATTTAATGCCCGTATTGTTACTTTCTTTTGTTGCATTTGCATTTTGGTTAGAGATGCTTGTGCAAGATTTAGGGTACAAATTATATCTGCCGGTTTCTGTTATTATTGTATTGCTTTCTGTGCAATCTTACTCAAAAAATAATAATATCGGTGATATAGGTTTGGGTTCGTATAAGGCATTAAAAGTACAACAAGAAGTAATTAATTATTTAGTAAATCAGAACGCACAAAATAAACAAATTGGCTTAGAATCTTTCCAACAAAGAATTAATTTACAAAATCCTGCTTGTGGATTTGTAAAAGATACTAATACTGCTTTTCAGAATGTACGTTGGGATATAGATACACTTACGGATTATGCTGTTTTTGACAATATAGAGCCAGATAGAAGATACGATATTATTAAAAATGATTCGACCTTTAGATTAGTTTTTCAAGTTAATAAAGACAATGTTTGGGGAGCAGTATTTAAAAGAGTACAAGCAGAATAATTAGGAATAATATACTACATAGTTGCTAAAATTTACTCTTTCAGCTTTGTTTTCATTTCGGATAAATAAGGATCTCAATGAATGGGCATTTTGCTTTATTAGTTGATGTATTTAGCACGCCTAAATTTATTTTACAGTTCCCTTTAAAGTATCCACTATCATATACACATCTTCATTATCTGCTTTATGATAGTATTTTTCTCGTGCGTGTTTTTCTATAATTTTGGGATCATTTTCTAATCCGCGAATTTCCTTTTCTAAAGTATCCGATTGTTTATTTAAGTACTCTACACTTTCAATAGTTTCTTGTAGTCTTTGTTTATTTTCCTTTTGTTTCCACCAATTATTTTCATCTATAAAAGCCATATACACTACAAATGCCAACCCAATTAAGATGTAGTATTTGAACTTGCCTTTTAAAAGTTTATTAAACATTGCTCGCTATGTATTTTGTACATTACAAAGTTTAGAAAAAAAAGGGTAATATTCTAAAAAATTGTAGAATTGAATTTTTGAATGTAGGTGTAGAGTAACTAACTTCGTATATTATTGTTTATACTTAAATATTATTTTATGAAAAAGTACTTATTGATTTTTGCTTCTTTAGTAGCACTCTCATTATCCTCTTGTGGCAATGAATCTTCTGAAAACGAAACCTCAGGAGAGAAATTAGATGCAGCAATCGAAAACACCGAAAATGCTGCTAACGACCTAAAAGCAGACGCAGAAAATGCAGCGCAAGATATTAAAGAAGGTGCCGAAAATATGGCACAAGACATTAAAGAAGGAGCACAAGAAATTAAAGAAGATGTAAAAAAAACGGCAAATGATGCCAAAAAAGAAATTAAAGGAGCTACTCCTTATGCAGATTAATTTTTTTACACTTAGACAAACCAATAAATCAATATCCATTGTATTAATTGGAGCAATACTGCCCACAAAACACAATGCATTTTTCACAGGGATAAACAATATATTTTTATTGTTTATCCCTGTTGGTTTTTGCCCGATATTACATACACATAACAGTACAATATACACATCTGCTTATTCAACCATTAAACTACTCCAATCATAAATAGTCTTTATAAGCGTATAGCAAAGTATGGAATAGAATTTCGGAACAGATATTTGTAATTTCAAAAAGAAAATATATCTTTGCTTGCAAGTAATCTAAAATTGGGTAAATCCATTAAAAGATTAATAATTAGAAAATGAAAAAATTCTCTACATATTTATATATTTTGATAACCGCTTTTGCCTTTGTGTGTTTATACAGAGGTGATGTACGAGCGCAAACTCAAAATGGTGAGAATATTTCTATTATGACCAACCAAAACACGATGACCGTGTTTCCTACTCCTGCCGATAGTCGCGCTTATGTAAAGCTTTCGCCATCTTTAAGAAATAGGGTAGAAAAAGTAGAAATCATTAACTTAATTGGCAGAAAACTCAAAGAGCAAATAATTATTTCTAAAAGCACTACTGAAATTAGCTTTAACGATATTAGCGAATTACCACAAGGTATCTATATGGTAGTTGCAAGAGATGAATTTGGACAAATACTACAATCGTCTAAATTAGTAATTAGCAGATAGCCCTTTCTTTAATTTGCAAAGGCATATTAGCACAATCGTTAGTTGTATTCCCCTTCTTTAGTATTACAATGTATATTTTGAACATCACTATATTGTAAAATAGCTATGTTTTTTTGTGTATTTTAAACACACCACACAAAACAAAAGCGGTTGATTCTATAAGAAACAACCGCTTTTGCTTTTAATCCTTTATTGTTATTGTATTAAGCAAATTGTGGAATTAATCCTTTCGCTAAGCTTAATAAGCTGTCTATGCCATCTTGAGGTAAATTACCTTTTTTGAATTCTGCTAATACTTCCGGCAATTTGTTTTCCATTTCTAATAAGAATTGTTCTTCAAATGCTTTAATGTTTTTAACAGGTACTTCTCTTAAAAGATTATTAGTACCTAAGTATATAATTGCAATTTGTTTTTCTACGCTATAAGGGCTAAACTGTGCTTGTTTTAATATTTCTACGTTACGTGCACCTTTATCGATTACGGTTTTAGTAGCAGCATCTAAGTCTCCTCCGAATTTAGAGAAAGCTTCCATTTCACGGTAAAGAGCTTGGTCTAGTTTAAGTGTACCAGCTACTTTTTTCATTGATTTAATCTGCGCACTACCACCCACACGACTTACAGAGATACCTACGTTAATAGCAGGTCGAATGCCGGCATTAAATAAGTTAGACTCAAGGAATATCTGACCGTCGGTAATAGAGATTACGTTTGTAGGAATGTATGCAGATACGTCACCCGCTTGTGTTTCGATAATTGGTAAAGCTGTAAGTGAACCACCACCTTTTACCAAATGTTTGATAGAATCCGGTAAATCGTTCATATTAGCAGCAATTTTATCGGAGTTAATTACTTTAGCTGCACGCTCTAATAAACGAGAGTGTAAGTAGAATACATCTCCAGGGTATGCTTCACGACCCGGTGGGCGACGAAGTAATAATGATACCTCACGATAAGCTACCGCTTGTTTGGATAAATCATCATAAACTACTAATGCAGGGCGTCCTGTATCGCGGAAAAACTCCCCGATAGCAGCACCAGCAAAAGGAGCATAGAACTGAAGTGGTGCAGGATCTGCTGCCGAAGCCGATACGATGGTAGTGTATGCCATTGCACCGTTTTCTTCTAATACCTTCATTACGTTAGCTACGGTAGAAGCTTTCTGACCGATAGCGACATATATACAATATACAGGTTTTCCTGCTTCGTAAAATTCTTTTTGGTTAATGATGGTATCTAAACAGATAGCTGTTTTGCCGGTACCACGGTCGCCGATTACCAACTCTCTTTGTCCACGTCCGATTGGAATCATTGCATCTACAGATTTAAGACCTGTTTGTAATGGTTCTTTTACCGGCTCACGGAAAAGTACTCCTGGAGCTTTACGCTCGATTGGCATTTCGTATAATTCTCCTTTTATAGGTCCTTTACCATCAATTGGTTCGCCAAGGGTATTTACTACACGTCCTACCATTCCTTCGCCTACTTTAATAGAAGCGATACGTCCGGTACGGCGTACTTTACTACCTTCTTTAATGGCTTCGCTTTCTCCCATTAATACCACACCCACATTGTCTTCTTCTAAGTTAAGGGCAATAGCTTGTGTACCATCGTCAAACACTACTAACTCTCCTTGACGTACACCGCCAAGTCCATATACACGAGCAATACCATCACCTACCTGCAATACTGTACCTACTTCTTCGAGGTCTGCAGATTGGTTAAAGTTGCTTAACTGTTGGCGCAGTATCGCCGATATTTCATCCGGTTTAATCTCAACCATGACTTTATAATTTTGAGTTTTGAATTATTAATTTTTATTTTTTCAAACCATTAAGGAATTAAGATTCATTAAGGGTTTTATTGTGTAATATTCTATTTTATTTTTGAATTTTTACTTTTTACTTTTGAATTTTAAATATCCGCCTCATACAAGTTCTTAGAGAATTGTATTTTTATATCTTCTAAATCTCTTCTTACGCTTGCATCTATATATTTATCGCCTACTTCTAATACAAAACCGCCTAATAAATCTGCATTAATTTGCGATTCTACTTCGATGGTGCCTCCCGGAAATGCACTATTTATTTTCTCATCTATTATTTTACGAACACCTGCATCTAAAGGTGCTGCGGAAGTTAATTTTACGGTATGTATATTTTTAAATTCTTTGTATTGTTTGATAAATGCAGGTGCAATTTCGGGTAATACATTTTCTCTACCTTTATTTACCAATAAATTAATAAATAATTGTGTAACATTCTGAAGATTGCTGCCGATTACTGCGTTAATTACAGAGGCTTTTTTATCTCCTTTAATTACCGGACTGCGCAGCATCATCACAAAATCTTTGCTTTGTGCGCATATTTTATCTATCAACTGCATATCGCCCAAAACAGTTTCTATGCTGCCTTGTTCTTTGGCAATATCCAACAATGATTTTGCGTAAACCGATGCTAAACGCGGATTTTGCATGTTGTTATTTATTAATTACGTAGATTAATTTAATTTTATTTCTTGTGCTAAAGTAGCTGCATAGTCTTTTTGTGCAGTAGCATCAGCAAATTGTTTTCTCACTAATTTTTCTGCTACGGCTACAGCAAGATTACCTACTTCGTTTTTAACTTCTGTAAGTGCTTTGTTTTTTTGCTGTTCTATCTGAATACGAGCATTAGTCATTATTTTGTCTGCCTCTGCTTTAGCTTGTTCTTTAGCTTCGTTAATTATTTTGTCTTTCGTTTCTTTAGCTTCTTTTAACATTAAAGAGCGTTCTTCTCTTGCTTGTTTTAAGAGGTTTTCGTTGTCAGACTGCAACTGTGCCATTTCAGCTTTTACTTTTTCGGCAGTAGCTATACTGTCTGCAATTTTGGTTTCTCTTTCGGATAGAGAGCCTAATATGGGTTTCCAAGCAAATTTTTTAAGAATAAAAAATACGATTAGGAATACTACGAGTGTCCAAACGAAAAGCCCTAATTCGGGTTTTAATAAATCGCCGCCACCGCCGCCGCCAGATAAGAAGATAGACATTTTATAATTTTGAATGTTGAATTATGAATTTTGAATTATTTTTTTAACTCATTAATGTTGTTGGTGATAACACCAACAACGGCGTTTGTCCCATTAAGGGTATTTACTTTTTTTAAAACCATTAAGAAGTTAAGGTTCATTAAGGTTTTTTATTGTGTTGTCAGCGATAACACCAACAACGGCGTTTTTTTTATTTTTTAAATTGTCAAATTGCCTAATTAACAAATTGCCTAATTATAAAAAAGTTGCGCTCTCTGCCCTGTGCGTTGAGCACAACTTTTAAGTACTTTAAAGTACGATTGCAAGGATACCTGCGATAACGCCTAAGAATGCAACCCCCTCAACGAAGGCAGCAGTCAAGATCATGTTAGAACGGATATCACCGGCAGCTTCTGGTTGGCGAGCAATAGCTTCTACCGCACCTTTACCGATTTGACCGATACCAACACCTGCTCCAAGAGCTGCGATACCTGCACCGATAGCTCCTAAACCGGCATCACCGGCAGCTAACATAATTGTGTTTAATAGAGACATTGTTATATGTGTTTTAAAAATGAAAAAACTCGTTTGTTTCAGACAAATTAATGTGCATGTGCTTCATCGTGATGATGCTCTTCTACCATCTGACCTATAAATACGGCAGTAAGGTTTGCAAATATAAATGCTTGAATGGCTGTTACTAATAATTCGATTAAAAATGAAAATACTGCTAACCCTACCGATACTACCGAAAATCCTGCACCTACGCCTCTGTTTAACTCTCCAAATATAAATATTAACATAATGAAGCTGAGTATTACAATATGTCCTGCCAACATATTGGCAAATAGACGTATCATTAATGCTACAGGCTTAATTAATAAAGATATAAACTCAATAGGTACTAATAACATTTTAACGCCAATTGGTAATCCCGGAGGATTAAATAGGTGTCCCCAAAAATATTTTTTACTTGTAAATAGCATTACAATAAAGGAAATGGCTGCCAAACATGCTGTAACGGCAATATTACCTGTGGAGTTGGCACCGCCGGGTATTAACCCTATTAGGTTATTTATCCAAATAAAGAAAAATATGGTAAGTAAGAATGGTAAGAATTTCATATAGCTTGATCCGATATTGGGCTTAGCTACTTCGTCTCTAACAAATACTACACAAGCTTCTATGGCATTTTGCATTCCTGAAGGTGCTTTTGTGGTGCCGTAAGTTTTGTATTTTTTAGAAACATTAAACATTATTAGTAGTAAAATGGTAACAGCAAGT
Organism: uncultured Taibaiella sp.; assembly: GCA_964448955.1. Taxonomy (GTDB): domain Bacteria; phylum Bacteroidota; class Bacteroidia; order Chitinophagales; family Chitinophagaceae; genus MKSF01. The sequence continues at coordinate 4,653 of CAYUXT010000019.1, read as the reverse complement.
AGCATAGATGCTACATTTTTGGTAATAGAAAAGTCTAAAATTTCTGCACCATTTTCGGCAACTATCTTGCCCCCATCTAATCTGTATCCATCGTAAGTAGCGTGTCCGTGCTCAAACTTAGAAGAACTGAAAAACTTTAAGTTGCCTTCCGTTTTATTGTATAAAATAATAGGAAGTGGTATTGTGGCGTGGAAATCGCCAATGGTAAAGAAATGCCAATCATGGGCATCGCCAATGTGCCCGAAAATATTGCCGGCAACATCTAATTTTTCCTCTTCGGCATGGTGTTCGCCACCTGCAAAAGCATTAAAACCCAAAAGAGAAATTAATAAAAAAACTACTGTCCGTTTGTAATAATTTAACACCGATTCGAAATTTTGCGCAAAGGTAAGGGGCAGAATTTTTAAAACAAAGTTTAAATTGAAAAATTTGGTATTTTTAAGTTAATTTATCGAACGAAGGCTTAGGATAATGAAATTAAATTTGGGGTATCTCCATATTTGCCCATTTAATTGCAGTAAAAATGCGGTAAATCGTAATTTTTACCGCATAATGTTATATGTAAATTGTTTATCTTTATTGTAAGGATAGAGAGAAAGATACAAACTACAATTTAGTTAGTATTTTATCTACTATACCATATTCAATGGCTTCGTTAGCGTCAAGCCAATAATCGCGTTCTAAATCGGCTAACACCTTATCGAATTTCTGTCCTGTGGCATCAGAAAGTATTTTAGCACCCATTTCTTTGGTTTTTTGTATTTGAATTGCGTGAATTTCTAAGTCGGCACTCACACCTTGAAAGTATCCTCCTAACATAGGCTGGTGTATCATTACTTCTCCGTGAGGAAATATAAAGCGTTTGCCTTTTTCTCCTGCTGCCAAAAGTATAGACCCCATACTTGCTGCAAGTCCCATACAAATAGTAGAAACCGGCGATTTTATCATTTTTATTACATCGTACATTACCATACCGCTGGTAACTACACCTCCCGGGCTATTGATATAAAACTTTATTTCTTTGCCCGGCTTATCTGCTTCGAGCAATAATAATTTATTTACCACATCTTTGGCAGATTTGTCATCTACGGCTCCCCATAAATATATGGCACGGTTTTTATAAAATAGCTCTTCTAACTTTTTGGCACTTTTACTACCTGCTTGTGGTTTATCTACATTAGTGTTTTCTTCTTCGTTGTCTTCGTCTTCTTCTGTGCCTAAAATATTTAGGCGATCTATATTTTGAAAGTTCATAATGATTATATTTTCTGCTTTTTTTAAAAAAATTATCTGCAATATTAATTAAAACCAATTAAATCCTTAAAAGACTTTTATTGCAGAAGTGTTAATCTTTTTACATTTAGCCCTCAAATTATTAGTTTTACAGCCTTTATGAATATTGAAATATGGACAATCGGCAAACAAAATGATGCTGTTATAGAGCAAGGTGTACAATATTATTTACAAAGAATAAAACCATACTGCTCTGTAAACGTGGTAGTATTACCACCTCCCAAACGCTCGGAAAATACACCAATAATGCAGTCTAAATTGTTAGAAGAAAAAATGATATTGGACAAACTTACACCTTATCATTTTCTTATTTTACTCGACGAAACCGGAAAATCGCACACATCGCGAAAATGGGCAGAAGAGCTGCAACTCGTAATGAATACAGGAATTAAAACCTTAGTAATATTAATTGGTGGCGCCTATGGAGTAACGGATAAGATTAAAGAAAAGGCAAATAAAAAATGGTCTTTATCGCAACTTACTTTTCCGCATCAATTAGTACGGTTAATATTAGCGGAACAACTGTACAGAGCTTTTAGCATTTTACACAATTCGCCGTATCATCACGATTAATATCGGCTACCAACCTTCGGCTAATACATCGGCAATATGTATGGTCTTAATATTGAGGTCTTGTTGGTGGATATAAGATGATATTTGCATTAGGCAGCTTTGGTCGGCAGAAACTATATACTCTGCTCCTGCATCTAATGCGCTATGCACTTTGGTATAAGCCATTCCGGTAGATATGGGTTCGAACTTAGCCGAAAATGTACCGCCAAATCCACAGCAGGTTTCACATTCTTTCATTTCTACTAATTCTAAACCATCTACATAATCTAATAACTTTCGTGGTTGCGACTTAATGCCACATTCTCTTAAAGAGCCACAGCCATCGTGATAGGTAACTTTTGCAGGAAATTTAGCTCCTAAGGATTCTACTTTTAAAATATCGGTAAGAAATTCGGTAAACTCGTAAATCTTAGATTGCACTCTTTTGGATTTATTGTGCAGCGGTGTATTATCGAACAGACTTCCGTAATAATTACGTACATATCCTGCACAAGAGCCGCTTAATGCTACTATGTATTTTTCTGTATCAAAATCTTTTAAAAACTTTTTGCCCACTGCTTTTGCTTCTTCTCTAAACCCACTGTTAAATGCAGGCTGTCCGCAGCAAGTTTGGTTAGCATTGTAATGCACTTTGCAATTTAATTTTTCCAATATTTTTACCATATTCATTCCTATTTGAGGATTGAGCTGGTCTATAAAACAAGGCACAAAAATTTCGACTTCCATATCTTCTTATTATCGTGGTACAAATATCTATTTTTTTAAGTAAAAAATCATTGTATCCAATTAGGTTAGTGATTACATTAGCACAATTTTCTATTTCATAAAATCAAACTAATACTTATCAATATCCATACTTTTCTTTCCAGCATTGCCTTAGGTATTCTCTTAATTTATTTTCGGATAAATTATCTCCCGGATTGTAGAGTAAAGTTCCGGCAATAGTATCGGGCATAAACTCTTGCAACACAAAATTATTATCGTAGCTATGCGCATACTGATAATTCTCTCCATAACCCAACTCTTTCATTAATCTCGTAGGGGCATTACGTATATGCAAGGGCACAGATAAGTCTCCTGTTTTCTTTACTAAATCTTGTGCTACATTAATAGCCATATATGCTGCATTGCTTTTGGCAGAAGCTGCCAAATAAGTAACTGTCTGCGATAGTATAATTCTACACTCCGGATAGCCAATAATATTTACTGCCTGAAAACAAGTGGTAGCCATCAAAAGTGCATTGGGGTTAGCATTGCCAATATCTTCGCTGGCTAAAATAACTAAACGACGTGCTATAAATTTAGGGTCTTCACCTCCCTCAATCATACGAGCTAGATAATAAACTGCGGCATTGGGGTCGCTCCCTCTTATGGATTTAATAAATGCAGAAATAAGGTCGTAATGCTGCTCTCCACTTTTGTCATATACCGCAAGTTTTTGTTGCACTATATTTTGTACTAATAGATTATTTACTGCTACATTACCATTAGAAGTGGCTGCTATTAATTCGGTTAAGTTTAGTATTTTTCTACCATCTCCGCCACTTAATTGCAGCAGCGATTCCCATTCTATGATGTTTAAATTTTGCCCTATCAGCCATTCATCTGTTTGTAAGGCATTGTGTACAATTTGCTTTAGCTCATCTACTGTAAAAGGCTGTAAAATATAAACCTGACAACGGCTCAATAGCGCACCTATCACTTCAAAAGATGGGTTTTCGGTAGTAGCGCCAATTAAAATGATATGCCCCTTTTCTACTGCACCTAATAGGCTGTCTTGTTGTGCTTTATTAAATCTATGAATTTCGTCTATAAACAATAATATTTTCCCTGCTTTTTTGGCGGTATCGATTACTGCTCTTACTTCTTTAACGCCGCTTTCGATAGCACTAAGACTAATAAAAGTCATTTCGGATTCGTTAGCTATAATTTGTGCTAAAGTGGTTTTGCCCACTCCGGGTGGTCCCCAAAAAATGATGGAGTGTAGTTTTTTTTGCTCTATCATTAATCGCAGTGGTGCGCCCGGACTGGTTAAGTGCTGCTGCCCTATAAAAGTATCTAAACTCTTAGGTCTTTGGCGTTCTGCTAATGGTATGTTTTTATGGTTGCTCAATACAATTTTAGGTTTAAAATTTCCTTACAAATTCCCACAAAGTTACACCTACCGAAACAGATATGTTTAAAGAATGTTTTGCACCCCATTGCGGTATTTCTATCACATAATCGCACAATGCTAATGCCTTGTCCGAAACGCCTGTTACTTCATTTCCGAATATAAAACCAATTTTTTGGTCGGCATTATTTTCCATTTTGTGGAGTGCTGTACTATTGTGTGTTTGTTCTACACCTACTATGCAATAATTGTCATTTTTTAGTGCTTGTATTGCATCTTCTATATTGGGTTGGTATTGCCATTGTACGCTTTCTGTAGCACCTAAAGCGGTTTTATGAATATCTCTGTGCGGTGGCTGAGGAGTATATCCACAAAGGATTATACTTTCTACATTAAAAGCATCGGCAGTTCTAAAAACAGAACCAACATTATTCATACTCCGCACATCATCTAATATTATCTTTATTGGAAAATGATTGGATTGTATTTTTTGTTCGGCACTTAATCTGCCGAGTTCGTCCATTGATTTTTTAGTGAAAATAATATCGTTCATTGTTCAAAAGTAACAACAATTAAATTATGACAAAAAACCTATAAATCAGTATCAATAATTGCTGGTCATTAGTAACTAAGTATAGATAATTGATTATTTTGTTTTGCTATCAGCAGTTTTA
>CAYUXT010000018.1:0-68786 GCA_964448955.1 uncultured Taibaiella sp. | reverse complement strand
AATTTGAGTTACAAAAACTTTCTCTTTTTTTATATCGTTTAGGACGCTATTGTTTTAATACCTTTTACGATTACACTTATTTAAGGTTTTGTTCCAAAAAAAACCAAATATTATTTCCAACTTTACTTTCGTTATTTTGTACGGTCTAAGCCTTTAGATACAACTATTGTTATCTGTTTCCCTATAGCACTTTGCACAAATTGAAATATCGTATCTTTGACTATGGCAAAAGATTTAACAAACTCTGATTTAGACAGAAAAAATATATTAAACAATAATATTGCTATACAAGAAGTGTATCAGCAAGTTGGTTTTTGGGGCTTCAAACATGATGGTAAATTTCGATTTACGAAGCAACAGCTTGCAGAATATTTTGAAGTTGATATACGAACAATTGAGAGGGTTGTTGAAAATCACAGAGACGAAATAGTCGAAAGTGGATACGAAATTTACAGCGGATTTAAACTTAAAGATTTTAAAGATAAGATTACTGACTTTATCAAAAGGATAAATGATGGTGAATATGTTCCCGACACAAATGTCGGGAACATGGTTCAATCATTTGAAAATGAATTAGATGGTTTATCAAGAACACCACAACTAGCCGTTTTTACATATAAATCGTTCTTAAATGTCGGGATGCTTTTAACAGGGTCTGAAAAAGCTCAAACTCTTCGTTCTGCAATTTTAGATATTGTTATTGATGTTTTAAACCAAAAACTTGGAGGGAAAACCAAGTTTATCAATCAAAGGGAAGAGGAATTTTTACCAAGTGCAATTAGAGAATATAATTATAGAAGGGAATTTACAAACTCTCTGGATCATTATATAACAGAAAACAAATTTAAATACTCACAATTAACCGACAAGATTTACAAAAGTATATTTAAGGAAGATGCAAGAGAATACCGACAAATCTTGAAGTTAAATACAAAAGAAAGTGTTCGAAGCACAATGTATTCAGAAATACTTGACTTAATTGCTGGATACGAAAATGGATTTTCCGCATTTCTTAAATCCGAATTTGAACATTTAGGAAGAAAATTAGGACTTTCTGAAGCAAATTTACTATTCACAAGATATGAGCATTTAACAGAAGCTACACTAACACCACTAAGGGAAAAAGCAAGAAGTTTAATGGCAAGCAGAGACTTGGCTTTTAGAGATGCTTTACATGAAAAACTCAAAGAATACGTCAATGAAGTGAGCTCTGATGACTACGATAAATTCTTGGGAGACAGAAGCATGGATTTAGAACAACGCTTAGAAGATAACAAAGAAGTTTTTAAAAGACTAAAAGAAAGATAAGATGGCATTAAACTATTTTACCACAGAGTATGCCGTAAAAATTCATGATAAAATCTTAGAAATATCAGGAGGACGTTCGGGTATTATAAAGTATGGAAACATTGATAGCCCGTTAACTCATATTCAAAATGACGAATATTACCCAACCTTTGAAGAAAAACTGACTCATTTAATTTTTTCATTCAATAAATTCCATGCCTTTAACGATGGAAACAAGAGGACGTCAATTGCAATGGGAGCATTCTTTTTAGGGATAAATGGACTTGATTTTTTTGTTGATAAGTTTATTATCGAGATGGAAAACATTGCCGTGACGGTGGCAGACAATATCATTGAAAAAGATTTACTTTTAGAAATAATTACATCAATAATAAATGAGGAAGATTATAATGAAGTAGTGAAATTGAAAATTATAAACTCTCTCGAACAAGTAGGCTCAGATAGCGAAAAAATAAACTTAGGTACAGAGTTTTATAAAGACCTTTATTAAAAAAATAAGGGTGAACTGATAACACGAGTTTTGCAAAAGAGCAAGTTAAGTGTAAATTTCAACTTTTGTTCTTTCTATTTGTAAAAACCATTTTTTTATTTGCTTAAAAACAGTAAATTAGCGAATAAAAAATGGTTTTGCAGCTGTAGTGCTAAATTGAATATTCGTGTCTTCTTTTCCACTCTTTCGCAAAGCCCCAAAAAACGTTATGCGATATAAATCAATCATCATAGTAAACCTTTTACTGCTTTGTATGCTGCAAGTACAAGCACAAGAAGACTTTTGCGGCATTCAGAATAAATGTATAAACAATGGCGAATACCTAAGATTTAAAGTGTATTACAACTTGAGTGCACTGTGGGTTCCTGCCGGAGAAGCTACTTTTACTACCAAAATTTCCTCTATGCAAAACAAGCCGGTGTACCATATTACCGGAAAGGGCAGCACTTACTCTTCGTACGATTGGATATTTAAAGTAAGAGACCAATACGAAACTTTTATTGATACCCAAACCCTTAAACCGCTTCGGTTTAAGCGAGATGTGAACGAAGGTGGTTACAAGTTTAAGAATGATGTAACATTTTATAGAAATAACAACAAGGCTCATTCCGACGGTAAAATGTACGATGTGCCCGAATGTGTGCAAGATGTATTAGCGGCAATTTACTATGCCCGAAATATTGATTATACTAAGTATAAATCCGGCGACAAGATACCTTTTAGTATGTTTCTCGACAATGAAGTGCATCGCCTATATATTCGCTATTTGGGTAAAGAAAAAATTAAAACTAAATATGGCACATTTAATGCTATAAAAATAGCACCAATGTTAATAGAAGGCACCATTTTCGAAGGTGGGGAAAAAATGATGATTTGGGTAAGCGATGATAACAATCACATACCTTTACGGATAGACAGCCCCATATTAGTGGGTAGTATTAAAGTAGATATGATAGAATACAAAAACCTAAAGCATCCATTGAAATCTCAGATTAAAAAATGATGCTCTTCATTGTAAGGTTTTATGGAATACACTTAGGTGTTTAACACCCTACTTGTCCAAGCACCCAATATACTAATACAAAAACTACTATAGTTCCTAAGCAGCCACCACCCCATTTTTTGGCAGCCAATCCGGCTACGATACCTTTACCTAATTTAGACATAAAAAAAATTGTTTTAGTGATAATAAAAAAGCAGGACTATTTAGTACAAAAATTGGCTTTTCAACTCATAGGAAAATGTGACGCCCAAACATTAGACCTCAAACATAAATAACTAATTATTGGAACGAGAATCGGCAGATACATTACATGTATTCTATAGCGTTGCAATATAAATATTTTGCAAAACACAAATAAGTGCTTCTACATCTTACTAAAACCCAATTATGCCAATTACTTTTTACTTAGCTTTAATTCGGTCTCTATTTTATATTCAGTTCCCATAACACTAAAAGTCTCAGTAGATGTCCATACTTCCGATTTTTTCTTCTTTTCGGTTACATCAAATATAATAATGTCAATGTTGTTTTCAGAAATAGTAACAGTAGAAGATGTTGCCCGCCAATTAGCATAATTTGTTTGTCCGTCGGTAGTTATAGTTAACTTACCATCTTTTGTAAATTCCATACTTCCGCTCTCATTATTGGTATTTGTCAATTCGTTGTTTTCGTAATGTTTCGATGTTTCAATATAATTCCATTTGCCATCTTTTTTAGGCAAAACTTTTTCTGGCGATTTAGAACAAGATGTAATAAATATTAAACCGAAAAATAAGCAATGTATTAATTGTTTCATAAAAAAGGGATTTGTTTGTTTTATTTGTACAAAAGTAAGAAGTTAAATTTTTTAAACCACTACCTGTGCCAAGTGTACACATACTTCTACGGCTTTTTCCATATCTTGTATGCTTACATATTCTTGTTTGGAGTGTATACCCATTTCTCCGGTAAATATATTAGGACAGGGCAAGCCCATAAAAGACAATCGAGAACCGTCGGTACCGCCACGTATGCTTACATATTCGGGAGTAAGCCCGGCGCGCTTATAGGCTTCGGCAGCATATTCCATTACTTCGGGGCGAGTGTCTAATATTTCTTTCATATTGCGGTATTGCTCTGTTACCACAAACTCGTATTTAGCACCTACATATTGGGTTACTGTGTTTTTTAAAATTTCTTCTAATCGCCCTTCGTGCTCTTTAAGTTTAGGGGTATCAAAATCTCTAATAATAAATTGAATATTGGTTTGCTCTGCGCCTCCGCTTATATGCAAGGGGTGTACAAAACCTACTTTTCCATTAGTACGCTCCGGACTCCAAGCATCTTTGGGCAATTGGTCTAAAAAATCAGCAGCAATTTTTATGGCATTAACTAATTTGTCTTTAGCATATCCCGGATGTGCGCTTACACCGTGAATGGTAATGGCAACAGCATCGGCAGAAAAAGTTTCGCCTTCGAGATGTGCGCGCTCGCCACCATCGAGCGTATAGCCAAAATCGGCATTGAGTTTTTGCATATCCACAGCATTTACCCCTCTGCCTATTTCTTCATCGGGAGTAAAAAGGATGCGAATATTGCCGTGTTCTATTTCGGGATGTTCTATAAGGTATTGTGCGGCATCCATAATTACGGCTACACCTGCTTTATCGTCTGCACCGAGTAGCGTAAGCCCCGAAGCAGTAATAATATCGTCGCCGATACGGTTAAGCAAATAAGGGTGGTTTTGTGTAGTAATAACCACACTATTATCATCGGGAAGAACAATGTCTTCACCGGTATAGTTTTTATGTACAATAGGCTTTACGTTTTCGCCACTGCAATCGGGCGATGTATCTACGTGGGCACAAAGACAAATTGTAGGTACTTTTTTATCTGTAGTAGCGGGTATGGTAGCATAAACATATCCGTGTTCGTCTAATTCGGCATCGGTAATACCGAGCGCTTTTAGCTCTTCTACTAATACTCTGCTTAGGTCTTTTTGTATTTCGGTAGAGGGTTGTGTAGGTGAAAAAGGATCGCTTTGTGTATTAATTTGAACATATCGCATTAATCTTTCTGCTGCGCTGTGCTTATAATTATTTAGTGCCATAAAAAAATTGTATTTATTATATTTCTGTAAGCAAAAGTAAGCAATACTAAGCATTAACCTTAATCTATCCATTCAGTCGGGATACCGCAAAAGGATTTTCGATTTTGTAAACATCTGCATTGTCGAATGTAACCTCCATATTGCTTAAACTTCCTTTGGGAAACAATCCGTAAACAGCAGCACCGCTACCACTCAAAGATACATACGCTGCACCAATGTCGTAAAGTTTGTCTTTTATATTTTGCAAAGAAGGATGTTGCGTAAAAACCGAAGTTTCAAATTTATTGAAAATAACATTTTTCCAATCGCTCATAGCTATAGTGGCGATAGTTTGTAAATTTACATTTGGCGGCTCTACGGTAATATGCCGGAAAGCATCTGCTGTACTAATATGTACTTGCGGACAAACTAATAACAAGTCGTAATCCTCTATTTGCGGAATAGCAATCTCTGATAACATTTCTCCTCTACCCTGAGCAAAACAAGGCTTGTTCTTAACGAAAAAAGGACAATCGCTACCTAATTGCAAGGCAAAATGGATTAACTGACTTTCGGATAATTCCAAATCAAAATAACGATTAAGCAAAGCTAACATAAATGCCCCATCGGCAGAGCCACCACCCAAACCTGCCCCCATAGGTATGGCTTTTCTTAAAAAAATATCGAGTGCTGTTACTTTTTCGGGGAAATGACTGTGCAATATTTGATAGGCTTTCCACACAATATTTTGGGCTACATTTCCATCAACCGTTTTGCCACTAATGGTAAGCGTAGTAGTATTATTCTTAGCAGGAATAATCTCTAAAGCATCATAAAGATTAACGGGCAAAAAAATGGTTTCTAAGTTATGATAACCATCTTTTCGTTTTTCGGTAATGTATAAACCTAAATTGATTTTAATATTGGGGAAACAAATCATCGTCTTGAATTACGGCGAAAGTACAAAATCCAATATTACATTGTTGATTTAATCACTTTAAAATTACTTACTGAACCATTATCCTTATCGGTTATATTTACCAAATATATACCCGAAGACAATATTCTACACCGCTCTGCCAGTAAATGATTAATAGACGGGATAGTACCTTGCAAATACAGCATTTCTCTACCTGTAATATCGGTAATACGGCAATGGTAATGGCGGTTTTCGTATTGTTGCTGTGTTTTTATTTGAAAATATCCGTAAAATGGGTTAGGGCTTATTCGCAGATAATTCGCTAATAAAGCTCCTCCTTTTATACTTACATCGCCTATGCTTATAGTTACCGTTTCCGATACCGAAGGACAAGCATTGCCGATTGGGGGTGCTGCTGTCATTGTATAAGTAGTGGTTTCGGTAGGGTTAGTATATGGTGTCATTATATTTGCATTGTTTAAACCCGTAGTTGGTGTCCAGGTGTAGTTTAATCCAGCATCACCATCTACCTGTATCGTAAAACCACAACCCTGACATATAAGCGTATCGGGAGTTAATATATCTGCTTTTAGGTGGTCGTAGATATACAGCGTTGCAGAGTCTAAATGTATCGGCTGCGGATTGCAAACCGTATTGTACGGATTAAGCAGCATTAGCTTTAGGTTGCGTGTACCTGTACTATTGGTAAGTGCTGTTACCGGAATATCTACATACCACTCGTTGGCAGGTATGGTAGCAGTACCGCTAAGCGGCTGATAATCTGCACCACTTACCGCATTGCCAGTAAGGGTATAATAAACGGTAAGCGGCACAGCCGTAGGCTCCATACGCCGTACTCTATACTTGGCACTAAGGCAGCCACGAACAGCATAAGGAGTATAAGCTACACCGTTTACACCACCCAAAGCATCTACCCATACACTGTCTTTTGATTTAATGCTCCGCGCTTTTATAAAAATACCGGAATCGTACATACTCAATTTAAGGTTTACTATTGACAGCGTATCGTCATCGTGTCTTGCGCCGTCTGCTACACCTATTTTTAAGTGGTAGGTATCGCAAGGGTTTACCTGTGCTATGGCGGTAAGCACTTTGGTAAAACCATCGTAAATTACATTTTGTCCGTTATTGCCTAAGTTATCTACATATAGGGTAGAATCGGGTGTAATTTCACAAATATTGCCTACTTGCATACCATTAGGAGCCATATTAATGGTATTAACACCCACCGGAATATTAGTACCAGGTAGTAAAGCTATGTTTTGATAACCTGCCACACCTTTTTTACTCAAAAAAATACCCATCACATCGTTAGGTGTTTTGCAGGCATTTTTGGGATATTCTTCGGAAGCAAATACGTACTGAAGGCTAATATAATGCCCTTGGGGTACAAAATCGAACTCTAAAATTACAGGATCCATTATGCTGTCGTTGTTATTAAGTGCCACCAACTCGGCATATTGTGTAAATCGGTCAGCGTGGTGTCCTAAATTCCACATATACGTGCCTGCGTTATATCCTGTACTATTAAATGTTGCAGGCCACGCTACTCCGCAATAAGGACCATTGGTTATAGCTAAATGTGGCATACAAACTAATCCGGTTGAAAGTACCATACCGCTATCTATACCTATGTCGCTTAATCCATTAAAGCGAAATTTGGAATAAACCCGAGGCCAGTATGATGTAGTTGTATGTCCAAATGGATTCATTGAAAAATTAAATAGTTCCACACCTTCTCCTGCTAATTCCGGAACTATATCGGGATAAATCTTTGTTGCTCCTACATAAGGAGGTGCTTGTGTATTATTACTGTTCATTATTATCCCCATATTGCTACTGCTAAACTGAGCTCTTGCTACTATTGTAGAAAAGAAAATAATAAGTATCGTAAAAGAAATTATAGTCTTTCTCATCATCAATTCCTTTTAATCACTTTAAAATTACTTACTGCGCCATTATCCTACTGGCACAAATGTATTTAATTTATTTTGAATTATGAAATATTTAATTTATGTTTTCTTTCTCACTCTCTTTACATCTATTATATTTAAGCTATTGCGTTGCAGTCCTTCTATATTTTTTTGCGAAAAATGTATAATCTCATCATAAAAAAGTGGAATTACAGGTAGCTCTTCGTTGATTATTTGTATCATTTTTCCGTACAAAATATAACGCAAAGAGTCGTTATTGGTGCTAATACTTTGTTGGTACAAATTATCGTATTCTTTATTGGCAAATCGTGTATAGTTAGGTGGTGCAGGAAAATGACTATTAAAGACCGACAAAAAAGATTCTGCATCGGGATAATCTGCAATCCACATCGCTTTAAACATTGGTACACTTGTATTACTCATTAGCTGGCGGAGCATTACGGGTTGTATAATTTCTATATTGGCATTGATGTTTATCTTTTTTAATTCGGTAGCAATAAAATTACACATATCGGCATACACTTCGGGCGTGGTAAGGGTAATGGTAGGTAAGGGATTAGCGTTGTTGTAACCGGCTTCTTTTAATAATGCAATAGCACGATTAGGATTGTATTCTTGCTGTAAAAGTGCGGTGTTAGAAACACCGGGCATAATAGGTGGCACAAAACCCCTATCGGCAGCTGCACCTATTCCATTTCTAAAATAAGTAACTATTTTTTCTTTGTCGATAGCGTAGTTTATGGCTTGTCTTATCTTTTTTTGTTGCAGCGGATTAGCCTTTTCAGGCGATAATAGTATGCCTATATATTCGGTATTAAGATAAGGATATTTAGTAGCATTAAACTGATTTTGGTATTGGGTTTTTAAGGTGCCGTTTTTAGAAAGTATTAAATCTTTAACAGAGCCGTCAATGCCATTTATAAAGTCTATTTTTCCTTGTTTAAAAAGTAAGAATTCCATTAATCGGGTTTCGTTAAAAGATACCTGAACCGCATCTAAATATGGTAGTGGATTTCCGTTATCATCTTTCTCCCAATAATGTTTGTTTTTATGTAAAACCAATACATTGCTTTCGTCCCAAAACTGAAACTGAAATGCACCCGTACCGCAAGGGTGATTCCGAAAATCTTTACCCCAACGCTCTATACTTTCCTGCGGCACTACAGAGCAATAAGGCATACTCAGCAGTTCTATTAGCGGTCTAAACGGCTGCGAAAGGTGTATTATAAAAGTAGAATCGTTAGGAGCTTCAAAAGGATTTTCTGCGCTTACTCTATCGTTAAAAATCCAAGCTCCCGGCGATGCTGTTTGTGGGTCTATTAATCTTTGGAAACTATACACTATATCGTGTGCAGTCATTTTTCTTCCCTTCCCTTCGGGGAAAATATCATTGTCGTGAAAATATACGTCTGTACGAATATGGAAAGTATAGTGCAATCCCGATGCGTCGGCAGACCAGCTATGCGCTAAGGAAGGCACTATTTGTAAATTAGTATCTGTTTCTACTAAAGTATTATATAGAAAATGCACGCCCCACATTATAGACAGGTTTTTGGCAAATGCAGGGTCTAAAGATTCCATTCCGCCTATTTGGTTGTAGCGAAATATTTTGAGTTCGCTATTGCTTTTGTTGTTACAAGAAAACAATACACAAACTAATACCACACAAAGCGGAATACACAATTTTTTGTTCAAATAATAGAATGGAAACATTGACACAAAATACAATAAGCGTGTAAATTTAAGTTTAATTATGATTTTAAAATTTCAATAAATAGTAAGAGCAGATAAATTGCATTACCAACAATTAGAAATATTTGCGAACTTCGCCCTTTCAATGAGTCAGAAATATCAATCAGGTTTTGTAAGTATATTTGGCGCACCTAATGCAGGGAAGTCCACGCTTACCAATGCGCTTATGGAAGAGCATTTAGCCATAGTATCGCCCAAAGTACAAACTACAAGACACAGAATATTAGGGTTTATTACCGGAGAAAATTTTCAAATAGTATTATCCGATACACCCGGCATTATAGAGCCGCAATATAAGTTGCATAACAAAATGATGAAACAAGTGCAGTTTGCACTCGAAGATACAGATGTAGCTCTATTGCTTTTTGATGCAAATGATGATTTAGAAAGTTTTATCAACTTAATAGAACCGCTAAAAATAAAAGCACCTAAAATTTTACTCATTAATAAAATAGATAAGGCTAAAAGTCAAGATGAGTTAAAAGCAAAAGCAGCACAAATAGAAGCCAAGTTAAAACCAGCTACTACATTAATGATTTCGGCATTAGAAAAAATAAATACCGATGCAGTTGTAAAAACTATCTTAGAGTATCTTCCCGAAAACCCACCATTCTATCCCGAAGACGATATAAGTGATAGACCTGTTCGTTTTTTTGTATCGGAAATGATAAGAGAACAAGTATATTTTCTTTACGAAAATGAGATACCATACCACGCTGCGGTATTGGTGCAGTCTTACGAAGACCTACCACACATAGCGCGCATTAGGGCTGATGTAATTGTAAACAGAGAGTCGCAAAAAATAATTTTGATAGGAAAAAAAGGCGAAAAAATTAAAAAACTAAGTACACAAGCAAGAGAAAGCATAGAAGCATTTATCGGCAAAAAAGTGTATCTCGAACTGTTTGTAAAAGTGCGTCCTAAATGGCGCGATAACGATATTTATCTTAAAGAATATGGTTATTAATTTGCCCCAAAATATTCCTATTGATTATTTGTTTTTGCCGGAAACAGAAAGTCGTCAAATTACTTTAGGCATACTCCGCTTAGATGTAATACACCCCGAAATTTCGGGCAATAAATGGTTTAAACTAAAAGAAAATTTAAGCATTGCGCAAGCTAATCATCAAGATATTATTTTGACATTTGGCGGTGCTTATTCTAACCATTTGAGTGCCACGGCAGCCACAACTAAAGCTTTAGGGCTAAAGGCTATAGGCATAGTTAGGGGTACAGAATTTCAAAACAATCTAAACCCTACATTGCAGTTTTGTAAAGATAATGGAATGGAACTTTTTTTTGTAAGTAGAGAAGCTTACAAACAAAAAGAGCAAGAAGAATGGTTGCAATTGTTATCGGAACAATATAACAATCCGTACATCATTCCCGAAGGTGGTAATAATGCAGCAGGAGCAAAAGGTACAGCACAAATTGTAGATTTTATCCCTGAAGATGCTACACACATAATTACTTCTGTAGGTAGTGGCACTACATTGCAAGGAATACTTAATGGTGTTGGAGGTGAAAATTATGTTGTTAGTGATAACACGAACTACGGCGGTGGTTTTCAATCCTATAAATTTGTATTAGGAATGGCACCGATGAAGGGTGGAAAATATTTAAAAGAAAACATACAATCGCCGCAAAAGCATTGGGATATAATAGATGATTTTCACTTTGGCGGATTTGGAAAATACAACGACGAACTTATAGCGTTTATGAACGATTTTTATACAGAACACCAAATACCATTAGATGTAGTATATACAGCTAAGATGATGTATGGTGTGCAACAATTATTGTTTGAAAATTATTTTCCCGAAAAAAGCAAAATCATCTGTATCCATACTGGAGGATTGCAAGGGAATAATTCAATTAAAGAGAGATTAGTGTTTGGAGGATAAAACCTATCTCTACCACCACTGTTGTGCCTTATGAGCTACCTTAAATTAATGTTACATCTCTTGCAACATTTTTTCTAAGGCAAACATTTTATCGCGCAGGCGTGCAGCTTCCATAAAATCCAACTCCTTGGCACTGCGTTCCATTGCTTTTTTAACTTTAGCTATTTCTTTTTCTAATGCAGGTTTTGTCCAATAGGTCATTTCTTCTTCGGCAGCTACATTGTTTGGCGATTTTTCTATTGCTAATTCATTATTTTCATCGTAACCCTTAACTTCCAAAACTGCCGTTTGCGACATTATTTGCTCTATCGATTTACGAACGGTTTGTGGCGTAATATTGTGCTCTAAATTAAAGGACATTTGTTTTTCTCTACGACGGTTGGTTTCGTCTATGGTACGTTGCATACTTCCGGTAATTTTATCTGCATAAAAAATCACCAAGCCTTCTGCGTTTCTTGCGGCACGTCCTGCAATCTGCGTTAGCGAACGCTCATCGCGCAAAAAACCTTCTTTGTCTGCATCTAAAATAGCCACCAAGCTTACTTCCGGCAAGTCCAAACCCTCGCGCAAAAGATTTACGCCCACTAAGACATCAATATTGCCTAATCTTAAATTACGCAAAATTTCTATCCGGTCTAAAGTGTCCACACCGCTATGTATGTACTGCGATTTTATATTGATGCGTTGCAAATATTTATCTAACTCTTCCGACATTCTTTTGGTTAATGTAGTAACTAAAACCCTATCTCCTTTTTTTACTCTTTTGTCAATTTCGTCTAATAAATCATCTACTTGATTAACAGATGGGCGCACTTCTATCGGAGGGTCTAATAAGCCCGTAGGACGCACTACTTGCTCTACAAATTCGCCTTCGGTTTGTTCTAATTCGTACTTGCCGGGAGTGGCACTTACAAATACGGTTTGGTTCAGCATTTTTTCAAACTCATAAAAATTAAGAGGTCTATTATCCAAGGCTGAAGGAAGTCGAAAACCGAAATCCACTAAATTCATTTTGCGAGAGCGGTCGCCACCATACATAGCACTAACTTGTGGAATGGTTACGTGGCTTTCGTCTATAATCAATAAAAAATCTTTCGGGAAATAATCTATAAGACAAAATGGTCGGTCGCCGGGATTTCTTCTGTCGAGAAAACGAGAGTAATTTTCGATACCATTACAATACCCTAATTCTTGTATCATCTCTACATCGTAGTTTACTCGCTCTTTTATGCGCTGTGCTTCTATTAGCTTACCTACGCTGGTAAAGTATTGCTCTTGCGCCGTCATTTCATCTTGAATTTCTTTAATGATTTGTCCCATTTGTCCGCTTGGAGCCACATACATATTAGCAGGAAAAATAGCAGCGTTTTGCATACTATCTATCCGCTTGCCACTGCTCGGGTCGAAGGTGGTAATGCTTTCTATTTCATCGCCAAAAAAGGTAACTCTAAAACCAAAAGAGCCTGAATCTACATAGGGTAAATTTATATCTACCGTATCGCCTTTAACTCTAAATGTACCTCTCGAAAACTCCCCCTGACTACGTTGATACAGTGCATTAACGAGTTGGTGCAAAAAGCTATTTCTACCAATGCGGTCGCCGACATTAATACGAATTATGCTTTCTTCGTAAGCAGTAGGATTACCTGTACCATAAATACAACTCACCGATGCTACTACCAAAATATCTCTTCTGCCACTAAGCAAATCGCTGGTGGTGCGTAGCCTTAATTTTTCCAATTCTTCGTTTATCGCAAGGTCTTTTTCGATGTATGTATCGGAAACGGGCAGATAGGCTTCGGGTTGGTAATAATCGTAGTAAGATACAAAATACTCTACTAAGTTTTCCGGAAAAAACTGTTTGAACTCACCGTAAAGTTGTGCCACAAGTGTTTTGTTGTGGGTAATGACTAAAGTTGGTTTTTGTACTTCCTGTATGACGTTAGCCATAGTAAAAGTCTTACCTGAACCGGTAACGCCCAATAACGTTTGGAATGGTTCGCCGTCGTTAATGCCTTTACTGAGCAAACGAATTGCCTGCGGTTGGTCGCCCGCCGGCTCATAAGGTTTGTGTATCTTAAACATATACAGCGAAGTTAGGGAAAAGGAAAAATATGTGTGTGGGGAATTGTTTTATAGAATTATAATTACGATTGTAACTTTGGGTATATTTGAAATTATAAAAAAGAAGAAAAACAATAAATAACACACACGGTCCTTACTATCTTATAGTTTTCAATTAGTGTGTTGGTTCAAAAAAATTTGAGTATTATCTATTGTACAAGTATTTATGCCCGCCTTTTCTGCTAATGCAAACAAAGTTTTTACAGCATTCCTTCCATCAATGCCTAAAGAAGTGGAATAATCGTTTACATACAAATTAATATGTTGTCGCATTACGTCTTCGCTCATTTCTTGTGCGTTTTCGGTAACAAACGACGCAAGGTTAGGATAGTTATCCCAACTATAATGAAGACTTAGTTTAATAGTATCATTTATTAGTTTAATGGTTTTAGTATCTATATCGTTACGCACACAAATACCACCAAGCGGAATGGCGGCTCCACTCGTTTGTTCCCACCAATTGCCCATATCTATTAGCTGCAATAAGCCTTTGGTAGCGTAAGTAAATCTGCTCTCGTGAATTACCAATCCGCAATCGTAGTCGCCATTAAGCACCACTTGTTCTATTTCACTAAAGAGTACAGCAGTTTTGTTTTTCGCTTGCGGAAAAGCTAAACTAAACAGCAAATTAGCTGTAGTATTAAAACCCGGAATAGCAATAGAAGCATTGGTTAAATATTGTTCTAAATTTTGCCCTTCGGGTAAGGGATTTTTAGTTATTAATATAGGTCCCACTCCTTTACCTAAAGCACTGCCACTGTCTAACAAAATATACTTATCGGCAACTTGCAAAAAAGTATTGTAGCTTAATTTAGTTATGGGGAGCCTGCCTTGTAGCGCCCATTCGTTTAGTGTTTCTACATCTTCAAGTACATAATCGCAGGTAATGCCATTAGTATTTATTTTCTGATGCACCATAGCATCGAAAATAAATGTGTCGTTAGGACAAGGGCTAAAACCTATGGTTAATTTTTGAGGCATAAATGGAAAAGAGGCATACACACATTTTTTCATCTTTAATAAAAAAACTATGGGTATTTTTACAGACCTATTTACTTTCTAAAAAAAATATCTAAGTGATTACACAATCAATAATTTCTACTGCCCTAAAATATAAGCAAATATTAAAGGTGCAACGATAGTAGCGTCGCTTTCTACAATAAATTTAGGAGTGTGTATATCTAATTTTCCCCAAGTAATTTTTTCGTTGGGCACTGCTCCACTATACGAACCATAAGAAGTAGTAGAGTCCGATATTTGACAGAAATATGCCCAAAAAGGTACTTCTTGCCACTCTAAATCCTGATACATCATTGGCACTACACATATCGGGAAATCTCCGGCGATACCACCACCGATTTGGAAAAACCCTAAACCTTTACCGGCACTCAAATTGCGATACAGTTCTGTAAGCCATACCATATATTCAATGCCGCTTTTAACGGTACTTGCTTGTAATTCTCCTTTGATTACATAGCTCGCAAAAATGTTTCCGGTAGTGCTGTCTTCCCAACCGGGTACAATGATAGGAATGTTTTTTTCTGCGGCAGCCAATATCCAGCTGTCTTTAGGGTCTATTTCGTAGTATTGCTCTAAGTCGCCGCTAAGCACTACTTTGTATAAAAACTCGTGCGGAAAATAACGCTCACCTTTGGCTTCTGCATCTTTCCAAGCTTTTTCTAAATGCTTTTGTAGTCTTCTAAATGCTTCTTCTTCGGGTATGCAGGTATCGGTTACGCGGTTGTAATGATTTTCTAACAAATCCCATTCATCTTGAGGGGTAAGGTCTCTGTAATTAGGCACTCTTTTGTAATGCGAGTGTGCTACCAAGTTCATTACATCTTCTTCGAGGTTGGCTCCGGTACAAGAGATAAGATGTACTTTATCTTGTCTTATCATTTCGGCAAGCGAGATGCCCAACTCTGCGGTACTCATAGCACCTGCAAGCGATATAAGCATTTTGCCACCATCTTCTAAATGTTGTTCGTATCCTTTAGCTGCGTCTATTAAAGCGGCAGCGTTAAAATGTCTGTAATGGTGTAATATAAATTGAGAAACAGGTCCTTTATTATTCATTGTTATTTTATTTTAATTAAAATTTTCAGATGCAAAGGTAAGTTTCTAAATTAAATTTAGGGAGAAATGTGGTGTGGAGATATTACCCACAGTTTTGCGTCAAAGTATTTTTATAGATAACAAAAAAGGACAACTATTTAAAGTCGTCCTTTAGTTTAGTGAAAAAAATCAAAATCTTACTCTGCTTTCCCCAAGTCCGTAGGTTCAAATTTATTACCCATATTCTTAATGATTTCGTTGCCAAATTCGCTTGTTTTGAGCAAGGTAGCATCGGTCATTAAGTTGTAAAAATCTATGGTTACTCTTTTGCGCATTATAGTTGCGCTAAGTGCATCTGTAATTAAATCTGCTGCTTCTTGCCAACCCAAATATTCTAACATCATTACGCCACTAAGAATTAGTGAAGATGGGTTCATTGTATCTGTATTGGCAAATTTGGGTGCAGTGCCGTGTGTAGCTTCAAAAATAGCGTGTCCGGTATTGTAATTAATATTAGCTCCCGGTGCAATGCCTATGCCACCTACCGCTGCTGCCAATGCATCAGAAATATAATCTCCATTAAGATTAAGCGTAGCTATTACAGAATAGTTTTGAGGTGCTAATAATATTTGTTGTAAAAAGTTATCGGCAATTACATCATTCACTATTAATTTGCCTTCTTGCTGTGCTTTTTTAAGTGCTTCATTAGCAGCTTCTTCTCCATCTGTTGCTTTAACATCTTCCCATTGTCCCCAGCTAAATGTTTGATTGCCAAATTCTTTAGCTGCGACTTCGTAACCCCATTTTTTAAATCCACCTTCGGTAAACTTCATTATGTTTCCTTTGTGAACAATAGATAATGTAGGAAGATTATGTTTTAGTGCATATTCGATAGCTGCGCGTACTAAGCGTTCCGAGCCGTCTTTAGATACCGGTTTTACGCCAAAAGAAGTAGTTTCAGGAAAGCGTACTTTAGTAACTTTCATTTCTTCTAATAAGAATTTCTTAAATTTTTCTGCATCAGCTGTTCCGGTTTCGTACTCTATACCGGCATATATATCTTCAGTATTTTCTCTAAAGATAACCATATCTACATTTTCGGGGTGCCTAACAGGAGAGGGTACTCCGGGAAACCAACGTACCGGACGAAGACACACAAATAAATCGAGCGTTTGGCGCAAAGCCACGTTCAAAGAGCGAATGCCACCACCCACAGGAGTAGTTAATGGTCCTTTTATAGCTACCAAATGCGAAGAGGCAATATCTAAAGACTCTTGTGGCAACCATTCTCCGTTTATATTAAAAGATTTTTCTCCTGCTAATATTTCCTTCCATACAATTTGTTTAGTGTCGCCATAAACCTTCTTAACTGCTGCGTCTATTACAGATTTAGCTGCTTTCCAAATATCGGGACCGATACCGTCGCCTTCTATAAAAGGGATAATAGGATAATCGGGTACATTAAGTTTGGCATTATCTCCTAAAGTAATTTTGCTGCCGACAATTGTATTGCTCATTGTAAAAGAAAAATATTGTGTGTTAGAAAAAAAGTTTTCGAAATTCAAAAAATCGGCGCAAAGGTAAGCAATCCTAATGCCTAAACCGCATTATTAGTATATCATTTACCAAAAATTTAAAACGACACAATAAGATTAGCCCAAATAGAGTTACATTTGTTGTATCAAAAGCTCAAATACATTATTAACAATGAAAATTAACAACGAAACTAAGATAGGTATGCTCGTTACGGCTGCTATCATAATGTTCATATTGGGGTTTAATTTTTTACGAGGAAAAGGTTTTTTTTCTACTGATAAAGAGTATCATTCTTATTACGAAAATATTCAGGGGCTTCAGGTATCTGCCGAAGTAATGATGCAAGGGTTTGCTATTGGTAAGGTTTCGGAAATCACATTGCAAGAAGACAGAAAAATAAAAGTTACCTTTTTGTTAAAAAATGACATTAAAGTAGCAGAAGGGGCTACAGTACAGTTAGAAACCAAAGATTTTGTATCCGGCACTAAATTTATCAATCTTTCTTTACCCCAAAGTATAGATGCTAATACCAAATATTTACCCGAATATAGCTTTGTACCAAGTACAATGTCGAGTGGTTTGTTAGATAATATATCCGATCAGGTTTCTCCTTTAATGTCAGTTGTGAGAAATGCAGTAAGTTCTTTAGACTCCATACTTCATTCTATCAATACTATAATTAACGATGATGCGAGGGTACATTTAAACAATAGTTTTGCCTCTTTAGATAAAGGGATGAAAGACCTCTCGGAGCTTTCGGCAGCATTAAATAAACAAAGTAATAGCCTTGCAGCAGTAATGAATAATGCTAATAGCATTACCGGAAATTTGGCGAATAGCAATGCTCACATTACGAATACTTTAGGCAATCTTTCCGATTTTTCTAACCAATTAAAGAATGCACCACTCGAACAAACACTTAAAGAATTAAATGGTGCTGTTACCAATATTAATGGTATTGTTTCTAAAATAAATACTAATGATGGTTCTTTAGGGAAAATTATGTCGGACCCCGAATTATACAATAACCTAACCGGTACTTTAGGGGCATTAGACACTTTACTAACAGATTTAAAAGCGCGCCCATCTCGATATATAAATGTTTCTGTTTTTGGGAGAAAACAAACAAAAGACTAATAATAAAATTTACAATAATATGATTAACAAATTAAGTGCTGCAATACTATTAGGCTCTATATCCTTAATATTATTGGGTTGTGATGGCAAAGATAAGCCTACACCAGAGCCACCTAAGGAGGTGAAGTATAGTAATTTGCAAATAACGGTGTCGCCACAGTTTAACAAAAAGTATTTTCGATTACCGGAATATAAAGATACTTTACATGGTGGTCGAAAAATTACTATTACCAAAGCCCAAATGTATTTTTCGGAATTTACATTAACTACACTTACAGGAGCAGACAGAATAGTAGATGGTATAGTGGTGTACAAGCCAACTAAAAGCACTTATACCATAAGCACTTCGGCTGTTGTTGATGATTATAGTAACACTAAATTTTTAGTAGGGTTAAGTAATGCTGTAAGTGAAAAAACTCCCGATCATCATTCTGCATTGAGCGATTCTTCTATGTGGTTTCCTGGTACGTCCGGAGGCGGTAAGCCCATTTATGCTTTTTTGGTTGTAGAGGGAATGGTAGATACTTCGGCTAATGCCAATGGTAGTGCCAATGCGCCTTTTAATTACATCTTAGGTACACAAAATATGCTCACACAGATAGAACTCGGGTTCGAAGGAGCAATATCTGTGTACGAAAATATCGACAATATGCTCAATGTTAATGTGGATTTTGCGCGATTATTCGATGGTATAGATTTTAGCAAAGAAGAACAAAGGGTAATAGATACACCTAATAAAAATCTTGCTAATGGTCATTATGTAAAAAGCAATATTGCCAAAATGATAAGCGTAACGAAATGATTGTTATGGTAAGCTAAATTTTGTACAATCTAATGTTGTAGTAAAAACACAAGAGCTAATTTATGATTTACAATTTGTCTGAACAAAACTCATTGGTTTCTGTATGGATGTCTGAAGTAAGAGATGTAACCATTCAGGAAGACAGAATGCGGTTTAGAAGAAATATGGAAAGAATAGGCGAGGTTGCAGCGTATGAGATTAGCAAGTATTTGCCCTATACCTCTAAAGAGATAACCACACCATTAGGTACACAAGAAGTCTATGAATTGGAAAATGGGCAACCGGTTTTGGCAACCATTTTACGAGCAGGCATTCCTCTGTTTCAAGGAATGTTAAATTATTTCGACAAAGCAGACAATGCTTTTATAGCAGCATATCGTAAGCATCATAAAGATGGCTCTTTTGAAATCGAGCAGCATTACGTTACCAGTCCGGAGTTAGATGGTAAAATATTAATTGTAGCCGACCCAATGTTAGCAACGGGAGCTTCTTTGTCTGTTACATTAAGTACATTATTGGAGTTTGGTACACCCAAGCATATACATATAGTATCTGTAATAGCTTGTAATGAAGGGATAGAAAATATTTTAAAACAATATCCTGATACAGATATTTGGGCAGCGGCGATAGATGACGAACTAACAGCTAAAGGTTATATAGTACCGGGATTAGGCGATGCCGGCGATTTGGCATTCGGTCCGAAACAAGATACGTAAAAGTATAGGTATTGTAAAAAAGGTTGCTATATCATAGCAACCTTTTTTTATTGTGTATTGTTTTGTAATTATTTAACCACAAATTCTTTTACTGCTTTTTTGCCATTCATATCTATAATAGCAGTATAGATACCGGCAGCAAAATGCTCTGTATTAACGGTAGTATTGTTGTTATTGGGTTCTGTAGCAAGTACTTCTTGACCAACAATATTGATAATAGAAACTTTAGAGATTTTTTCTTCTGCGTTAATATTTAAGATATTGTTAGTAACCGGATTAGGATATACATTAACTAATGCATTTGCTGCATTAATTTCATTAATGCCAACGGTTGTTTTAATGATGCTTACGTCGTCAATGTAATAAGTGTTTTCCATTGCAGTGGTAGTATGAGCTTCTCTTGAATAAAAGTTCATTCCTCCAAAAGAACCCATTGTGCCAGGATAATCGTCATTAGTAACGGCGGTATAAGTTACTTCTACATCATTAACATAAAAATTTACTTTTTTTGAATCATAATTTACAACTTGTTTAACAGTAAACCATTCGTCAGTTGGTACCGGAGCATAAGAATGAAGATAATTAGTACTATCTTGAACAAAAGTCCAACAAATGTGTTTTTTTAAAGAATAACCATCGCCTAAGGTATCGCTATCTGCATTGTAAAAGTTTGCAGAACATTCAAAACCCCAAGACTCCCCAGGTGTATTCGTTTCTTGGAGATTAAAGTATGCAAATGTTGAATCAGGGATGAACATTTTCCATTCAATTGTAATTGTACCAGAATTATGAGTTTGTATCATTTTAAGAAACGCATCTTGACCATTATTTCCATTGTTTGGTCCTATATAGCCGGATTTAGTACCAGAAGCAGCCTGGTCGTCAGAAATGATTAAGTTAAGATTTGGATCTGAAGTCTGTGTCCAATTGCTCCAACGGCCATTAAATAAAGAACCAAGAGGATGCGCTTCCATATCGTCATTAAAAAGGGATTGTTGAGCATCAACGTTAGTGAGCACTAATAATGAAGATGCAAGTAAAATTAGCTTTTTCATATTCTATATTTTTTTTAATGGAGCGAAGATAAAGAATAATCATTTACTTTTTTTAAAAAATTGTTTTTTGACACTTAAAGAAATGCTAAAATTAAAAAAGCTGCCTTAATTTTAAGACAGCTTTTTTAATTCTATTTCTCCAGATTAATTATCTCTTTGTGGGCGAGAGGAGCGATTACTATCTCTTTTTCCACCGCCATTTCCGTTGCTGCTTCTTTCCCTTTCCGGTCTTTCTACATAGCCTTCTGGTTTTTCGGTAAGCACTTTGTGGCTCAGTCTAAATTTTCCTGTTTTAGGGTCTAAGCCTACCAATTTTACTCTTAGAGTATCTCCTTCGTTGAGTACACCTTCTAAGGTTTCTATCCTTTCCCAGCTTAATTCCGAGATGTGCAATAATCCTTGCTTTCCGGGCATAAATTCTACAAATGCGCCGTAAGGCATAAGCGATTTTACGGTAGATTCGTATTCTTCACCTACTTCGGGTACGGCTACTATACCTTTAACCCAAGCTATGGCACGTTTCATTTTTTCTCCGTCGTTAGAGAATATTTTCACCACACCATTATCACCTACTTCTTCAATATTGATTTCCGTTCCGGTTTCTCGTTGTATTTCTTGTATAATTTTACCTCCTGGTCCTATTACTGCACCGATAAAGCTGCTATCTATAATTAGTTGTTCTATACGTGGTGTGTGTGGTTTAAGTTCTTCTCTATGTGCCGGAATACAATTATACATAGCATCAAGAATATGCAATCTGCCTTTCTGTGCTTGCGCTAATGCTTGGCGCATAACATCCATACTTAAACCATCTACTTTAATATCCATTTGTATGCCACATATACCATCTCTTGTTCCGGTAACTTTAAAGTCCATATCGCCGAGGTGGTCTTCGTCGCCGAGTATATCGGAAAGTACAGCCCATTTACCGTCGGTAGCTCTGCTAATTAATCCCATAGCTATACCACCTACGTGTTTTTTATAAGGAACTCCGGCATCCATTAATGCTAATGAACCGGCACATACAGTAGCCATAGACGAAGAGCCGTTAGACTCTAAAATGTCGGATACTATACGTACTGTGTAAGGGTAATTTTTAGGATATAATTGTTCTAAAGAACGTTTGGCAAGATTTCCGTGCCCTACTTCTCTTCTGCCGGGTCCGCGCATTGGGCGGGTTTCGCCGGTAGAGAATGGTGGGAAATTGTAATGTAATATAAATGTACTGTAATTAGAAGTGCCGGCGGTTTCGATTAATTGTTCATCGTCTTTAGTGCCAAGGGTAACGGTGGTTAGCGACTGTGTTTCTCCTCTGGTAAATAATGCTGCACCGTGTGGAGCAGGTAAAAAATCCGTTTCCATTTCTAATTGGCGAATTTCGTCTAATTTACGACCGTCTAACCTACGGCTTTCGTCCAATATCATATTGCGAACGGTGTAGTATTGTAAGTCTTCGAAATAGCGCATTGCTAAAGACAACTCCTCTGCTATCGGTTCTTCGCCAAATGATGCCTTTAATTCTTCTTTAAGTGCTTTGTAGGCATTGCTGCGTTCGTGTTTAGCGGTGGCACTACGAGAAATTTCTAACATTCTTGCTGCTGCAAAATCATCTACACGTTTTTTAATTTCTTCGTTTTCTGGCAATGGAGCTACTTCTCTTTTAGTAGTAATACCTACTTTGTTTCTAAGTTCTTCTTGTGCTTTTACCTGTACTCTAATGGCTTCGTGAGCGGTTTCTATTGCTAAGATAAGGTCTTCTTCTTGGCACTCTTTAGCTTCGCCTTCTACCATCATTATGTTTTTGTCGGTAGCACCAATAATAAAGTCCATATCTGCATTTTCTAATGCTGCCGGCGATGGATTAATAACCATTTCTCCATTTATACGTGCTACTCTAACTTCAGATATAATTTCTTGTACCGGAATGTCGGATACTGCTAATGCAGCAGAGGCAGCAAGGCAAGCTAATGCATCGGGCAATACTTCGGGGTCGTAAGAGATTAGGCTTACTAATATTTGTACATCACAAAGGTATCCTTCGGGAAAAAGTGGTCTTAATGCCCTGTCGATAAGACGAGAGATAAGCACTTCGTAATCGTTTAATCTGCCTTCTCTTTTGAAGAATGAGCCGGGGATACGCCCTGCGGAAGCAAATTTTTCTTGATAATCTACAGTAAGTGGGAAAAAAGATTGACCCGGTTTGGGTTCTTTGCTTGCTACTGCTGTAGCTAAGATAACGCAGTTGCCGCATCTTACAGTAACGGCGCCGTCTGCTTGGCGGGCAAGCTTGCCCGTTTCGATTGTTACCTCTTTACCATCGTTAAGTCTAAACGATACAGAAGTAGGATGGAACATCATAAAATTTATGTTTAAAAATCAGCCGGGAGCTTTGTTTCAGCGATTTGTCTTCTTGCTCCCAAAATATAAGAAGACATAAAAAAATTTGTCGAATATACTATACATAAAAATAATCCCAACTACTCAACTGAGGAAGTCGGGATTATTAATAATTTATTAATTCATTATTACTTACGTAAGCCTAATTTGGCGATAAGCGCACGATAACCTTCGAGGTTAGTTTTGCTCAAGTATTGTAATAAGCGTTTTCTTCTACCTACCATATTCACTAAACTGCGATTGCTGGAATGGTCTTTTTTGTTGCCGCCTTTAATATGTGCCGAAATATGGTTAATACGCTCTGTAAGTAAAGCTACTTGTGCTTCGATAGAGCCTGTATTTTTTTCGGAACCGCCGAAAGTTTTAAAAATTTCGGGTTTTTTTGCAGCGATGGTTACATTTGCCATTTTAAATATATTGTGTATTTCTGTGTTTTGTTTTTATTATTCGGGCTGCGAAGGTAAAACTATTTTTTTAATTTGAGAAATTTTTTTGAAATTATTGAATAAACTCATTTTGCTTTATTCCGACTAATCTGAATTGAATATGCTATAATATTAATATTAATTAATCATTGTTACAAAATGTTGTACCTTTATATATTATTCTGTATCGATAGAGTTATGTTTTTTTTAATTAAAATATGTGGATTCTATGTGTGGGTTTGTATGCGTATTGTTAAAATGATGACCTTAATTTTTTAATGGGTAAATATTTATCATTATTATTTGTATTACTATGCAATGTAGTTTTTGGGCAAATTTCGGTTAGTCCAAAAGATACTACTATTTGTAAGAATGACACCATTACGCTTAATGCCGCATTAAGTTCTTCTTTTTTTACAAATATCCCTTTCGATGATACATTTGGTACTGTATTAGATTTTGGATTTGACTTTAAATTCTATGGAAATACTTACAATAGGTGCGTCATTTCTCCGAATAATTTTATTACTTTTAATTTAAGCAGGGCAAATCAAAGGTCGAGTTATATATATAATACAGCAGTAACTAATGGCAATTTAGATACTGTCATCATGTTTCCTTTTCATGATACCAACCCATTAACATCTACGAATGGTAGTATTAATTATATTATTATAGGCTCTCCCGGTAATAGAAAATTTGTAGTGGAGTTTTGCAATATGGCATTGTATAATTGCAATACCCTTAAAGTTACCAATCAGCTTGTACTATACGAAACTTCTAATGTTATAGAAATTCATACTACTGCTAAGCCTTCGGGCTGTGGTTGGCAAAATGGCACAGGAGTAATGGGCTTACGTAGCGGTACTTTGTCTAATTATGTTACCGGAAGGAATGCGCCCAATGTAGGGTGGGCTGCATACAATGAGGGTATTAGATTTACGCCAAATGGAAACAATAATTACAGTATATCTACCATTACTTTTGCTCCAATACCGATTATTATTACACAGAGTAATCCTCTTTTGTGGTTCAAACAAGGTAGCTCTACTTCCATAGGCTCCGGCAATACGATTAGTGTAGTACCCGACGGAAATATTAATTATTATGTTGTAAAATATCAGGGTACGGGAGTGTGTAATTCTAACTCTAATTTTACTTTAACCGATACGGTTTTTATTTATTATCAGTATTTAACGGATACTATTTATGCCACCATCTGCCAAGGCGATAGCTTTAATTTTTATGGTACTAATATTGGCGTGGCTGGTTGGTACGATACGATATTAGCTTCTAACAATTCTTGCGATTCGATGATTTACCTAAATTTAACGGTTAATCCGATAGCGGTAACGCCAATTTATGATACTGTTTGTCAAAGCGACTTACCTTTTGTATTTGGCGGACAAAATGTATATGCCGCAGGCACTTATTACGATACGCTTACTTCTGTACTTAATTGCGATTCGCTAATACAATTGCATCTTTCGGTATTAGCAGCTCAATACGATACTCTTACCGTCAATATCTGCAAAGGGCAAAACTATACTTACAATAGTATTTCTTATTCTACTTCGGGGTATTACCCACACTTATTTGTAGATAGTAGAAATTGCGATTCCATAGTAGTGCTGCACCTTATCGTAGATTCTTTTGCTATTACTAATATTTACGATACGATTTGTAACGAAGGCTATTATGTATTGCCCCAAAATGATACTGTATATAGCGGAGGTGTTTATTACGATACCTTTACCTATACCAATACTTGTGATAGCATTTTTATAACACACATATACCAAAGAGATACTGTAGGGGCTATGGTTTATGATACCTTGTGTGCCGATGATTTACCAATAGTATGGAATGGTATCAATGTAAATGCAGGAGGAAATTCTGCTGCTGTATATACCGGAACTAATGTATATGGTTGCGATAGTAATGTTACGCTACATTTAACAGTTTATGATACCTTTTTAACTATCATAAACGATAGTGTTTGTACTAATAATTTACCATACGCTTTTGGTGGTAATAATTATACTGCTTCCGGTACTTATACTTTTAATCTTCAGAGTATAAAGGGTTGTGATTCGGTAGTGCAATTAAACTTATCGGTTTTGCCCCATTATAGAGATACATTTTCGGTAACCATTTGTCAGGGGCAAGTCTATACATACAACAGCAATAATTACAGCAATGCAGGGTTGTATACCAATACTTTTATGCGTGTAAATGGTTGTGATTCTATAAGAGTATTAGACCTAAAAGTAGATACTGTATTTATGCAGCAAGTCTATGATACTATTTGTTTTGAAGATAGTTATACATTACCCGGCAATGCAGTAGTAAATCAGACCGGCGTGTATTATGATACATTAAGTTCTGTATTTACTTGCGATAGTATTATTGTTACCCATCTTTATGTGAGAGATTCGAGTATTACGACGGTTAACTTTTCTGTTTGTAGTAACCAATTACCATTTGTGTGGAATGGTTACAATATTAATACATCAGGAAATGGAGTAGCCACTTATACCACTAATAATCAATACGGCTGCGATAGTACTACTACACTTAATTTAACCATTAACCTAATAGACTCTACAGATATATTCGATACTATATGCGTAAATGCACTGCCTTATAATTTTCTTGGTACCTGGATAAATGCAGCAGGAAACTACAGAGATACAGTACCTAATACCAGTAGTGGTTGTGATTCGATAATAAAATTATTCCTCACCGTAAATCCTTATTATACTGATACTACTAATGCAAGTATCTGTAATGGAGATTCATTTTATTTTGATGGTAGTTATTACAATGCTGCCGGCATATACACACATTCCTATACCAATCAATATGGTTGTGATTCGTTTAAGGTTTTGGACTTGTATGTGCACCCTATTACACCATTACCTTCTGTGGTTTCGCCAATAGTATATTGTAAAAATGAGATAGCAACCGCTTTGTCTGCCATAGGTACAGATTTGCTTTGGTATCTTACATCTGTCGGAGGTATAGGAAGTACATCTGCCCCCACTCCAAATACAAGCAATGTAGATACCCAAACCTATTATGTATCACAAAGGCTAAATGGTTGCGAAGGTCAAAGGGCAGCAATAGTGGTATATATAAGAGAGAAAATTGTTCCCAATTTTGATTTGTTTGGCAAAGAAGTATGTCAGAACAATATCTTTAAAGTTACTTATACCGGACAAACCACCAATAGCAGTAATTTAATATGGAATTGGGATGGAGGAATATTAGATAGCGTTGTGGGCAATGATTACTATCTACATTGGAATACCGAAGGGACAAAACAGATTACTTTATTTATAAATAACTTTGGATGCATTGGCAATACCGTTGCTAAAATAGTAGAAGTTAAACCAACGCCAATAATTAATACATTGAGCCTAAAAGAATATGCTTGTGTAGGAGATACAATCTCGGTAACTGCTACATCTAATAATATCAATGCGCTTTACTTATGGACAATAAATGGTGTAGGTGTAACTGAAAATTCCAACACAATTACAAGAGTATGGCATCAAGAAGGTTGGTATAAAATAGGAGTAAAAGCGCAGATAGATTATTGTGCTCATTTAGAAAAATATGACAGTATTTACATAAGTAGCTACCCGATAGCAAAAATAATACCACAGGAAAATAACCCAGTATGCTTAGATGAACTCATAACCTTAACTGCTTCTGAATACAATAACAGCAATATCTATGTTTGGAATCCCCCTAACTATATAGAAGGCAGTGCAAATGAACATTCTGTAGTGGCTCGTTTTCATCAATCAGACACTATTTATCTTAAAGTTACAAATAATTATGAATGTGAAAGTTCAGATAAAGCTTATATAGAAGGGATATATTGTTGTTACTTAGGAGTGCCTAATGCCTTTTCGCCTAATGGAGACGGACTAAATGATAGATTTGGAGTGGTATCTCAGGCAACACGAGGAGAATTTCTAATGCGTATTTTTGATAGGTGGGGCAATTTAGTATTTGAAGGCAATAATATTAATAGCAGCTGGGACGGCACTGTAAAGGGCAAACAAGCGGAAGTAGGCTCATATTTTTATCATATTGTATATACTTGTATTAACGGCGAAAAAGCAGTTAAAAGAGGAGATATTACTTTATTGAGATAGAAAACAAATATATAGTGAAAATTTATTTTTTTAAAACTTATATTTATTTTAATGATTTGTAATTAATTAAAAAACAATAATTTATATAACTAAACTGTATTAATTGTTTTTTTGTGTCGTAATGGTATTAAATTTGCTATTTATACAGTACTTTGAAATTGATTTTTCAATAATATTATATTAAAACCGTTACATAAATGGATCTATTAGATGAAACAAATTTATGCATTAAAAACCAATATAATAGCTACAATTAACCGATTTTTCTTGTTAGGTGTTGTGCTATGCATTTGTAATATTAAAGCATTTTGCCAACCGGCAAATGACAATTGTAATAATGCTACAGTTATAAATATACCCAATTCGGGATTTGGGACAGGAGTTTACACATCAAGCAATTCTAATATTGCCAATGCTACCATACAAACGGGAGAAACATTTTCCTCCACTAATTTTATAGCAGGGCAAAATCAAAAATCGGTTTGGTATAAATTTACCTTAGGGACAACTCGTCAGTTAAGAGTTGCCTTAAAGCAAAATGGTACAGCAATAGCTGCAGGAGATGTGGGCTTTGCCATGTACGAAACTAATACTTGCTTACCCAATAATGGTCAATTAAGTGGATTAATCTCCCCATTAGAAAGTTTTGGAAACTCCTTTAACCCCTGCGTAAAATCGGGAGAGTATTTAATACAAGTTTGTGCTAAATCTGTTGCTAATGGTAGTATTTATATTGAATTAGAAGTAGATCACGTAAATAATTTACCACAATACAATTTACAGTCTTCGGCTTATGAGTTTGGTGTAATAAATGTGCCATCTAAAGTTGTAGTCTATAATGTAAGCTGCCAATCAAGAGAGCCCGAAGAGGTGTGTACAGGAGGTTTATTAAATATGGCGGATTATACCAAAACTACTTGGCATACATTTACTACACCCTCTGGCTATTTTGATTATGTAAATGTAATGTTTGCATCAAATGCCGGTACATTTGGAGGTAATTATGTTTTTGGGTATAACTTATATCAAGGTAATGCCAAAACTACACCTTTAAATGCTTTAACGCTTGTAGATGGTTGCGATACAATACATTCAAACGGTAATAATGCCGGCGTTAAAAAATATCTTTGTGGGCAGTTAAGTCCTAATACCACATACTCTATTCAGTTATTTTATCATAAAAATTTTAATCAAGCTAATTTTAAATTATCGGTTTCGTCTTCTGGCACTGCACCTACAGGTGCGCCTCGCCCAATCTATAATCAGATGAATGCTAATAACATTCTTGGTGCATTGCCTAATGGTACTACACAGCGTCAAGAAAATATGGCTTGTAATTCTATTTTTAGGAATAATGGCTGTGGTAATTTGCTACCTAATGCAGGCGTTACTTATAGTGGTCAATATTTTGATATGTCCACCTTTTATTCTTTAACACTTAGCCAAAATGCACAAATAAATATTGCAGCAAATGTTCAGAATCCAAGCTGTGGCAATGTTCTTGTTCGTATTTTTAATGATAGTATATCTAATAATTGCTCGTCTATACAGATGTCTTCTTTGGTAGATCAATTTTTTGGAAGTAAAAGTTTGTATTGCCTGCCTGCAGGAAAATATACTATTCAAATTTTAACAAGATCTGAGTTATCTATACCATTAACTCATCATTATGTAACAGGAAGCACTGGTCCTACTTGTTATAATGGATATTTAGGAAGATTAATAACCTTAAACCTAAATACGACATATTTTCCTCAAACAAGTAATTATAACTTAAGTGCTCCCGGTAAATTTGATACAATTAATAACAATGTACCATTAGTACATAATAATGTTTATCAAACCCAATTAGATACTGTAAGTTGTAATAATACCGTAGTGCCAGCAAATGCTAATTGTGCTGCAAATTACACTAAAGTTATATACAGGCAATTTCAGGTTGCGGATAGCGGTTCGGTTACATTTAATAATCTTAATGCAAGTACATTATTTGGCGTATCGCTAAGATATGGATTATTTAAAGGCAATGCTAATAGTTTGGCAGTGGCACAAAATGTGTGGAGCTATCCTCAAACAATAACCGGATTGACACCATATAGCTTTTGCTTTGCCCCACAACCCGACATTGATATTTGTATTACATCTGGAACATACACTTTTGCAACCTATGGAAGAGATTACCACGGTGGTTTTACAGACCAACCTTCAGTTGTTTATAAAAATTATGTAACACAACATAGAACTCCTGCTACTGCATATAATATGGGTAGTATTATAGATACTATTGCTAATCCATTAGGTGGGTCTATTATAAGTACAAATGATACTTTTTCTTGTTTAAATAATGCAGTAACTATAGATACCATTGCTCCTTGCGATGACAATACCAAAGCTATTTATAGAGAATTTTACCTAAGTAGCCCTGCAAAAGTTACGATAACCAAAGGTGGCAACTCTGCTGGCGAATTAGCATTGTTTGAAGGACGTATATCCTCTGTAGGGATTAATGGGTTGGTAGGTTTATGGAGTTGTTTTACCACAAAGGTTACAGACACTTGCGAAATGTTGCCTATTGGTTGGTACACGGTAGTGTCTTACGGTAAAGGCTCCAGCTATTCCACACCATTTATTGCAAACGATATAAGTGGAGGAGATGTAGGTAAGAGTAGTAATATTACCATTAAAGTTGAATTTGATTGTTTGCCCCCTCGCTTTAACAGACCATATAAAGCAGCGGTAGATTCATTAACTAATAATCCATTTTTAATTCAATGGAATGCTGCTGCCGATACAGGTGCATACCCAGTTACCGGAATGCATTATGTGTTAAGAAAAGAAAATTTTAATTGTGAGGCCGATACGCCTTTTGTAGCACCTACATTAGATGGCTGTGGAGATACATTGGTCAATAGAGTTGCATATTATGTTTTTGAATTAACGCAAGAAAGCTATCTAAACTTTAATACCAAAGGGCATTGGGCTAAAATTTACAAAAGAGATATAAGAGTAGATTCGATGCTGTTTAGTACATTAACACCTTTACAGGCATGTATGAAAAACAGTAATCGTATAGAAATCTGTAAAGCACAACCAGGTATATATACCTTAGTATTATTTGCCACAGATATAGATATATGTTCGTCTCTTACTCCGGAAATATATGTAGATAAAGTTGGCACTTCTCGATTCGACCATGCCAGAAATGCTTATGATTTTGCAGTTGTTACGCCCAATAACGCATTTCATAACGCCAGAGTTGGAGATACTAATCCATTTCATAGCGGAAGGGCAGCAAGTAACGATTTTTTCTATTGTACTACCGGTGCAAGAGCTGCAGATCCCAATAATGCAGTATGTAATGCTACGTACAATCCAAATAGCTATAACGTACCTGATACAAACAACGTACTCTATCCTGCACAAACTACAGCCACTACCATTACAAGAAGAAATCTGTGGTACACGTTTGTAGTAGATAGACCGAGTTATGTGTCGGTAAAAGTAGTAGGGAAAACCAATGGTAAAAATAGCCAAGCAAGATTTGCAGTTTATAGTTCCGATGTAAATCCATCATTACCCTTCTCTCAAGTAGTTTCTAACGGCTTGGTAGATTCTACACTTGCTCAAGGATTAGAATATGTAATCGCAAATGGTACAAATGCTACAAATTGTAGTGGAGATAGCGTAATTACCTTTTTGTTAAGTCCGTGCAATGGGGTGTATCCTAAAAGGTATTATGTGCTGGTGGATAATGTAGGGGCATCGGGTAATTACAATGCTATGCGTCCCAACCACCAAGTTGAAGTAGCTATAAAAGTAGATACTGTCGTAAACAATACTTTGGCTAAATACGATTACTTTGCCAATGCATATAATATGGGTTCGCTAACACAAGGCAGCCATTTAGGCGATGAAGACAATTACTCTTGCGCTTCTACATCTGCCAACGAAAGTGCCTATTTGCCTGCTTGTGCTAATAAAACTTTATGGTACAAATTTAATATCGGAACCTATACCAGCGGAGAACTTAGAGTGAGAATGTGGTTAGATAGTATGGTATTTAATACTACCACTAATGATGTAAAATTATTTAAAGAAATAAATATAGGCGACTCTACTGTTAATGACTTACAGCCAATTGCATTAACTGCTTTTTCGGGCTGGCAAAGAACCTGCATAAAAGAAGGAACTTATTATTTAGCACTTACAGGTTGTAATAGAACATTCCAAGATGTATATCCTGAAATAGTAATTGAAGAGTCTAATGGTGATTTTTGCTCTAATGCGGTTAATTTGTCTGTGGTAGGTGCAGGCAACTATACTGCATCTTTAAACGTGGATTGCCATACCATTGGTACAGATTATGGAGAGCTTGGAGACTCGCTTACTTGTCCTCCTAATAGCCTTACTCAAAATTACAAATCGTCTTGGTTTAGAGTTAATGTAGGCGGTACCGACTCCTTAGATGTAACAGCATTTATTACCGAAAATACCAATGTAAATGCCAATCAAATTATGTATAGAATGATGAGCGGCAACTGCAATGCTATGCAAGAGCAAAGCTGTGTATTAGACGCCAATACGCAAAATACATACTTTTGTTTATTGCCAGGAAGAAGTTATTACATTCAAGTATTTACACCTAAAGTTGCCAACAATAATACCAATACTACAGGCTCTATTACATTAAATGTAGGAGCAGTGTCTTATCAAGATTCTTGCGCCCCACCTACAATATGTTTTTCTAATGCTGCTTTTGTATCATCATTTAATTGTGCAATAAGCGACTCCGTTAATTTTAATAACCATAGTACATTCGGAAGTAGTGTAAACTATCTTTGGAATTTTGGGTATAACAATGATACATCAAATCTATTTTCCCCTAAATACAGATACCCGGCACTTCCTTATGCAGCTAATTATACAGTAACTTTAAGGGTAATCAATACAGATTGCAATGACACTTCATACATTTCGCATATTGTAAGCATACCCCCAAGACCCGAAGTAGATTTAGGAGCAGATACGAGTATATGTAATGCTAATGATTCGATAATATTAGATGCAACTTTTGCCGCCGGTGCTACTTATCTTTGGCACAATAATTCTACAAATCCAACTTTTGTAGCTAACCAATCCGGATTAAATACATATAGCGTAACAGTTACTTATGCAGGCTGTACCGCATCAGACACAATAAGTGTTTATATTGCTGATTTAATAAAAAATCCAATAGATACAATTATTAAATGTACTCCTGGTGATTTAGTTTGGCTTAATGGATACCAATCTATATCTAATGTAAATTATTTATGGAATACCAATAGTAACGATTCCGCTATTCAAATATCTGCAAGTGGTTTGTATTGGGTTGAATTAACAGATGGAGTATGTACCATTCGAGATTCTTTTGTAGTGAATAATGCATTCGATTCTTTAATAAGCTTAGGAAACGATACTTCATTGTGCGAAAATCAAGCTCCTTTATTGTTAGATGCTACCTACTCTGGAGCAAGCTATCTATGGCATAATAACAGTACTAATGCTACTTTTGATGCATATACTACCGGTCTGTTTTGGGTAGCAGTTACTAAAGATGGTTGTACTATATCCGATAGTATATTAGTTACAGTAGATGATGTGATTTTAAATAATATTGCAGATACTATATGTTTTGGCGATTATTATGTATTGCCTTGGAATGATACTGCATTTGGTACTGGCACGTATAGTGATACATTTGCCACAGCATTTTGCGATTCTATAGTAAATGTACATTTAGTAATCAGAGATTCCGTTCATTCTGTATCTGTATATGATACAGTATGCAATAATCAATTACCTTACGTATGGAATGGTCAAAATGTAACTACCACCACAGCACAATACACTACAACTAATATTTATGGCTGCGATAGTACTACCAATTTATTCTTAACAATCAATCTAACAGATTCTATAGTACTATATGACACTATTTGTGCCGATGAGTTGCCATACAACTTTTTAGGAACCCCCATAAACGGAAGTGGCACTTATTACGATACTTTACTCACATCTTTAGGTTGCGACTCGTTTATTAGACTACACTTACAAGTAAACCCAATATACAACGATACCATTAATACAACTATTTGCGATGGCGATAGCTTTGTATTTAACAGTATTGCACATTATATAAGTGGTACTTATACCCATAATCTAAATACCGTAATGGACTGCGATTCTGTGATAGTGTTAATTTTAAATGTTACCCCATACATTGTCAACAATATTAATGATACTGTGTGTTTTGGAGATTATTACATTTTACCGTGGAGCGACACCGTATATGCCTCCGGAACATATAGCGATACTTTTGCTGCAACTACTTGCGACTCTATCGTAAACGTACTACTACATATTCGAGATTCTGTACCTCCAGTTTCGGTTTATGCTTCGGTTTGTATTAACAACCTACCTTTTGTATGGAATGGTCAAAATGTAACTACTGCCACAGCACAATACACAACAGTTAATATTTATGGTTGCGATAGTACTACTAATTTATTCTTAACTATTAATCCAATTGATTCTATTGAAGTTTTTGATACCGTATGCTCTAATCAATTGCCATACAATTTCTTTGGAAGTAATTTGAATACTACAGGAACTTATTATCATACCGGACAAACAATATTGGGTTGCGATTCGAATATAACCTTGCATTTGCAGGTATATCCCTATTTTACAGATACCGTTACGGCGATTATTTGTCAAGGAGATTCGTTTGTATTAAACAATATCGGTTATTACAATACCGGATTATATACGCAGACATATACTTCAATAAATGGTTGCGACTCGTATGCTGTATTAAATTTAACCGTTACACCTACTCCATTGCCACCTACTGTTAATAGTCCCGTTGTATATTGTCAGGGAGATGCACCATCGACATTAACGGCATTTGGCTTAAACTTACTATGGTACACTACAAGTGTTGGAGGAAGTGGCGCATCAGCTTCTCCTGTACCGAGTACTGCTGTTATTGGTCAAACGTGGTATTATGTGAGTCAAACTGTAAATAATTGCGAAAGCTTAAGAGATTCTATATTGGTTAAAGTAAATGAAAGACCAATTGCATCATTCGAATTGATACCGGATAGTTCCTCTATATGCGCAAATGAGACAGTGGTTGTAAATTTCACTGGCCTATTACCTACAGGAGCCAATATGATTTGGAATTGGTCTGGAGGAGCAGTTACAGGAATTGATCCAGGTCCATATACTGTTTATTGGAATGGATCGGGTAATAAAATTATTAGTCTCACTATTGATAATGACGGTTGCGTAAGCAATACATATTCTGATAATATAGAGGTATTACCAGTGGCAGATATACCTAAAATTATAGTTCCCGATTTTGTTTGTATTAATGATAGTATATTAGTAGTTGGAGAAATTAATATTCCAAATTCGATTTATAATTGGACTTTAGATAATACTAATTTGCCTAATCAAAAAGAACATCAATTTGTGTGGACACAACCAGGAGAACATACATTTACTTTACAAGCCGAAACCAATGGTTGTTTATCACCAGTGGTAACTAAAAATGTAAATGTAGTGCCACTGCCTGAA
Organism: uncultured Taibaiella sp.; assembly: GCA_964448955.1. Lineage (GTDB taxonomy): Bacteria > Bacteroidota > Bacteroidia > Chitinophagales > Chitinophagaceae > MKSF01. The sequence continues at coordinate 33,348 of CAYUXT010000018.1, read as the reverse complement.
ATAGCATTTGCAATTAACAATACACAAAACAGATTGTGCTTAGATGCGCCAATTAATATCTATAATAATAAACACGCAGAAGGATACTCGTATATGTGGGGGCCGGAATCGTACTTCCAATTCGATGAAAACAGAACACATAATAGCGTGTATGCAATGCTTAATAAAAAAGGGTGGGTAAATGTTACTGTAGAAGATCTGTACGGCTGTTCTAATACTGATTCTATATATATAGATGCAATACCTTGCTGCGAATACTTTATACCTAATGCTTTCTCGCCAAATAATGATGGGCTTAACGACGAATTCTTGCCTTACACGTACTCGCTTTACCAATTATATGACTTCCAAGTTTTCAACAGATGGGGCGAAAGAGTTTTCTCTACCACCAATCAGAAAGAAGGTTGGGATGGTACCCATAAAGGTAAGCAAGCGGATATAGGAGTGTATCATTATTACTTTAGGTTTATATGTGGCGAAAGCGGAAGTTTAGAGATTAAGAAAGGTGAGATACATTTACTTAGATAATCTTGCTGTTGAAAATAAGACTATCTTTGTAACCACAAATAATGATAAAATGAAAGAACTCATAAACGCCTTCGTAGAAAAGGCAGGATTAAGCGAAGAATCTGCAACCAAAGCAGCTGATACAGCAATTAATTTCGTTAAAGAAAAATTACCTCCCGGATTAAGCGATAAAGTTGAAGATATTTTTAACGGTAATTTCGACCTATCCAGTATTATGGGTAGCCTTGGCGGATTGTTTGGCGGTGGTAGCGACAACAGTTCCGAAAGCCCATTGGATAAGCTAAAAAATATGTTTGGCGACAAATAATTCAAATTGGCATTAAAAGGATTAATGCCAACTACTCGTCTAAATCATACGCCCGACTTGTACCTTTTAGTACGGTGAATTTAATAGACAAACAGTCTATTAAAGATTGAGGCAGAGCCAGAGGTTATGATAGAAATGTAAAAAGGTTAGATGGTTATTCGCATTTAGTATTCCTACTCTTTGGCGTGCTTATGCGTTACTTTTCTCTTCGTGAAATAGTTATAGAAATGCTTTCCGAAGCTCCAAAGCTACAGCATTTGGCATTTTGCTGCCTAATACTTTTGTGCACTTGCTCTACGTACAACAATGAATTTTTTTTCATTATAGTCCGAAAATCTTAACCCAAAGAGAACCATGTCAATGTAAGTATTGATATACCACTAAAAGCAAAGAGGCTGTCGAAATCGACAGCCTCTTTGCTTTTCATTTCATGTTTTTGTTTGCAATAATTTTAGTCAGATTTTCTGCCCTCTAAAAAGTTATTAATGGTATTGATGTTACCGTTATTAGCATCTACCGAATTACCCGACAAGTACCCTTCGTTTTTAGCAGAATGATGTGTGCCTGCTGTATGTTCCGATTGTTGATTTACTTCATCGGGGTTTTGTTTAAAACTCATAGCACGTAACCTACTGGCTCTCTCTGCAAATTCTTGTTTTTGTTTTTCTAATTGCCTTTTTGCTTCCTTGTCCATATCCGACATAAACTGCTCGCCTCTTTGTTGGGGTGTTTGTGGTTTTACTTCTGATGGCTTTTCGTTGTTGTTAATAACCAATTCTAAATTCACAAATGGGTTTGCGGGTTCTTCTTTTTGAATAGGTATTTCCTTCTTTGGCTCTTCTTTAATGTTCTGTATAGAAGCAGATGTATCTTCTGGAGTCAACTCAAATACTATTCTATTTTCGCTTACTACTTCTTGCGGTTCTTCTTTAATCTCATAGTTTTGCGTAAACGAAGTTCTTACTTCTGGTGTTTCTTTTTCTTCTTTAATTATAAGCTTAGGTAATAAATCTAATTCCGGTGTTGCCGCTGGTTTTTCTTCAATTGTTATCGTATTCGTTTCTACTGCTTTATTCCCTATTTTTTGTTCTGTTTTAGTATCTTCTAAAGCAAACACTTCTTTTTTCACTTCGGGTTCGGGCATAGCCCCGCTTATTTCGTTGTACTCAAAACCTGTAGCTATAATAGTAACAGCAATATTATTTTCGAGCAATTCGTTGTGTCCCATACCCAGAATTATATCGCAATTATTACCTGCTTGTTGCTGTACATAACCTTGTATAATTTCGAGTTCGTCTAATGTATGCTCAAACTCGCCCGGCGCAGAAGTGATGTTTAACAATATCCATTTTGCACCTTTAATTTCGCTGTCGTTAAGAAGTGGTGAGTTTAGTGCATCTTCTACGGCTTGTTTAGCCCTGTCTTCTCCATTAGCAGTAGAGCTACCAAGAATAGCAACACCACCATTTTTCATAACTGTTTGTACGTCGTTAAAGTCCAAATTAACTTTGCCGTCCACTGTAATTAAGTCGGTAATACATTTAGCAGCCGTAGCCAATACATCGTCTGCTTTTGCAAATGCTTGTGTAAATGGCAAGTTGCCGTATTGCTGTCTTAATTTATCGTTAGAAATAATAAGAATGGTATCTACGTACTGACGCATTGCTTTAATACCTTCTTGCGCTTGTTTTAATCTTTTGTTGCCTTCGTAAGTAAAAGGAGTAGTAACTATACCTACGGTAAGTATATCGTGGTCGCTACAAACTTTTGCAATAATAGGAGCAGCACCGGTACCGGTACCACCACCCATTCCGGCAGTAATAAATGCCATTTTGGTATTTACTTGTAAAATTTTAGCAATGTCCTCAATAGACTCTTCGCCTGCCTGCTGTCCGATAGATGGATTAGCTCCGGCTCCAAGACCTTGTGTAAGGTGTGGTCCTAATTGTATTTTGTTAGGAATGGGACTTAATGCCAATGCTTGAGAATCGGTATTGCAAACGATAAAATCTACACCATCTATTCCTTGTTTGTGCATATAATTAACAGCGTTTCCGCCGCCACCGCCTACACCTATAACTTTAATAATGGAGGATTGGTTTTTGGGACTTTCGAAGTGTATCATAACAGTTGTAATTTAATTTTTAATTATTATTATTGGGGTTAGTAAATTTTTTATTGTAGAAAATTAGAGTTTTGTATCTTCTTCATCGCCAAACAATTTAAGGATACTTGTCTTTATAGATGTAAATACCCTATTAATCATTATCTGGCGTTTATTACTTGCATCTCCTTTGTGTTTTTTAGGTTGTGGCTCTTCGTCTATAAATTCGTCTTCAATTTCTGTTTGTACAAAATTATTTACAGGTACTTGCTCGGTTTTATTTTCTTCATCTTTTTGGGGTACCGTAAAAAAGTTTACACCTAAATCTTCTTCTACTTGAGCGTAACCTCTTAATATCAAACCAATACAAGTGGCATACATAGGGTGGGCTAAATCTTCGGAGTATTTTCCGGACAAATATTCGTTTGCTTTCCCTATGCGTACATTCATACCTGTTTTGAGTTGTGCTAATTGTAATATATCATTGAGCATACTACCTCCACCTGTAAGTATAATACCGCCGTGTAATTTATCGGCTACTTTACATTGTTTCAATTGCACCATCACATATTCCAAAATGTTTTCGACTTTATCTTGTATTACACCTGCAAGCATCATCAATGAAATTTCTTTGGGTGGTAATCCTTTAAGTCCCGGAATGGTAACAAAAGCATTGGCATTGGCTTCGCTCGAAAGCGCAGAGCCAAACTTTACCTTCATTGCTTCTGCTTGTATTTTAAGTACGCCTAAAAGCCTTCTTATGTCGTTAGTAATATTATTACCTGCCATCGGAATTACGGCAGTATGGTGTAAAATATTATCGTGGAATACAGCCATATCGGTAGTACCACCACCAATGTCCACAATAGCTACACCGGCTTCCATATCTTCGGGGGTCATTACGGCAGCGGCAGAAGCTAATGGTTGTAGTATAATTTCTTTTACAGAAAGGTTGGCACGCTCTACACATCTTTTCATATTGCGTATAGCATTTTTATCTCCTGTAACTACGTGAAAATTGGCTCTGATTTTCACTCCGCTCATACCTATCGGCTGCCTTACATTGGGCGTATTATCCACCGTAAAATCTTGTGGAATAATTTCAATGATTTGGTCGCCGGCAGGAAGTATTGCTTTGCGTTGGTCTTTTATTAATAGCGCAATATCTTCTTTGGTAATTACAGCATCTTCATCGTCTGATGAAGAGCGAACTCTATCTCCACTCGTTTGTAAACTTTTAATATGCTGCCCTGCAATACCTACAAACACATCTCTTATATCCGTTATTTGCAATTCGGGATTGGAGTTAAGGCAATCTTCAACTGCTCTTTCTATGGAACGAATACACTGGTCTATATTCAGTACCACACCGTGCTCTACACCTTCCGATTCGGATTTTCCGAGACCCAGAATCTCTAATTTATCGTATTGGTTTTTTCTGCCTGCAATGGCAACTACTTTGGTGGTGCCAATGTCTAAACCTACTACAATGGGACGTTTGTTTGTGCTCATAATGAAATAACTATTTAAAATATTAATTGGAGTTTTCGGCTCCGGTAAATTTATGTTTGATGCTATCTTTTGTTTCGGTATTGTTTTTTGTTTCGGTATTTGTATTCGGAAAATCGTGTTTTACCTCTTGCGCATTTTCTTTTCCCTCTTCTTTTTCTTCTTTAGTTTCGATAATAATTGGTTTAGGCGTAGTGTTTACTTTAGTGTTATTTTCTATTTTGGTACTTAATGGATCTACTTTTATGCTTTTTTCTTCTTCGTCAAAACCTTGCTCGCCACCACGCTCTGTATCCGATGTAGGTAATACTACCGCTGTATCTGTGTTCTTCGGTGGTATCCAACCCAACGATGGCGATGCTACCACTTGTCTGAGAAAGCGAATGTCTATAGTTTCATATTTTTCCCATCCAATTTTATTACTTACCTGTTTGTAAAATGTAAATAGGTTGTTTAACTTTTCGTTTATATTGTTGGTATCGCCAAGTATTACATTTTGATTGCCTGCTAATGTGCTGAACTGAAATTCGTACTGCGCATCGTAAGTAACTTGCGTTATTTGTTTCGACCAAAAGCTATCGTTGCTGATATATTTAGATAAAAAAACAATTTTCGTCATCAAGTCTTTATTACGATTAGTATCATTGAAAACAGGAATATTAGTAAACGATGTAACCAAACTATTTTTACCTATAATTGGCGGCAAAGGATACATTTCTTCGTCTATATAATAATTGTTACCGGATTGCTCAAACACTCTTGCCACAGGCGTACGTTGCGACACATTAATTTGTAAAATGTGTTGATTATCCACAAAAACATCTGCTTCTTTTACCCACGGATTTGTCATTACAGATTGTTGTATCTGCGCTAAATCTATTGTTGCTATGGTTTCGTTTTCGAGCACTATATCTTTGTTTGTAATTGCAGTTTCTTTAATCTCGTTTGCCGACAATACACTAAATCTGCTTTGGTCTTTAATATTAATTTTTAAGCCTTTTATTTTTGTTTTCTTTTGATATTCCGACGCTGCTACCAAAGCCACTCCTAACCCTATAACTACGATAGCGTTCAGTGTAATTTTTAGTATTTTTTTTATAGTCAAAATTCAAAAATTTTTATTGTTCTATGTTTTCTTTTTTGTTATTGGAGATAATACCGACAACGGCGAAATGCCATTATCTCATTGTCAAATTATCCCTAATCTCCTTTGTCAGCACATCTATATCTCCTGCTCCGGCGGTAATGAACAATTCTAAAGGTGCTTTTTTTACATACTCCAATAATCCTTCTTTCGTTAAAATCGTTACATTGGGATTACCCATTTTGTCTGCAATTATTTGACTACTTACACCTTCAATCGGTAATTCTCTTGCCGGGTAAATATCTAATAATATCACTTCGTCTGCCATATCTAAACTCCTTGCAAATCCATCTGCAAAATCTCTCGTTCTCGAATATAAATGTGGTTGAAATGCAATAACGCATTTGCGTTTCCGAAATAAAGTTTTTGCACTTTTTATCAAACTCGCCAACTCCTCGGGGTGATGTGCATAATCATCTATATACACCACCTTATCGTTTTTTACTAAATATTCAAATCTTCTTTTTACGCCTTTAAATGATGCGATGGCATTGCTAATCTGAAAATCGTCCACCTCTAATTCTTTTGCTACCGCAATGGCAACAACTGCATTTTCTACATTGTGCATTCCGCCAATATTTAACCGTACTTGCGACAACATCCAACCTGTTCCAAAGACATCAAAAATATATCCGCCATCTTTTAAAGTAATATTATCGGCATAAGCATTGGCATTGTTGTTTTGTAAGCTATAAGCATATTTGTTTTTCCCTCCAAATTCTGTCGCACGGTTTAATCCGTGTTTATACCACAAACTACCTTGAGATTTTATCTTTTGTGTAAATTGTATAAACGCTTCTTCCAAACTTTCTGCATTACCATAAATATCCAAATGGTCTGCATCCATTGCTGTAAGCACTGCTACATCGGGCGATAGCTGCAAAAAACTTCTATCATACTCATCTGCTTCTATTACTGCAAGGTTATTATCAGAATGCCAATAATTGGTTTCGTAATTTACTGTAAGTCCTCCGAGAAAAGCATTACAGCCTGTACCCGATGCTCTTAAAATATGTGCTATCAAAGAACTTATGGTAGTCTTGCCGTGTGTGCCGGCAACCGCAATGGTCTGCATCTCTTGAGAAATAATACCCAACACTTCCGAACGCTTTAATACTTCGTATCCTTGCTCTTTGTACCAATTATACTCTTTTAAATCTTTTGGTATTGCAGGAGTATAAATTACTAATGATGCTTCTTTGTCCAATAAATCCAAACTATCTGTATAATGTATTGCTATTCCTTCTTTTACCAATTGTTTGGTAAGTTCTGTCTCTGTTTTGTCGTAACCAGATACCTTAGCACCACGCTCATTAAAAAAGCGAGCGAGTGCACTCATACCGATGCCTCCGATGCCAATTAGGTAAACTTGTTTTATGTCTTGTATGTTCATATTACGACTGCGCTATTTCTTTTATTTTAGTTGCTATAATTTCATCTGCATTTTTTATTGCTAATGATTTTATGTTTTTACTCATTGCTTCTTGCTGTCCTTCGTTGCCCGATAGTTGTACTATTTCATTAATCAAATGTTGTGCCGCATCGTCGTTCTTAATCATCAATGCCGCATTATTATTTACCAATGCCATTGCATTACTCGTTTGGTGGTCTTCTGCCGCAAAAGGATAAGGTACAAAAATTACTGGCTTACCCACTATGCACAACTCTGCAATAGCCAATGCTCCGGCTCGCGACACTACTATATCTGCTGCACTATACGCCGTTTCCATATTGTATATAAAATCGCTAACGATTACTTTTCCTTCATAAGGTTTTGCTGCTTTTTGGGCTTCTTCCAAAAATGGTTTTCCCGTTTGCCATATTAATTGAAGTCCGTTTTCTATTAGCGTGTTTAAACCTGCTGCTATGGCTTCGTTGATTGCTTTAGCACCCAAACTGCCACCTACTATTAATAATGTTTTTTTATTGTTACCTAATCCAAAAGTTGCGAGCGATTTTGTTTTGTCTTCGTTGGCATAAGCTATTTTTGCTCTTACCGGATTGCCAGTAAGCATTAGTTTTTCTTTCGGAAAAAAAACTTCCATATTCTCGTAAGCTACGCATATTGCTTTTGCTTTTTTAGATAAAATTTTATTAGTCTTTCCAGCATAAGAGTTTTGCTCTTGAATTAATGTCGGAATATTTTTTCTTTGTGCTGCCGACAGCATAGGGAAGCTTGCATAACCACCCACACCTACTACTACATCTGGTTTAAAGTCTTTAATGATGGCACTTGCTTTGCTCCAACTTTTTAAAATTTTCATTGGTAAGAAAATGTTTTTCCATAGATGACTTCTATTGAACCCTACAATATCCAAACCTATAATCTTAAATCCTTCTTTGGGTACTTTTTCCATTTCCATTTTACCTTTCGCACCTACGAATAATAATTCTGTACCTGGATACATATGCACCAAAGCATTGCCTATAGCCACTGCGGGGAATATATGCCCGCCTGTACCTCCTCCTGCTATGATGACTTTTAGTTTCATTTTAAAAAATTAGTGTTTAAATGTTTTTGTCAATTATGTTGTTGGCGATAACACCAACGGCGTGTGTTCTTTTGTTTAGTTGTAATTATTTAGTTTGTTAAAAATCATAGTCCGGACCATTCATTATGCCGGTTGTAAATTTCCTTGTACTACTTCATCGTTATCTTCTTTTGCTGCTACCGGAACACTGCTGTCTTCTACAAATCTGCTTACACTTAAAATAATGCCTATGGCTACCGAATTAAATAATATGGACGAGCCGCCCAAACTCATAAAGGGTAATGTTAATCCCGTAACAGGTAATATTTTTACATTTACCGCCATATTAATTATCGCTTGAAACACTAAGGTAAAACTCAATCCTAATGTTAGAAATGCACCAAAAGCATAAGGGCAATTCCTGTAAATACGGATACTCCGCCACAATAATGTTAAATACAAAAAGAGTAAAAATGCACCTCCCACAACTCCATACTCTTCTATTACTATTGAGAAAATAAAATCGGAAAACGATAAGGGCAAATAATCTTTAGCCCAACTATTACCGGGTCCTTTACCAAATACACCACCATTTGCGATTGCCATTTTTGCATAACGCACCTGGTCGTTTTCTTGCGTTTCTACTTTTTTACCATCTACTTCTTTTTGTATTCCGGCATATTCCATTATTCGGTTTTTCCAAGTATTACCCCTACCCGAACCGGTAGCAATAGATACCGTAAAAAATAATGCAACAATTAAAAATCCTGAAAGTGCCAACAACAAAATGTGTTTCATACTTACACCTCCAATGAAAAACAAAATACCACAAGTAAGTCCTAATAATAAACCTGTAGAAAGGTTAGCCCAAGCGATTAAAGCACAGGTAAGCAACACATAAAACAGTATTGGTGCAAATCCTTTTTTGAAAGTACCGATATGGTCTTTGCGCTTACTCAACTCTTTAGCGATTAAAATAAACAATGCCAATTTTGCAAAATCGGAAGGCTGAAATGTAGTACCTCCCGAAAACGGTAAGGCAATCCATCTTGCACCATCGTTGTGCGTAACCCCTGCTATGAGTGTATAAACCAATAAAACTATACTCACTACATATCCAATATTTGCGTATTTCTTAAACGATAAATAATTACGAGTATGTACAAAATAAATTGCTATCATACCTAAAACTAAAAACATTAATTGCTTTTTTAGATATGCCATTGAATCTGTATTGTTATGTATAACTATATATCGCTGCGAAGCAGAATATACCGCCGCCAAGCCCATAATGCTTATGAGTAGCACCACAATCCATATTACTTTATCTCCCCTAAATAGTCTTGATAGCTGGTTCATTTTATTAAAAATTCAAAATACAAAAGTTAAAATTCAAAAAATATTTTATTGTTTTACCACACCTCTCGTTTTCTCTCTATACTTTTATTTTGTTGTTGGCGATAACACCAACAACGGCGTTCTTACTAAAATTGTCAAATTGCTGTGTTGTTTAATTGTTTTTAATATCTTTCATTCCCATTATCAATTATCAACTCTCCACTAATTAAAGTTCTCTTACAGCTTGCTTAAATTGTTTTCCTCTGTCTTCAAAATTTTCGAATAAGTCGAAACTTGCACAGCCTGGCGATAGCAATACCACATCTCCTCTCTCTGCTAATGAATATGCGGCTTTGGCTGCATCGTTCGCTGTTTGTGTTTCTATTATTTCTTTAGTGTCTCCAAATGCGCTTTTAATAGCTGTATTGTCTATTCCTAAACAAACGATGGCTCTTACTTTTTCTGCAACCAAATCTGCTATTTCGCTATAATCATTTCCCTTGTCTTGTCCGCCTAATATGAGCACTACAGGATTAGTCATACTTTCTAAAGCATACCAAACAGAGTTTAGATTTGTTCCTTTGCTGTCGTTTATAAATTCCACTCCTCTAATAGTAGCTACATATTCTAAACGATGCTCTAAGCCATTGAAAGTGGTAAAACTTTCTCTTATCAAATCGTTTCTGATGCCTGCTACTCTTGCAGAAATACCTGCTGCCATTGAATTGTATGTGTTGTGTTTGCCTTTAATTACTAAATCACTGATGGTTTCTTTTAATTCTTCTTCATTGTATCGAATAATTATCGAATTGTCTTGTGTAAAAGCTCCGTCTTCGTTTGGTTTTAACTCTTCGTTCATTGTAAATTTTATCGTGTTTGATTTGAATTGATGCTGTTTTATTTTGTTCTTAATAATGCTGTCGTCTATATTAATTACGATGGTATCCTGTTCGTCTTGATTAAGTGCAATTTTAAATTTTGCTTCTGCATAATTATTAATATCGTATCCATACCTATCTAAATGATCGGGAGTGATATTGAGTAATATAGCAATATCGGGTTTGAATTTTTTAATATCGTCTAATTGAAAACTACTAATCTCAATGACGTACCAATTGGTAGGGTTTAAGGCTACTTGCTTTGCAAAACTGATTCCTATATTACCTACTATTGACGCATCGTAATTTGCCGTTTTTAAAATGTGATACATTAAACTTGTAGTGGTGCTCTTACCATTGCTGCCTGTAATGCCAATAATTTTACTTGTTCCTTTAAACAGATACGCCCATTCTATTTCACTAATTATTTCAATGTTTTTTTCTCTTATTTTCTTAATGATATTTGCTTTTTCGGGAATCCCCGGACTTTTAATAATTAAGTCGGCAGTAAGAATTTTGTCTTCACTATGCTGTTTTTCTTCAAAAGGAATATTGTATTCGCTTAATTCGTCTTTATATTGTTTTGTGATACTTCCATAGTCAGATACAAAAACGTTGTACCCCTTTACGTGGGCGAGTATAGCTGCGCCATTACCGCTTTCGCCGGCACCTAATACTACGATGTTTGTTTTATCTAAAGTCAAAATTCAAAAGTTAAAATTCAAAAATTATTATTGTGTTGTTGGAGATAACACCAACAACGGCGTTCTTATTAAGATTCATACTTCGGCTACTCTCAGTAACCATTTAAAATTGTTGTATTGTTAAATTGTTGTATTGCTTTACATTCCCCAGATATTTTCATTATTCACTCTCAACTTTCCACTCTCAACTCTCCACTATTGTATTATTGCATTTTCAATGTTACTACACTTAATATTGCCAATATGACTCCCACTATCCAAAATCTTGATACTATTTTACTTTCGTGGTACCCTGATTTTTGGTAATGGTGGTGCAATGGCGACATTAAAAATATTCTTCTGCCTTCTCCGTATTTTTTCTTTGTGTATTTAAAATATCCTACTTGTATCATTACCGATAAATTTTCTACTAAGAATATGCCACAGATAATTGGTATTAATAGTTCTTTGCGCACTATAATGGCTAACGATGCAATGATGCCACCCAACGCCAAACTTCCTGTATCGCCCATAAACACTTGTGCGGGATATGCATTGTACCATAAGAAACCTACACAAGCTCCTACAAATGCGCCTGTAAATATGGCTAACTCACCAAGGTGTGGTATGTGCATTATATTGAGATATTCAGCAAAAATGTAGTTGCCGGATAAGTACGCAAATACGCCAAATGTTAATCCTGCTATTGCTGATGTTCCGGTAGCCAGCCCATCTATACCATCTGTAATATTAGCACCGTTAGATACGGCAGTGATAATAAAAATAACGACCAAGACATACAACAATGGAGTAAGCCAACCTTCGTGTTTTTCTCCAAACCAAGAAGCTATTTTAGCATAACTTAATTCGTGATTTTTAGCAAAAGGAACAGTAGTAACTTGCGCTTTAACCGTTACATATTCTTTTTCTTGTCCGTTGTGGTGCATTCTCTTATACGGCTGCGACATTATCTCCTCTGTGCTGCTAAAGGTTAATTGTTTTCCGGGCTGCACTTCGCGAGTAATAACCACGTTGTCGTTATGATATAATGTAAGACCAATGATGATACCTAAGCCTACTTGTCCTACAATTTTAAATCTACCTGCAAGCCCTTCTTTGTCTTTTTTAAATACTTTGATATAATCATCGAGAAAGCCCACAAAACCTAACCATACCGTAGAAAGCACCATAAGTATAATATACACATTGTCTATTCTGGCAAAAAGTAAGGTTGGTATTAATATACCTGCAATGATGATTAATCCACCCATTGTAGGAGTGCCTTTCTTTTGTTCTTCGCCTTGTAATCCTAAATCTCTAACTGTTTCTCCTATTTGTTTTTTCTGTAAATATTTAATAAGCCTTTTTCCGAAAAGCAGTGTAATAACCAAAGAAAGAATGATAGCCATAGCTGCACGGAAAGTAATGTATTGAAACATTCCTGCTCCGGCAAGTGAAAATTGCTCTCTTAAATAATTGAATAAATAGTATAACATCTTTGGTGGGTTATTTATTTAAAAGTTGAAACATTTCGGTTATTACTTCTTTGTCGTCAAAGTGGTTTTTAACACCATTAATTTCTTGGTAATTTTCGTGTCCTTTACCTGCTACTAATACTACATCTCCGTCTTCTGCAAAAGTTACGGCAACTTTAATCGCCTCTTTTCTATCCGATATTCTAAGTGCTTTTCTTTTTTGTGTCAGATTAAGCCCTGCTTCCATTTGGTTAAGTATGTCTTCGGGGTTTTCGCTACGCGGATTATCCGAAGTCAAAATAACTTTATCGCTAAGCTCTGCTGCTACATTTGCCATAATTGGTCTTTTGGCTTTGTCTCTATCTCCTCCACATCCTACTACCGTTATAATACGACGCTCACCACTAAACTGTTTTATAGTTGTAAGTACATTATGCAAAGCATCGGGAGTATGCGCATAATCTACAATTCCTAACACGCCGGTATGTGTAGAGCGAGTAGTTTCAAATCTTCCATTTACACCACTAATAGCACTTAACTCCGTAAGCACTTGATGTTTTTCTTCGCCACATAATATTGCTGTACCATAAACTGCCAAAAGATTGTAGGCATTGAACAATCCTGTTAATCTAAAGTGTACATCTTGTCCGTCTATGGTCATCATTAAACCCTCTAATCCATTTTCTAAAACTTTAGCTTTATAGTCTGCCGGCATTTTTAGCGCATACGTTTTCTTTGTTGCTTTGGTATTTTGCAACATCACCATTCCGCGCTTATCGTCTATATTAGTAAGTGCAAAAGAAGTTTTAGGAAGATTGTCGAAAAATGCTTTTTTTACTCTAATATATTCGTCGAAAGTATTGTGGTAATCTAAGTGGTCGTGGGTAATATTACTGAATATGCCACCATCAAAATGCACTCCATTTATACGCTGTTGATGAATGGCGTGCGAGCTAACCTCCATAAAGACGTGTGTACAGCCTTCTTCTTTCATCTGTGCAAACAATCCTTGCAAGCTAACTGCATCGGGAGTGGTGTGTGTTGCCGGAATTATTGTATTATTTATATAATTAGCAACGGTAGAGATAAGTCCACAGTTGTACCCTAACTTAGTAAAAAGTTTAAACAATAATGTTGCTATGGTAGTTTTACCATTGGTTCCTGTTACGCCTATTACTTTTAATTGTTGTGTTGGATTATTGTAAAAATTTGCAGCAATATGCCCTGTAACTTCTATTGTATTTTCTACTTGCACATAACATACGCCGTCTTTAATTGAATCCGGAAGCTGTTCGCAAACAATGGCGCAAGCACCTGCGTTAATGACGCTTTCTATAAAATTATGTCCATCGGTATGTGTTCCTTTTTGCGCAAAAAACAAAGTGCCATTACTTGCTTTTCTGGAGTCTAAAGTAAGCGCACCAACAGGCATTTCGGCATTTCCGATTACTTGCTTTGTTGCAATATTTTGTATGAGTGCGCTAACTGTTTTCACTTTTTTTATTTTATCCACATAGATACATAGACCTATATAGCTTTTGTTTTTTAGTTATTTAAAGGGTACATAGCTTTTTGGCTTCGCAAAATTGATTATGTAACGATTTCACTTTTTAAATTTTCATTTCACTATTGGTTAGGCAATAAGTTGAAAAATTTATTTACAAATGTTTTCTGTCCACTTTTAAAAATATTTGAACAATTAAAGTTTAATAAAATCCCTTTGGGACATTTTAGTAAATTAATATAATTCAAAAATTGGGCTTTATATAATTCACTGATTTCAACTCCACTACTATTAAATTCTCAATAAAAAAATCACATCTAAAATCTATATCCAAAGCTTTTTCTTTATAAACAATTGGAATTTTCATCTCTGTTTGAAAATTTATTTCTCTACTCTTAAATTCTTCAATCATACACTGTTGATACACACTTTCAACAGTCCACTACCCATTTCTTTATGCACATCAATTGCGCCTCCAATAATATCATAGGTCTAGTCTTCTAAATAGTTTTTTGTAATCATTTTCTATATCCCTATGCATTTTAAAAAATCAAAATTTACAATTCATTTTTCCTTTTCGTTCTGTAATCTCTATAATAACTATGTTAAAATTAATTTTCTATTTATACCTTGTAAAAACTATAAAAACCTATGTACCTATGTGGTTAAAATAATTTTCAATCAACTCAAATCTATCACAATAGTTTCTCCTTGTTTTATTTTTTCACCAGGTGTAATGGATTGATGTTTTACTTTTCCTTTTCCTGTTACTTTTACATTTAATCCGGCAGTTTCTAATATATACAATGCATCTTTGAGTCCCATTCCGCTAACATTGGGTATTGTATTTTCCTGAAAATTCAAATTATTAAATGCATATTTCCCATTTTCATTCTTGAACAATGCAGCATATTGTTGGTTTTCGTTTGGACTAAAATTCCAACCCAAATTTTTAAATACAGTATTTAAATCTTTTACATCTCCTGCTTTAGCGATATATTGTTTTGTTTTGGCAATGCTATCTTGCGGTGTTTTCCAGCCACCAATTTTGGTAGCATAAAGTTTGTCTGCAATAGTTTTAAAAACCGGAGCGGCTACTACTGCTCCGTAATATGCTCCTCGTGGTGTAGAGCGTACTGCAACTACAATTGTATATTTAGGATTATCAAAAGGAAAATAACCGACAAACGAACCTTGTCTTATTCCGTGACTATATGTAAATCCCTTCCCTGCTACTTGTGCTGTTCCTGTTTTTCCTCCAATACTGTACAGAGGATTTTTTATTGATTTTGCTGTACCTTCTTCTACTACTGCATGCAGTGCTTCTTGTAATTGTTTTATGGTACTTTCTTTTGCAATGCTTTCTTCTAAAACAGTAGGTTCAAATTTTTGAACAGTATTGCCATATTCTTTTATTTCACTAATTAAGTATGGTTTCATTAATTTACCATTGTTAGCAACTGCATTATATACCATACAAATATGAATAGGTGTAATCATACTTTCGTAACCGTAAGCTATCCAAGGTATAGAAGTTGTATTGTTCCAAGATTTGCTTTTTGTTGTTTTAATTATTGGATGGTCTTCTCCTAATAATTCTATACCTGTTTTTTCGTGTAAGTGTAGTTTTTGTAAATGCCCAATAAACTTCATTGGTTGGTTACTGTAATGTGCGTGTGCTAATTTAGCAAAAGCTACATTAGAAGATTGTGCAAATGCTTTTTTTAAAGTCATTGTAGATGCCATAGCGTGGTCGTCTTTTACTCTCATTCCTTTTCCAAAATGTTGCACACCGTTACCAATATATACATCGTTATTAATATTTACATATCCGTCATCAATTAAAGACATTAAGGTCATTAGTTTAAAAGTAGAACCCGGCTCTGCTCTTGTAATGGCATAATTATAATTTTCGGCATAACGCCCGTCGGCAGTTCTGCCGAGATTTGCAATTGCTTTAATTTTTCCGGTAGCAACTTCCATTACTACAGCAGTTCCAAACTGACATTTGTATTTTTCCAAACTTGCTAAAAGTGCGTGTTCTGTTACGTCTTGAATATTGATGTCAATAGTAGCAACTACATCTTTTCCATTTTTAGGCGCTTGTACCATACCATTTACAGGCACCCACACACCTCCCGATGTTCTTTCTTCTACCTGCATTCCTGGCACTCCCGACAATACAGAATCAAATGCGGCTTCAATACCTACCGATGGTGCATCTTGTCGCCATAAGCCAATGGTGCGTTGTGCTAAATATCCATAAGGGTACTCTCTTAATGGTTGCAACTCTTCTAAAAAGCCACCTTTGTTTTTAGGTTTTCTGAAAATTGGCAAAGCTCTTGTAGCTGTTAACTCGTTGTAACTAACTTTAGATTTTAATAAATAATAACCATTTCTTTTATTCTCTCTATTCCTTTTATTGTATGCTTTTGTAATCTTGTCTTTGTATTCTTTTGCCGTAAGGTCTTTATATATATTGTTCATTCCAATAGCTATAGAATCTATATTGTCGTTAAAGTCGTTTTCGTCGATAACGCTCCAATCTATTCTAATGTCGAAACGTGGTACGGAAGATGATAATAGGGTACCGTCTTCGGAATATATATTACCCCTTTCGGCGGGTAACGGTTTGTCTCTAAATCTTTTGTCTTCAGCAATATCGCGCAGTTTTGGTCCATCACTTATTTGTATGTAAACAATCTTTGCAATGATGCCCAATGCAAAAACCAACATAAAAATAAATGTTAGATATACTCTGTAATTGATATTTTTTCTGATATTGCTCATTTCTATTTTATTTCATTCGTTGTGCTTGTTTGTATTTCAAAAGCCGGTTTAGACAAGGGTTTTAACCCTATCGATTGCGATTTGCCTATGAGTTGCGATTCTGATGTTTGATGCATTAGTTTCGACTGCAAATCCAAATACCGCCAATTGGCTTTTTGTAATTCATTGTTTTGTTTTTGCTGTGCCCATAAAATAGAAACAGCTTTGTTATTATTAGTGATGTATATAAATCCTAAAATGGAAACAAAAACAGCCAAAGGTATATAAGTGGTAAAGCCTTTGTAAGTGGCTGTATCCAACTTTTCTCGCCAATGTTTTTTTGTTTTTACTGTAGTCATTCGTAGTAATTTTGAATTTTGAATGATGAATTTTGAATTATTTTCACGCTAAGACGCTAAGGAACAAAGACGCTATTTTTTTATATTGTTTTTATGGTTCTTTTTTTGTTTTTGATTCTTTTGAAATATACTTTTTATATGTAAAGGTTTTGTTTTAGATTTTTCCTCGTATCGTCGTCAAAATGACAATGGAGTTTTTTACTTTTAAATTAAATCTCATCATCAAATTATCATACTTCGACTTGAGTTAACCTTGAGTATTTCGACTGCGCTCAATATAAACTAAAGTCGAAAGGCTCTGTAATCATTGCCAAATTGTCGAATTGTCAAATTTTACTTTTTAACCCCTACCCTTAATCTTGCGCTTCTGGAGCGTGGGTTTGCTTTTATCTCTTCCTCTGTTGGCAAAATGTCTTTTAATGCTTTCAATTCGTTTTTAACTTTTACTTGTCCAAATATTTCATCTTTCTCTTCCTCAAAACTTCCTTTTTTCAAAAACTGTTTTACTAATTTATCTTCTAACGAATGGAATGTAATAACCGCTAATACACCATCTTTTGCTAATAATGTAGGAGTTTGCTCCAAAAAATCTTTTAGCACTTCTAATTCCTGATTTACTTCTATTCGCAACGACTGAAAAACTTGTGCCAAATACTTGTTTGGATTACCTTTAATGCAATCCTGAATTAGATTTTTAAAGTTTTCTATGGTTTCTATTTTTGCATTTCCTCTACCCGATACTATGGTTTTGGCTAACGTTTTTGCATTGCGTACTTCTCCATATTTTTCAAACAAAAGATGTAATTCTTTCTCTCCATATTGCATCAAAATATCGGCGGCTGTAGTTTCTATTCTATTATCCATTCGCATATCCAAAGGCGCATCGAAACGTATAGAAAATCCTCTTTCTGCTGTATCAAAATGATGCGAGCTAACTCCTAAGTCTGCCAATATTCCATTTACCTTTTGTACATTATGGTATCTTAAAAATCTTTTTAGGTATCTAAAATTTTCTTTTACCAATATTACCCTTTCGTCTTTGGGGGCATTGTCCCAAGCGTCTTTGTCGTGGTCGAAACATATTAATTTTCCATTCTTTCCTAATCTTTTAATTATCTCTTTTGTATGTCCTCCACCGCCGAGTGTGCAATCCACATAAATTCCGTCGGGTTGAACTTGTAAGGCATCTACAGCTTCGTACAGCAATACTGTATTGTGGCTATATGTAGATGGTGCTTGCATTTATTTTGTGTTTTTCAATGAACTTTCTATTGTATTCTAAAATTAATTTTTGGTGTATTTCAGTGTTTTCTTTCTTCCAAACTCTTCGGTCATTGCGCGTTTTGCATTTTCTGCATTTTGTTTTGCGAATGCCATAAATGTTTCTTTATCCCATATACAAACGGTATTCATTACTGTTTTAAAAAGCACCGGTTTAGATTCTTCTATATTGGCTAATTCTAAAATAGATTTAGGGATAACTAATCTTCCGGAATTGTCCATTTCCAAGTCGTTACCGCCATCGAAAAAGAGACTTAGCGTAAGCATATCGTCCGGATTGAGCGGATTGAGGTGGCTTAATTGTGCTACAACTTTTTCCCATTCGTTTTTGGGATATAGTTCTAAGCAATCCATAGCAAGGCTTTTTTTGATATGGAAACCAACGCTTCCATCGGGCAGGCTTCTACGATAGTCGGTAGGAAGCGAGATGCGCCCTTTACCGTCTATGGTTATTTCTGTATTGATATTTGCGTACATGGAATGAAAACTTTATGGTACAAAGTTCTACTTTTTTCCATTAAATCCCATTTTTTGGTTCAAAAATTTAATGTCGTTTTATTCACATTTAATTATATGTGAAAACCTTTGCTGGATTGACTTTGGACAACTTGTTAATACATTAGGTGTAAAATATGTTAATTAAGGCAAGAAAATGTGGAAAACCCAACTTTCGTGGTGAACAAGGGCAAAGTTAGCTCATTTTTATTAAGATTTAATTCAGAAAGCAGAGACAAAAATTAACAATTAAAATCGATTACCAATGGGCAGATTGTCGTATGTTTTAATTTAGTGGAAATAATACTTAAAATATCCCCCAAAATTGTCAGAAAAAAACAGGAACCATTTTGTCCATTACGCTGTTTAGTGTAATTTTTAAAATAAGAAATAAGATTTTTTGTTTAAATTCGTTTTACTGTTTAGTGCTTGCTTTATTTTTAAACCTTAGATTAATATTTAATGAAAATAACCCCCTTAATTTTTATTGCTCTATTGTACTTGTTGGACATAAAACACATATCAGCGCAACACACATTTACTTTAAAATGCAATATTGAAGGGGCTGCTAATCGTAAAATATATTTGGCAAATACTTATGGAGGGCACCTCAACCCTCATAATCCATATACAATGGACTCTATAATACCACAACACGATACTTTTCATTTTAGGGGTTCTTTTAATGATTACAAGTATTACTCTTTGCTTATAGATACTGTTGATAATTTTTATCCTTTTGTTATTGATACAGGCGTGTTAGAACTGATCGGAAATGTAAATAAGATTCACTATACACGCATCAAAAACTCTAAACAAAATGAATGGGATAACGAATACGCCAAAAAATACGGACCTTTAATTGAGGCAAGTAATAATTATGCGCAATTATCCCAAACTGATACAATTAATAGAATCGCACACCAAACAGGGTATGATTCTGTTCAAGTATTAATGAAAGATACTTTAGAATTGCTAATAAATCTACACCCTAATAGCTATGCTGTTTTTAGTGCTTTTTGTTCGCGTGCGCAACCGAAAGATTTTGAATGGAAAAAACAACTATTCCCATTGTTTTCGGAACAAATACAAAATAGTAAAGAAGGTAGAAAGATGTTTTACGAACTTTATAAATTTAATGAAGACTCTATTGTTGGTACTACATTTCCACAGGTTAGTGTATTAGACATTAACCAAAACGAAGTGCTACTTCATCTACATAAAGACAGTATTTATCTTATTGATTATTGGGCTTCGTGGTGTATTCCTTGTATTAAAAAAATACCAGAACTAAAAAAGTTATACCAAAGCTATCATTCTAAAGGTTTTGACATTATTGCTTTATCGCTCGATGCCAAATATGATAAATGGATAAATGCAATTAACTCGAATAAAATAATCTGGCAAAATTATTCAAGATTAAATGGCTTTGAAACAGACGATGCAATATATTTTGGGATAAAATCTATTCCTTTTACTATTTTGGTTGGTAAATATAATAAGGTAATTAAACTTAATCCTACAGAAGAAGAAGTGAAAATGTATCTAAACGACAACGCATTTATACACTAAACAGAGGATTATTGTTAGCCATACGATACAACGATGCTGATTGGGGTGTTTTTGAATTTTAAATGGTTTCTGAGCGTAGCCGAAGTATGAATTTAGCCGTTTTTCAACTGATATATTGCATTTAAATTTCTGCCTAATTCGTCGTAGTCCATACCATAGCCAATTACAAATTTGTCTTCTATTTCGAAACAAGTATAATCTATCTGCAAAGGCACTTTTAAAGCGGTGGGCTTAAATAGCAATACAAAAAGTGCAAGCGATGAGGGCTGCTGTGCTTGTATGCCGGGCATAAATTGATACAGCGTATTTCCGGTATCTACAATATCTTCGATTACAATAATGTGCCTGTCTTTTATATTGTGCGTTAATCCTATTGTTTCTGACACCTTTCCCGACGATTGCATTCCGGCATAAGACGATAGTTTTATAAAAGTAATTTCAGAATCGATAGTTATATTTTTCATTAAGTCGGCGACAAACATAAACGAACCATTAAGCACTGCAACAAACAAGGGTTTTTTCCCTGCATAATCTTTATTGATTTTTTGCGCTAAAGATTTTATTTGGGCTTCAATTGTAGTAGCATCAATATATAATTCAAATTCTTTGTCTTTTATTGTTACAGTTGGTTTCATTGGAGTCGTTTTGGGGTTTGTTTTTCTAAAAAATGTTCTAATTCTATTTTATTAAAAGAGCTGAGATTGTTAGCAGCCGTTAAATAGCCTTTTTGCGCAGCAGCAATACCATATTGCAAAACATCTATTCCTGCAATGGAGTGCGCATCGGGGTTTACAGACAATAGCACATTTTTACTTAAAGCATAAGGAATCCACTGCCAATCGATATCTAACCGGCGTGGGTGCGCATTGATTTCTATGGCTACATTATGTTTTGCACATTCGTCTATTAAAGTAATATAGTCTAAGGGGTAACCCTCTCTCGAAAGCAGTAATCTACCCGATGGGTGTCCTAAAATAGTGGTAAATGGATTGCGTATAGCTGTAAGTATGCGTTGCATTGCTTTTTCTTGTGTCATATTTAGGTTGCTATGCACCGATGCAATGACTAAATCGAATTTTGCCAAAACCTCCGAAGGATAATCTAATGCGCCATCGCTTAATATATCTGACTCTATGGACTTGTAAATCTTGAATGGATGCAGTTTTTGATTGAGCTGGTTTATTTCTTCGTGTTGTTGTAAAATATTTTCGAGCTTTAATCCTCCGGCATATCCTGCAGACTGTGAGTGGTCTGAAATTACAATATATTCGTAACCTCTTTTTATGGCTTCATTTGCCATTTCTTCTACTGTATTTACACCATCGCTATACGTAGTATGGCAGTGTATTACTCCTTTTATATCTTTGGTTTGTATTAAATCGGGAAGATTGTTTTGCGCTGCCAATTCAATACTTTTTTTTCCATAACGCAGTGCAGGCGGTATATAGTTAAGGCTATGTTGCTTAAAAATATCTTCTTCATTTTGCACGTTTTGTATAGTGTATTTGCCGGTAAATGTGCCTATAAACTCCTCGTCGCCACTCAATAAAAATGCTTCTTTTACAATGTTTTCTCTATTCGTATATCTAAACTGATGTGTAATAGTATTGGGGAACGAAAGCGTAAGCGTATTATCGTTAATATGGGCTATTGTATTTTCTGTTTCGGTATTGGTAAAATGTTTTTCAATGTTAGACAAAGGACAGTCTGTAACCCAAATTAAAGTGTGGAGTGTGGTTAATTGATGTACATAATCTCCTGTAATGGTAAATGTATTTTCGGGGAAAAATTGTTGGAGTATTTTTTCTGTAACATTTTTAATTTCAGTTGCATCTGCCCATAAATAATAGCCTGTATTGCTTTTAATAAATGCTATATTTTGTAAAATACTTTCTTGTGTTTTTATGCCAAATCCCTTGAAACTTATTAGGCGGTTTTCTGTGCAGGCATATTCGAGTTCTCCTATAGTTTCAATGCCCATTTCTTTCCACAGCGTTGCAACTTTTTTTGCGCCCAAACCCTTTACTTGCAGCATTTCTACAACACCAATGGGCGTTTTGTCTAACTGATTTTCCAATTCGGCAATTTTACCTGTTTGTATTAATTCCCATATCTTAGATGCGGTAGCGCTGCCTATTCCTTTTATGTTTTTTAAGGCATCTTCTTCTAACGCTACAAGCGCATCAGGGTATTTTTTTATCAGTTGTGCTGCATAGGTATAGTTTTTTATCTTAAACGGATTTTCATTGTGCAGTTCTAATAATTTAGCGAGTAAATTTATCTGAGCGGCAATGTATTTATTGTCTATAATGGGAGTCATCATCTAATTGGGAATTCTTACAGAATGTAAAGTTACATTGTAGATTTTAAATGTAAGATTATGGGGATATAAATGGAGGTAGTGTTTTCTATTGGAAACTCATCTTTAGATAAACTTTTCCCTCTCAAATTATTTTTTACTCGTGCAGTGTATTGCTTCCGGTTTTGGAGCCAAAGAATAAGCAATACAGTATTACAAATATCATACTGGTAAAAAAAGAAACAATGGTCTTAATCAATAAAAAACCAATGCTCTTGAAACTCCATATTTCGATAAGGTAATATACAAAATGGTGGCACAGTAATACTACCGCCGAAAAGGTAAGAAACGAAGACCAGCCTAAGTTCTTAATGCCCGGCGACAGATTAGGATAGTCCGAAAGCCTATGTGGTAATATAGTAGTAAGTATGCCAGTGCGTAATACGGCTATAAGCACACATACAAAAGCGTGGATACCTCCGGTATCTAAAAAAGTATCTATGGTAAGCCCCGTAAAGAACCCTAATATCATCATTGCCCATAATGGCGTAGATAGTGGCAATAATATAAGTATAAGCGGATATATAAATGGCGTATAAGCAGGCAGAGCCGAATCTTTAGCCCACCAATAAAGTGTAACATTATTAAGCAGCAATACCTGAATTAATATCAGCACTACAAACCGTATTATATTTCTTAAATAAATACTCATTCTTCTTCTGTGTTTTGGCTTTCGAGTTCTTTACGCTCTGCATCTAATTCGTTAGTTACTACATATACATACCTAAGACTTCTAAAGTCGGTAGTTAATTTTACTTTTAAAAGTTTGGTATTGTTAAGGTCGGCAGTATCTACTTTTACTACTCTGCCTATTAATGTGTTTTCGGGATAGTAAGAGTGCCCTGTGGTAAATATGCTGTCTTGTTTTTTTATTTTGCTGCTTAGCGGAAAACCCTCTACATAAATGTGGTCGGGGTCGCCGGGCTCCCAGTATGCAAATCCGGTAGTGCCATTATGTAATTTGGCACTTATTTTTCGATTACCTGCCGTAGATAGTGCAGATATTACAGTAGCATAGTGCGCCGATACATTAGCTACCCTCCCTACTATACCATTTGCAGTAACTACCGCCATATCTTTTTTAATGCCGTCTTCTGCTCCTCTGTTAATGGTTATATAATTTACCTTGTGGTTACTTATAGAGTTATTAATTACAATAGCCGGAGTATAAACATACTGAGCATATCTAATAATTTTTACTTCTCCGGTAGGTACAAAATTGCCGGTACTATCTTTTCGCAGAGCGGAGTCTGCTTGTGTTACAGTTATGGTAACATTGTAATTTTGGAATGTATCTATGCCCGATAGCAGTGCCATTTCGTTTCTTAATCGGGTGTTTTCCGAAAGCAGGCTATCGTTTAGTTTTTTGAGGTGGAAGTATTGTTTTATATTTTGCTTTTTTTGGTAAGCAGCACCGGCTATGGCATTAGAAGAGCTTAAAATATCCACTCCTTGCACGCTTCTGTTTTTTACAATAAGCACTATTGCTATTATTTGCAGTATTACAAATAAGAGAAGGTTTCTAAATTGCCGAATTAGTATTAGTAGTTTTCTCACAAACAAAGAAAATAATTTGCAAATGTAATTATTTATATGGCTTACAAAAGGATTATTAACAGCTTGTGTAATTAAATATAAAGTAGGAAATAAACTTTGTATCTTAAATGTACCGAATTACAAAAAATTAGAAAGGGAAAATGCAACCAATTAACTTTTGGTTGCATTTTCCCTTTCTATCATTCATCGAAGAGGTTTTGTTATTTTTTGAATAACTTATCCCTATATATAACCTGATTTTCCGCTTTTATTTGAATTAAATAAATGCCGGAACTTAAATTTGACAATGACAATCGAGTATGATTATTTAATGATTTAATTTCTTTGTTTAGAATGGTTTTGCCTGTAATATCCGATATTACTACAAAATGTGGTATGCTTTTATTGTTTTCTATTTGTATATTTAGAATATCTTCAGTAGGATTTGGATATACAGAAATATAATCTGCATTTATATATTTTTCAATATTGGTATTGTCTATAAAAATGGTATCGTTATACGTTCCTGTATTGCCAATATCTACAAATATCACTAATTGCAAACCATTGGGGCCATTAAAGAAGGGGTCGTATATGTGGGTAGTATTGCCGGGGATCATAATAGGGGTATTTATGTTTTCAAATTCACCATTATTGAAAATAGAGACCCTTGCATTGTATTCAATTGAATCGCCACCAATTCTAACTACTTTATATTGGTATCCTTCTGGATTAGAAGTAAGAATAGAGTCTCCTTGTTTGGCTTCAAAATTTGACAATAAATAATTAACGCCTATGTCTCCATTGTCGTGCTGAACAAAATGAAGCTGTAAGGGTTTAGACACATTATCATGGGTACCATACCCTATGGCTCTATTAGCAAAAGTAGCATTGTCTGATTCGGCATTTAGTACATTATCTCTGCTAATACTCATTGTATATGCATTGTTATAGACCTGCAAATCCATAAACGAAGTCTCATAGTCTGACCCGGTAAATGACAGCGTTTTTGAAGTGTCTGCAAAGTAATATACAGGAGGAGAAGGCTTAGAGTTTACGGGTATAACAGGTAATATATCATCAATATTATTTTCAAAACTTCTGTCTATTAATGTTGCCGTATTAAAGTTAGCATCTTGAACGGTATAATTCAATCTTTTACCCAAAGAAAAAACAAATGCGGAATCGTCTTCAATGTTTGCGGTCGGCTTTAGCCTTGAATTAATTTTATGACCAAATATCTCCGGCAAATCCTTAACTCCCGGTTCATTAAACTCTAATCCTCTAACATGCAGGTATTTTGATGAAGAAAACGCAGTATCTACCTTATTGTGTATTCCAAAAGTATTGTTTACAAGAATGTACGCATTAGAATCTAAAGGAAAATTAGAGTCGTAAACAAATAAGGTATCATACTTTATAGCAGGGTAATCCAAAGGTAAGGTAGTCGCCGTTTTTAATTTGTATGGCAATACGGAATGTAGTCCAAAATCTTTATCCGTAGGAATTGGTTCATCAGTTACCGCAAATACAATACCTCGTGGATTAGCCTTTTCTATCGATTCCATCATATAATTTTTCATTCTAAACATACCCTTCCAAGTCGTCATGTGAATCATCTCATTATAGCGTTGAAATCCATATCTGGAATATACATCTCGATCTAATTGTTTTAATTGAAACCGCTCAATAGCTATAATTTCTCTTAAAGAATCGTTAGTGTATTCTGCTGCGTTTAAATTTTTGAGAGAAAACCAATCTTTGTATGTGGTGGAATCGTACAATTTTTGCAAAGCAGTATAAGTAAACCCATAACAATAACCTGCAAATTCAAAATAAAAAGCGGAATCCAAAATCGGGAATCCCGGTTCTCCGTCGTCATTAATGCACATGTATTTATTTAAATAGCAGGGTTTTATTATCTCTTGATAATATATACTATCTTCTTGGGAATCAAGTGCTTTTGCGCCAAATCTTAACGAGTCTATCTCCACCATAAATCCCGGCCAAGAAACGCTCGAAGCATAATGCAAAGGATATTTTTCATATTTAGTATTTTGGGTTACAGATATATCCTGATCCGAGATGGGGTCGTATCCATCATAATTCCATATGTCATAAAATTTATTAGTCCAAATAGAGTTTGTACTTGGAACCGAATCATGGTCTGAATTGTTTAGCATCGTCCAAGTGTGTTGCGAAAAATCAAAACCGGGCAATCTAAATTCTTCTCTATTTCTTCTATAAATAAAACCTACAGACCTGCCTGTAGCCGGGTGTGTATA
The DNA here is from genome assembly GCA_964448955.1 of uncultured Taibaiella sp. Classification (GTDB taxonomy): domain Bacteria; phylum Bacteroidota; class Bacteroidia; order Chitinophagales; family Chitinophagaceae; genus MKSF01. The sequence goes on along the minus strand of CAYUXT010000018.1, from coordinate 6,751 downwards.
ATTACCAACAATTTCTTCTTTATCATTTACTCCGGTAAATTCTGAGGTCATGCTACCCTGAAATATAGGAATAGGAATATTATACAATGTACTTCCAGAATAAGTGCCCATAAATGGTCTTGTTTGCCCTGACAATCTTCTCTTTCCAACCAAAAAACCATTGTTATTCATATCTTGTAATTGTATGTCGGATAGATTATTAAAAATAGTGAACGACTTGGCTTCAATATCAAACAGATAACTGGTGTATTGTGTTGAAGTTAAATTGTAAAAATATCCACACAATAAATTGCTATCGTTTAACCCACCGCCAAATGTAGGTTGTGGTACAGAGCTAATGGTATGGCGAGTGGCATAATATTGGTTTGTATGGGTGGAAGGCATTTGATTGGCATCATTAAAATATATCCAGAAAAATCTCGGTTGATTAACACCGGGACCTTGTGCATACCAACCTGCCATATACTCTTTAGTATTAATGCTTGATGGTACCGGATTGGTAGGAGAAATGCCCGTAACTTCTACCTTTGTACTAAAAGTATCTCCTTCCGGATAATACCTTGATTTATAAACTTTAGAAGGTTCGTTAAGACCGATGGAATTAGACATTCTTATTAAAACTGTAAATGAGTCGTGGTTGTCTATTGCCATTACCTGAGAATGGTCGTAACCCGTAGCTGCAAAGAAAAAACGAAATCTGCCATTGGGAGGCACCACAAAACCCCTATACGTATTGACTGTGGGGTCAAAATAATAACCGCAGATAGCGCCATTGTTATTAATACCGGTTACCCAAGTGTCAGTAGAGTCGTAAACCCTTACTTCTTCTAAAGTATGTTGTGCTATTGCTGTTTTATTGCCAATAAATACTTCGACGATAAATAACAAAATGATTGTTCTGAATAATAAATTTCTCATGTAATACAAAATTTACGTTGAATAAACCCGAAAGTTATAGCTAAAACAGAAATATGCCGCCAATATTTACACAAAACGGCATTATTTGCTGATGAAATACTTAAAATATTTATAGTTAAGTAATCCCCTGCGAAATTTATAAACTCCTAAATAAAATAATTTTACTAATTTAGTAGCAAAATAAATTCTTCAACAGAAACCATGTTACTTAATTGCCTTGTTATAGATGATGAACCCATTGCCAGAAAAGGTATTTTAGAGCATATTTCCCAAATAGGTTATTTAAACCCACTTAAAGAATGTAAAAATGTTGTAGAAGCTCTTCATTGTATAGACAAAGAACAAGTTGATGTGCTTTTTTTGGACATTCAAATGCCCAAAATGTCCGGTATAGATTTTGTAAGGAGCCTAAAACAGCCAATACCGACAGTATTTACAACTGCATATTCGGAACACGCTCTTGAAGGATTCGAATTAGGCGTGTTAGATTATTTACTTAAACCTATTACCTTTCCCCGATTTCTAAAAACAGCTATTAAAATACAAGATTATTACTCAAGTAAAAACCCGGCATTAGATGCTAAATATTTCTTTATTAAATGCCATCAAAAGATTGAGAAAATAATGATTAGTGATGTAACATTTATTGAAGGGCTTGCCAATTATATTGCTATTCATACTCCTAAAAAGAAATACATTACCTATCTTACATTTAAGTCTATAGAAGAAAAACTACCGCCATCTCAATTTATCCGCATACATAAATCGTACTTGGTTTCTATTAATGCCATTCAGTCTATAGATACCGATATGATTACCTTAAACGATATAGAATTACCATTAAGTAAAAAATACAAAACAGAATTGATGGAAAGAGTTAACAAAAATCTATTCCGACGAATCTAATTATTCGTTTTAATAGACAAATAAACTTCAAAACGATGCTCTTTCTTTTGATAGTCTAATATATAATTATTGGCATAATAAATATCTAATCTTTTTCTCAAATTAGTTAAGCCCACTCCGCTGCTTTCTATTGCTTTATTCCTATAAACACTTGCTTCTTCTGTCGAATTAATTACAGCAAAAACTATCTTGTTCTCTACAGTTTGATGTAACTTAATACTTATGTAGTTTTGGGAGGCAGGCGTGTAATGCGATATATACTTAAAGGCATTTTCTACAATAGGAAGAAAAAGCAATGGCTCAATATTAAATCCTTTTATTGTTGGCGAAATGTCCAAATCTATTATTGTCTCTGGCTCTAACCTTAATCTTTGCAGATTACAATAAGTTATTAAATACTCTATTTCTTGTTCTATAGGCACATTATCCTTGTCCCCCACTTGCAATTGGTATCTTAATAGTTTAGTAAAATCTTCCACCGAATTTCTTGCGTTTATATTATCTTTATCAATTAAGAAATAAAGGGTGTTCATTACATTGAACAAAAAATGTGGATTTATCTGAGAACGCAAAAAATCTAATTCGGATTTCACTCTTTCCTTTTCTAACTGAAGTATTTTTTTTTCCGTTACAAAATAATGCATTAATAAATGTACTCCTGTGCCTAAAGCCAGGGCTACGACTGTATTCCAAAGCAGTACATAGTGGCTCCGTTTGGTTAAATCAAAGGTGAAAATTCTTTTTGTTCCAAAAAACAAATAGTCTAACTGATTGTTTAACATAAATCCTAAAATGGGATTTAAAACAATAATTAGAAAAGTAAATAAAATGTAAAGTTTGATTTTTTTTCCAATTAGATATTTGGGAGTAATTATCCTATTAGTTAAATAATAGGGTAACATCACGCAAGTAATAATTACATTAAAACTCGAAACAAATTTACCAACCGGAGTGGGTGCATTCATTGCCCAATATGCCGACATAAACATAATTAACACCCACAATACAGCTTCAATTAATAACAATCTTATACGTGGTGTTTTAGTGTTAGTTTGCATTATATAAATTTATTCAACTTAGCTATTTGGTTACTAAAGGTAGATAGCAGATTGCGAAAATCCAATTAGAAATTTTTTACGAGCAAAAAATATGAAATTGTAACCTTTACATTTTCTGAATCATTTTTTTAACTTTACCGAAAGAAATTATCTCGCCTTATGATATCCTCAGAATACCAAAGATTGCAAAGCCTATACGAAAAAGCCAGCATTGAAAGACAAAGAATAGATATACTCGTACTCATGACCTTAGAAATGCGAAACGAAGATGTAGAGCGCGCATTAGTAATGGCAGAAGAAATTATAGAACGCTCAGAAGCCATAAAATATGCGAAAGGTATCGGTAACGGACACAATCATAAGGGTGCCTGCTATTGGCTTATGGCAGAGTACGAAGACGGTCTCGACGAACTTACCGCCGCACACGCCATCGCATTAGAAATAAACGACAAAGATTTAGAAGCAAAGGCATTAAACAACTTTGGTAGAATTTATAGAAAATTAGGCGAAATGGCTAACGCCCTTCGCAATTTTGAATCTGCATTAGAAATAAACGAAGCATTAGGAAACGAACTAAACCAAACCATAAACCTTACCAATATCTCTAACCTATATTACGACTTAGGAGACTACGACACCGCGTTAGAATATGCCATGAAATGCCTACCCATATTTGAAAGATACAACAACCTACCCAGATTAATCGACATCTACAATACCCTCGGCGATATATATTTCAAAAAAGAAAACCATACCGAAGCGCTCAATTATTTTACCAAAAACCAACAACTTACCGAAGACAATACCACCAACAGATACCTTGCCGATAGCGGTGTAGGTAAAGTATTGTTTAAAATGGGCAAATACGATGAAGCTAAAGAACTGCTAACCAATGCCCTTGTTAACTCTCAAGAGTTAGACAGCTTAGAGGTAGATATTATTTCGTCTTACTATCTGGGTAATCTAAATCTAAAAAAAGGAAATTACAGAGAGGCATTAACACACTTACAAAACTCGCACGAATGGGCAACAGAAACACACCGCAAGCACGACCTGCTCAGCATACACGAAGCCCTATCTACCCTATACGATATTATGGGAGATATACCCAAAGCATTTTACCATATTAAAGAATACGAAAAACTAAAAGAAGAAATATTTCAGCAAGCCACCCTTAATAAGCTTCGTAATTTACAAATCAAAAACCAAATAGAAGTAGCCAAAAAAGAAAAAGAAGTAGCAGTAAAAACGGCACACCTCAAACAACAATTTATGGCAAATATGAGCCACGAAATTCGTACTCCGATGAATGCCATATTAGGTTTTATAGCACTCCTTATCGAAAAAGACCCTAAGCCCGACCAAATAAAATACCTTAGTGCCATTAAACAATCTGCCGACAATCTACTAATTATCATCAACGACATTTTAGATTTTTCTAAAATAGAAGCCGGAAAAATTACGATTGAAAACGAACCAATAGACATTAGAGAAATAGTCTTCGGCATACAAGAAATAATGCGCATTAAAGCACAAGAAAAAAACTTAGATTTTAAAATACTAATAGACGAAAGCCTTCCTCAATCTGTTCTCGGCGATGCAGGAAGATTAAACCAAATATTAATAAACTTAGTAGGCAATGCACTAAAATTTACAGAAAAAGGTAGCGTATCTATTATAGTAGAAATGGAAGAAAATGTAATAGACAAAGCCAATATTAGTTTTAAAATTATAGACACCGGCATTGGCATCTCAAAAGAATACGTCAATAAAATATTTGAAAGCTTTACACAAGCCGGCACAGACACCGCGCGCAAATTCGGTGGCACCGGATTAGGACTTACAATTTCCAAACAGCTCGTAGATCTTATGCACGGCACCATTACCGTATCCAGCAAACGAAACGAAGGCACTACTTTCAATGTAACCATACCATTTGAAATAACAGATAAAATAATCCAAAAAAATACTAAAGAAACTATTTCTGAAGAACAAAAAAACCTTTTGCAAAACATAAGCGTATTAATTGTAGAAGACAATGAATTTAACCAAATGGTAGCAGAAGATACCCTCAAAGAGCTTTTGCCAAATATAAAAATAGAAATTGCAGAAAACGGACAAATAGCCATTGATAAAATTGCAGAAAAAAACTTCGACCTTGTACTTATGGACATACAAATGCCAGTAATGAATGGCATAGAAGCAACTACATACATAAGGCAATCTATGCCTGCAAACAAAAGCAAAATAGGCATAATAGCAATGACTGCCAATGTACTTAAAGAAGACGTAATAAAATACCTCAGAGCAGGAATGAACGCATACCTATCCAAACCATTTAATGCCAATGAACTACTGTTAAAAATGGCATCTGTACTACAAGAAAACCCCGAATTTGTACCCAATAATAGCACTGATACACAAGCTAACAACAATATTACAAATACTACACAAGCCCCAACAAACATAGACACTAACGAACCCAACAAAAGCACCACAATAGAAAAAACAAGCCCTACCATACAGCTACCCGATACAGTAACCGACCCTTCGTTTTTAGATAAGTTTACAGGTGGCAAAGTAGATAAGCGCAACAAGTATATACAAATGTTTTTGAGTAATGCTCCCTCTATGATTAGCAAGATTAACGACACTCGTACAGCCGAAGATTGGGCAGCATTAAAAGTAGCAGCACACTCCTTAAAACCACAGATGAACTATATGGGCATTAAAGAAGAAGTAAGCCACATCTATCAATTAGAGCAATTAGCAGCAGAGGGCAAAGAAGAAAACAAGGTGAAAATAGACGAACTTATAGCCAACCTTAAAGCTGTATGCAACAAAGCTTTTGAAGAACTAAAAGAAATAATTGCTTAATACATTTGAATTATAAATTCCAATTATTACTTTCGCAAAAAATATATATTCAATAACCACTAATTTTTAATATCGATGGCAAACGAAAAAAGGTATTTATTTCTTGTAGATGACGAGCCGATTCAAAACGAAATGCTCAAGGATTATTTAAACGAGCGTTTCTTATTCGACATCAAACTTTTTTCTACTGGTGAAGAAGCTTTAGAAAGCATGCATCTTAACCCCGAAATTGTGGTATTGGATTATTTTTTAAATGCCAACAATCCCAATGCTAAAAATGGTGTAGAAATTCTAAAACAAATAAAAGACACTAATCCCGATACACAAGTAGTGGCACTATCTGGTCAAGACAATATAGAAGTAGCAATAGATACAATGAAATATGGTGCTTACGATTATGTAGTAAAAGGCGAAAGTGCTTTTTCGAGAATAGAAAACGTAATTAATAATCTCGGCGAATTGCACAAAATGAAAGCCATTAACAAGGCACAAAAAAATACTATTGCATTCTTAATAATAGCATTAGTGCTTATAGTATTAATTTCTATTTATGTGATATTTATTAAACCGAGAATGTAATACCTCAACTCTTTTTAAAAAAATAGGCTACCAAATCGGAAGCCTATTTTTTTTGTATGGTTACTAACTTATGATTACTGAGCTGGCGGCACACTCTCTGCTGGAAGCTGAGGCTGCAACTGCGCCGGAATATCCTGCTGTGCCGGCTGTCCTTTCCAGCGGTTTGCAGTTTCTATATCGCCATTTTGCATGGCAATAGAAATAATAGTATTAATGGTATTTGTATTCATTTGTAGTGCTGTTGCATTTGTATTTAATGCATCTGTTACATCGCCCAAATCTTCATAATACTTCATATCTTGTTTTGTATTTTCTATTACTCTGTCGCCTAATTTTCTTGCTTTATCTTGCGCTCCGGCTCCCGTTTTCCTCGTAATGAAATGTTAAATTAATTAACTTATTGAATTGCAATA